>NZ_JAVYJH010000018.1:0-110227 GCF_032621685.1 Pseudomonas sp. zfem002 | reverse complement strand
TTGCTTGCGCTTACCGGCGTACTCGAAATCGGAAAAACTCATCTGACTCATGGGGTGGAGGCTTGCTCGGGGGGCAGTTGGGCGGAGGGCTATTTCAGCACAGCTCAGATGGTCTGTGCTGACTTGATCGGAGAATCCCTAGATCTATCGCGCGTTACATTTGAACTTAGATCACTAATTAGAAGTCCATGTTCTTGAGCGGATGATCATTTATCCGACACCGCTCGTAGATCACCCATTAATGAGGGCGAACGTCATGAAGTTTTTCAAAGATCTCTTGGGTAGCAATCACGGTCGAGGGAGCCACAGCGGCGGCAAACACCACGACAGGGGGCATGGAAGCGCTCGACACGAGCGGCGTGATGATCCTCAAAACTGCGAAAGTCGCAATCATTCAATCGACGGCACACCCCCGGCAGCCCAATCCTCAATCAAAGCTCCACAGAACTGTAGGCAGTGCAGGACCACAAACGAACCGTCAGCGCGTTTTTGTCTAAACTGCGGAGTACCACTAACAAATGGTTGCTCCGCCTGCGGCTCTCCAATGAGTGCCGGAGCAAGATTCTGCAGCCAGTGTGGTCAAGCAGCTCTCTAAGGCAAGCTAGCCAGAAAAGACAACGCGACTAGAGCTCTACACAAGGAGAAATACGTGGGGTCAAATCATGATCATGGTAGTGCTGCGGTGCGTGAAGGGCATCAGAAAAAGCTGGTCATGGCGCTAGCCTTGACTGGCAGCTTCATGATCGCAGAGGTAATTGGCGCGTGGATAACCGGCAGCCTAGCGCTTTTGTCGGACGCTTCTCACATGTTTACGGACACCGCCGCTTTGGCGATCTCATTGATTGCACTTCAGATTGCCAAGCGTCCCGCGGACCAGAAAAGAACCTTTGGCTATGCGCGCCTGGAGATTCTCGCGTCCACATTTAACGCCGTGCTGCTTTTCTTGGTGGCAATGTACATCTTGTATGAGGCCTACCAGCGTTTCTTCATGCCCGCGGAGATCGCCACCGGGGCGATGATGTGGATCGCGATCGCTGGATTGATCGTGAATCTCATTTCGATGCGACTACTCGCATCTGCCAGCAATGAGAGCCTCAACGTCAAGGGGGCCTACCTCGAAGTCTGGAGCGATATGCTCGGCTCGGTGGGCGTGATCATCGCAGCTCTCATTATCCGGTTCACGGGGTGGGGCTGGGTAGACACGATTGTCGCCGTTGCAATTGGCTTATGGGTATTGCCGCGCACATGGCAATTGCTTCGCGAGAGCTTGGGCATTCTTATGGAAGGGGTTCCCAGAGGCCTGGAAGTTGAGGCAATCGAGTCCACTATCCTCAGTGTCGAGGGGGTGACTGGCGTCCATGATCTGCACGTTTGGGCGGTGAGTAGTGGCAGTAACGTACTGACATCGCACGTTGTAGTGCGGGACTCAGCAGATGCAGACACTGTACTGGCGGCTGTCGTCGACGCTGTCAGCAGTGCATTTGAAATACACCACTGCACCATTCAGATCGAGCGCGAATCGTTCCACGAAAGTACTCCATCGCCGACCCACTGACATCAGTCGGTAACTTCTGACCGCCATTGACACCTTCCAAGTCGAAAGTGTCAATGAGCGGGAGTAATTTGCGAACACCTGTGAGCCAATGCTTGGGAGCACCCAGTTGTGGTTGCTCACCGACTATTTATGCACTCACCATTCACCAAGTAGCGAACCATGTGTAGTTCACCTTTAGAATCCTCATAGCTCATCATGCTATTGACGCTGCCACATTGACGAACGTTAGGCGATACGTACACTAGCTTACTAACGTCCAACTTTATACCGTAAGCGTAGTCTTCAACTTCAGGCATAGGCTTCTTCGTGCTCTGTGCGTAGCGCGCGGTAGCGTCTTTGGCAGACCGCTCAAGTTCCTCATTGGCCTGCATACTACTGTGGGCATTTGTCGACAGCGCGGAAAAAAGCATGAACACGGCGATAGCAGATCTAGTTGTTTTCATGATAAGTCCATTAATAAAAAAAGCGCCCTAAACAGGGCGCTAAAATTCACCTTACCAAAGGAGCAGATGGTTCTAAGGCGAATGCATCGGCGTGAGCAGATTTTCGGAGCATAACGCCCCAAAGCAGCGCTGCCTGCGTGCTGCGGTCAAAATAACAAAGGCGGCTGACGACAAGATGATGGTGCAATTACAATTTGGACATGTAACAGATTGTAATTGCAGAGTAGATTCCCTGCCTACTTGGGATGAAAAGACAAGCACGTCTAATGCAGAGAGGCCCTGATCGCTGAGTCAAATTAGCGACGCCTGCCAAGGTGTCATTGGGTGCCGCGCGCAGGCCCCAACTGTTCTGGCAGAAATGCTGTCCGTGAACGGCCGAATCCTCCTCAACCACCAGCGCAGAAAGCCGCTGGAAGCCGCAGGATCCGCTATGCTGAGGAAGGTAAGTCAGCGTGACTGTCAGCAGTCTTGCTACTACATTACAAATTTGTAGGATTTCGCCGCAGCTACCTTCTTCGCGTTAAGATTCGAGTGCAATCAGGTGACCAAGGCGTACGCACAGAAGTAGCGAATACCACACTATATGCCCTCGGCTAAACTTTCAAAAAATGAAAGCTTTTTGTGGATTAGGCCAACTCCTTCCCATACTTTGAGATAGGTTATGCGCATTTTAATAGTGGAAGACGAAATTAAAACTGCTGAATATCTTCAGCAGGGCCTATCCGAAAGCGGATACATCGTAGACATCGTGCATAATGGCGTTGACGCCTTGCACCAGTTCTATACCAACGACTACTCGCTCGTTCTACTGGATGTTAACCTCCCAGGTATTGATGGCTGGGACTTGTTGGAGACCATCCGGAAAACCAGTAGAGTGCGCATCATCATGCTGACTGCCCGCGGGCGCATAAATGACAAGCTCAAAGGCTTGGACGGCGGGGCTGATGACTATCTCGTGAAGCCGTTCGAGTTTCCAGAGTTGTTAGCCCGTATTCGCTCATTGCAGAGGCGCGGTGATGAGTTGGTCGAGAAGACCCTACTTAAAATTGCCGACCTGGAGCTTGACTCCGTACGGCATAGAGTCTTTCGCGGCAGCACACGCATCGACCTCACCACCAAGGAGTTTGCCCTCCTGCATCTGCTCATGAGCAGAGCGGGCGAAGCGCTGACCCGTTCACAGATCATCTCGTTGGTATGGGACATGAATTTTGACTGCGACACCAATGTCATCGATGTCGCTATTCGGCGCTTACGCTCGAAGATTGATGATCCATTTGAAACCAAGCTAATTCATACGCTTCGAGGCGTTGGGTACGTTTTTGAGGAGCGCGCATGAGGCCTTTCAGCCTGGCTGCGAAGCTAGGATTAAAAGTTGGATTGATGAGCGCAGGGTTGCTGCTTCTGTTCGCCACCTTCGGGTACCTGATGGTGGGTCAAGCTCTTGAAAGAAACGCCAGAACTGACCTCGAAGTGAAAATGGAAGGAATGGCTCACAACCTTTCTACCATCTCGGATATCTCCGGGGTCAATGCAGACGCGCACCAGCTCGTTGATCTGGTCATGGGCCACAATAATCTGTATGTGAGCATCTTCGATTCAACAACGAGCAGACAGCCGCTGCTCTCGATCGGCTCGAAGCAGGTGAATCTAGAGGTACGCAAATTCAACGCTGGAGCGACGGCGCAAGAACATGAGTGGCGCGACACCCAGGGCCGCCCACTACTCAGCACGTCCCGCGTAATGCGCTTGGATGATGGCACCGAAGTAAGCGTCTACATGACTATGGACCAGTCATCCAATGAGGCTCTGCTCGACGCACTGCTTACCTGGGCTCTGATGATGTCCCCCGTTATTCTCTTGCTCATCCTAGCTATTGGCTGGTGGACTGTGCGACGTGGCCTGCTGCCCTTAACAAAGTTCCTGAAGGTTGCCTCCAAAATTTCGACCGAGAGCCTCGAGCATCGCCTGCCGGCAGATGGAATGCCGGCAGAGCTCAAAGAGCTCGCAGACGGAATCAATATCATGCTGGCTCGACTGGACGATGGGGTTCAGCAGCTTTCGCAGTTCTCTGATGACCTTGCCCATGAGCTCAGAGCACCATTGTCCAATCTGATGGGGAAAGCCCAGGTTGCCCTGACCCGAGAGCGGTCGCTGTCCGAGTACCGCGAGGTTCTCGAGTCCTGCACAGAAGAACTGGATCGGATGAGCCGTATGGTTTCCGACATGTTGTTCCTAGCGCAGGTCAGTCATCCTGCATCCATGGTTGAGTTCGAAACCGTATCCTTGGTCGATGAGATTCAGCGTGTTTGCGATCTCTTCAGTATTTCGGCTGAAGACGGCGAGATCCAACTCCAGATTTCGGGCAGCGACGACGCCGTGCGCGGTAATCGTCTGATGATTCAGCGTGCCGTCTCGAATCTGCTATCAAATGCTATCCGATACTGCCCCCGAGGTCGCACGGTCTACGTGAAGGTACACCGCAGTGCAAACGGTACTACTTTAAGCGTGGGCAACCCGGGGCGCGGGATTGCTAAAGAACACCATGCCCATTTGTTTGAACGGTTCTACCGCGTGGACAAGAGCCGAGCACGGAGTGAAGGTGGTACAGGGCTTGGCTTGGCCATCGTTCAATCGATTATGAGCCTGCACCAAGGTTCGGCGGGTGTGGAAGTGACTGATGAAAACTTCACCTGGTTTCACCTTAACTTTCCTCAACCCCAGCTCAACCACTCTACGATGAGCGCCGCCTCGATCGCGTGATCAAAAAGGCCCGTCAATAGACGGGCCTTTTGCTTTATTCCAGAGCATCAGTCCCTAAGGACCACAGGATCCATCGGGGCCCTTAAAATCACTGACTTTATGATCTGTTGCTCTTCTGGGTTGGCGTTTTTCCAAAGCTGTGAGAAATATTGAGCGTTGACCTTTTCTTGAGCGCTCACACGGCCGGCTGCATCAATCAGACGCATGGTCGAGTACGAACAGATCAATGCCAGGATGAAAAATGCTGTCGCCACCACCATTACGTAACGCTTGGCCAGTGCCGGTGCACGCTTGAGTTCTGCGAGCGAAGCATTCGCGGCACTGGTAGCGATCGAAAGCTCTGAAATGAGAGGCTGGATGGCACTGTCGACTCCACGGTAAGCGGCAGAGTACGCTTTTGTCGCGGCGCGTAAGGCGACCTCTTCACCATCGGACCAAGCCTTCTCAGCCTTCCGAACCTCCCCGTGAATCTGCCGACCTATAGCCTCTACCTGCTCCACCATCTCGTTCGACCTCTCCAAGACAGCGCTAGAAAGCCGTGTCTGAGATGTCAGCTCATCGACCTGGGCAGAAAGATTTTCAGCGCAGCGGCGAAAATCATTCATGGCAACTGCCCAAGGCTCAATTTCATTCATAGCTATCTCCTGGTGCGGACTGCAATGCCGCACGAAACTACGGTGGTAGATATCAAAATTGTAATTTACTGGATAACTGAAATTTTCTTTCAGCAATTCCGGCGATAGGTCTGATCCTTCCAGATCCAGACTTAGAACGCATCCTGCCGCACGCTAAAATTACGGAATTGTAATTAATACCTCACCTTGTCGTTAGCTTCGCTTCCCTAAACTACAAAACAACAAAGACCCCTAGTCAGGGAGGTCTAGTAAATACCGAGGTTCAACATGAAATTTGTAAAATCTATCGCTCTTGGAAGCTTGCTGTTCGGTCTGATGACTACCGCCCATGCTGAAGACGGATTTGATCGAGCGAAAAAATTCAACGAAAATTTCCGGGCTGAGCAGGCACGCATATGGAGCGATGATTCATCGGATCAGAAAAAGCAGCAGGTCGCTCAAGAGAAACAAAAAGAGCGCAAAGATGCCAAGGAAAAGTCCGATAACTGATCGACGATAAACTAGGAACTCTGATGAGGGTAGCAGTCAACAAAAAAGCCAGGTTAATACCTGGCTTTTTTTCATCCTAAATTTAGCCCTCGTTCTTCTGATAAGTTTTCGTGCTGCTTTCTATGGCGAGGCTTTGGGCATTTTTCTCGTCGGCGTTCCAACGGCATAGCAGTAGTTGGCTGGCGTTGGCTTCTGTGATCTTGGTGCACTCCAGGCCGGTAGGCAGCTCAGCATTGCTGTCGCGCAAGCGCCTCGATAGATAAAACAAGCCACTGCTTGGCCATTTGGCAGGATCCTTGATGTGCTCGGATTTGCCAGTGCTGTAGAACTCGGATGAGTACGACCGGCGTCCCGGATAGATCAGGGGGCCCGGCTGAGTAGACTGAGCATTGAGCCAAGCCTGGATCACATCCCGCTGATTCTGAGGCCGCGTTTCCATTGCGCCAGCGTAAATTATGCCCGCTCCTATCATTGGCAATATCAAAGCACTCATAGCAGCAGCCCATGTAGTCTTCGGGCCGGTATCGCTGACCCGGCCCGACAGCAGCAAAGCCCAGGCTGGGAGCGCAGGAAGCAGGTAGGTCCACAGAATGTTGCCGGCGAACGTGAAGAAGACCGGAGTAGCCAGCGCCCAGAGCCAGAGGTAGGCCTCAAACCGCTGCAGCGACGCACGCCTACGGATCAGCAATGGAAGGAAGAATACCCACGGAAGAAGCGCTAACCCGAGCTGTAGCCAGATGGTCCCGTATGGCTTGGCGTGGGCGCTGCCGTAAAGATCACCAGCCCAGTTGCTAACGACGTAACGGCTCCAGTGCTCACCAACGAAAAAGTACTCCATAAAGCCTGGTGTCTTCATCTCAGCCAAGACGTACCAAGGCACAGAGATGCCGAGCATAAGACCCAGGCCGCCAGCCCAAGGTAGCCTTAGCACCCGTTTCCATTCCTTGTAAATCACGATCCAGAGGAATGCCGGCGCCCCTACTAGCACCAGGGTCAGCGGGCCTTTAGCAAGCAGACCTAGCCCCAAACCTGCGAACATCAGATAGGCGTACGCTTTGTCGGCGCATTGCATCCAACGCCAGAACCCATAACTGGCCAGCAAAATTGAGAACGATAGAACGGGGTCGGTCAGTACGACTCCGCTGGAGACCAAGCCAAGCGTTGTGCTGGAAAAGATTATTGCCGCCCAAATGCCCGCGTTACGCGAGAAATGCTGCGTACCGAGCTTGATGATGATGAAACAGCTAGCCAGGTGCAGCAGCCATGCAGGGAATCGAGCAGCGAACTCATTGACCCCGAAGATCGTCATGCTCGCGGCTTGCGTCCAGAAAGACAGTGGTGGTTTGCCCCAAAACGGTACCCCGTAATCGAACATGGGCGTGATCCAGTCATTCAGCTCGACCATTTTTCGCGCCATTTCGGCATAACGGGCCTCCGATGTGTCCATCAGGGGGTAGACACCCAATCCTGATAAACGTAGGACCAAAATAGCGCCCAATATCCGCCATAACGTCTGCTCCCTCTTCAAACTCAGCATTTCTTACCCTCGAACGATGAGACCGAAGGGTGGATAGACGCGCACTCCGCTTTGGGACTGTTTTTCAAGAAATACTGGGGGCGGCGCTTAACCTCTGCGAGTGTCAGGCCAAGGTACTCCCCCACCATGGCGACACCGACGCACATAAATGAGGCCATTCCGACGAGCAGATGATGGACATCGAAACTACCAGCCACGAGGGCTGCGAGCATGTAGCAGAAGCTGGAAACGAAGAGTGCAAAGCTAGCGAGACTGAAGATACGCAGCGGCTTGCGAGAAAAACTGAGAATGCTCTCGATGGCAAGATTGATTAGTCCAGCCACGTTCCACTTGCTGCTCCCTGCATGACGAACAGCGCGATTATAGGGTAGTTCAAAGGTGCGAAAGCCTACCCAGCCGATCATGCCCTTAAGGATGCTGGAACGCTCATCCAATGCTCGAATAGCTGCAAGCGGAGCGGGTCCAATCAAGCGAAAATCGCTGACATCGGCGGGCAAATCCACTTTATCCACCAGACGCTGCATGACCCAATAGTAGGCTCGAGCGCTCATGCGCTTGAAAAGCGAATCGCCGGTTCTCAGATTGCGCTGCATGTTCACCACGTCATAACCCTTTTGCCAGAACTCCACCATGCCGGGAATGAGCTCAGGCGGATCTTGCAAGTCGACGTCAATGAAGATGAGCGCGCTGCCGCGAGCATGATCTATCCCAGCCCTCAACGCGGCCTCCTTTCCAAAGTTTCGACTCAGGAAAAGGCATCGAACAGCCGAGCCATCCTGATACTCACGCAGCAGCTCTGCAGTACCATCATTGCTGCCATCGTCGATGTAGAGAATCTCGCAAGAAACAGGTAGCCGCTTAACAACTTTGGTAACGCGTTGGTGGAACTCTGGAATGGTGTCTTCTTCTTGAAAGCAGGGAACCACAATGGTCAACAAGGGATCAGGGCGCTCGGGAAACCGATTTAATGTCTGCATGGCTGAATGTCCAGAAACGATGTGCAATGAATCCAAGTGCCGTAAGGGCTATAGTCACTAAGGCCTGGGCGATAAGCGGTGAGAAACTTAATTTAATGAGTACCCAAATACCCACTCCGTTACCTAGGTTTGCTGCCAGAGCGACAAGTGTGAACCTAATAGGCTGGAGCACTCGAGAACCATCTGCCTTAAAACAGTGCGCTCGATTACCGATGAAGCTTGCAATAGCACCTACCATGCTGCCACATATACTGGCCGACACGGGATCAGCAAGCTCCGCTTCGATAAGCGCCAAGAAGATTGCATAATGTATCGCTGTCGCTATTGATCCGACGCCTAAATATCGGAACAGCAAAAATACAAGAGGCGGGCATTTGGTTTCCATGTGCTGAGACTATGGAAGCAAAGGTGAAAAAAAAGTGAATCAAATGTCGGTAGAAAACTGGGGAGCAGATGCCGATTATAGGGTTAAAACTTTACGGAAAACCTAGCACGCCAAAATATCAAAAAGATTTCCTCATAATTACTTTATTGAAATCAACCTCGCCAAATAACAATTAGATTACGCGGAAATTACAATATTGATAGTATCGGGAACTGCAGATCCACATTGAGATAAATTCTCCCCGCACAAGGGGGAATAAATGGCTACACAAAATGAAACATCTACTGGCATTACTGTTTCTTGCATTCCTGACATATTGGATGATCTGCCAATTGATAAACAGTTAGCGCTAGAATTTTTCTCAACCGTACGTTGTGCAAATTTTAAACAGGCAGCCAGGGCGCTCAACCTACCTGTAGTAGGCCTTCGGAGGCGCCTGGAAAAGCTAGAGGAGCACATCGGTTCTCCTGTATTCGTCTATAAAAACAACAAGCTTGCTCTGACTCGAATAGGCGACAAGGTCAGCCATTACCTTTCGCAACTTTTTGGCCCTGAGGGCCTTGGAAAAGCCGGCGACACGGGCATCCCGGGGCTCACGCTTGCGATCACAGAACCGGTACTCAGCGATATCGTCAATCGAGATCTCGTCGCCTACGTTCGGGATCATGCTGAAATGCAACTGGAGATCCACTCTGAGTGCACCCCGAAAATGCTCAATGGATGTGACGTCGATGTGGGTATTGTTCTCGTGACACCATCTGATGACGATGCCTTCGATCGCTACCCCGAGTACAGGTTCGAACGGCTTGGCCGGATCGGACACGCGTTATTTATCTCAAGCCGCTACTCAAGAAGTGTCACGGTCCCAGTGGCGAGTGATGACCTACAGAATTTTATGCTCGTTCTTCCTTGGGACGATGACATTCTCTCGGGTTCCAAAAATTGGGCCTCTATAATTTCCGGCCACCGAGGAGGGACGACCAGAGCCAAGAACTACAATTTCTCCCGCGGCCTGGTGGTTGGGGGGGCCTGCATTGGTGTGTTGCCAGATTACAGCCGTAAAATGGACAGAAACATCACGCTCGTGCCAGGATTTCTCGAAGACTTGGAAGATAAAGATGTCTATCTTGTTATAAAGTCAACGCTCACACGCAACCCTCAGGCCTTGGATATCCGTCGACTGATTAAAAAAAGCTTCTTGGACAAAAGTGACTGGCTTGATAAATGACAAGCTCGTTATTTTTCAGAAGTCTTTCTTTAACATTACAGAAACACTTCTGTCATTTTTGCTTGCGATCTAGCCATAGTGCTTAGAACAAAGGCATCTTGTTGCAGCAGGTGACGAACGTGACCTGCTCACATCTGCCAGATCTATTAGGCCCGACGGAGGGCAAACATCCCGTCGACGCCTTAGCACTTAACACACGAGAGGCAAGCAATGATCCGTTCTTCGAACATGCGAGTGAAGCTTTTGGCTGCCGCAATAATAGGCACATTTTCCTCGCAAGCATTCTCCGGAGTAGTCACTAGCGACGGAGCTGATATCGTTCTCAAAACCAAGGGCGGTCTTGAACTTTCTACTACCGATAAGGAGTTCAGTTTCAAACTGGGCGGCAGGGTTCAGGCCGACTACGGACGGTTCGACGGTGTCTTCACCAAGAATGGCGATACTGCTGACGCAGCCTACTTCCGTCGCGCCTACATCGAGTTCGGCGGTACCTTGTACCGTGACTGGAAGTACCAGGTTAGCTACGACCTGTCCCGCAACACCGGTAACGACGCCGATGGCTACTTTGACGAAGCGAGCCTGACCTACACGGGCTTCGCTCCAGTCCAACTGCGATTCGGCCGCTTCTACACCGATTTCGGTCTTGAGAAGGCGACCAGCTCGAAGTGGACAACCGGGATGGAGCGAAACCTTTCCTACGATGTAGCAGACTGGATCAACGACAACGCTGGCATGGGCGTTCAAGCCACCAGCACCATCGCGAACATGGCCTACCTGTCGGGTAGCGTCTTTAGCGAAACCAACAATGATAACGATGGCGACAGCACGAAACGCTATAACGTGCGCGGTGTCTTCGCACCGCTGCATTCTGATGGCAACGTCCTGCACATCGGTGCCCAGTATGCCTATCGCGACCTCAAAGACAGTTCAGTAGACACCCGGATCCGCTCACGTCTCGGCGTTCGTGGTGTGGATACCAATGGCGGTGGTGATGCGGGTACCAACGGCAATCGCATGCTGTTTGGCGGCGCCACGGCGCAAGAAGGCCTGTGGAGCGACGATTCGGTCTGGGGTGTTGAAGGTGCTTGGGCTACCGGCCCGTTCTCTGTGCAAGCTGAATACCTTCGCCGCAAATTGCAAGCTGACCAGGCAACCAATGACCTGAAAGCATCGGGCTACTACGCACAAATGGCGTATACGCTGACTGGCGAGCCCCGCATCTACAAACTCGACGGTGCCAAGTTTGACACCATCAAACCACAGAACAAAGATCTGGGGGCCTGGGAAGTTTTCTATCGCTTTGACGACATCAAGGTCGAGGACGGTAACCTGGTCACCACTGCGGCTCAGTCAGATGAGCGCAAAGCAAAGAGCCACACAATCGGTGTGAACTGGTATGTCAACGAGGCCGTGAAGGTGAGTGCCGACTACATCAACGTGCGCACTGACAATGCCGAGAACGCGGCCGGAGACGACAGTGGCAACGCTCTCGTAACCCGCCTGCAATACGTCTTCTGATCCACTTTCAGACTGTCGTGTACAAAGGGGGCGCTCAATGCGCCCCCTTTGTTTATGTTCAGAGATCAAGTGCTCCTGCGGTAACCCAGCAGGCGTAAGGCGTTGAACACGACCAGAAGCGTGGACCCCTCATGAATAGCGACGGCAGCACCGATGCTTAACCCCATCATTGTGGAGGGGACCAGTATCGCGACGATCCCTAAGCTGACGAATAGGTTCTGGCGGATGATGGATTTCGTATGGCGGCTTAGCCCGACCGCAAATGGAAGTTGTCGAATATCGTCGCCCATAAGCGCAATATCAGCCGTTTCCAGGGCAACATCGGAGCCTGCCGCACCCATTGCAATCCCCACGCTAGAATTGGCCATGGCCGGGGCGTCATTCACACCATCCCCTACCATCGCTACTTTGGAGGTGATGCGCAGGTTCTTGATAGCCTGAACCTTGTCATCCGGCATTAGATCCCCCCACGCCTCATCCAAGCCCACCTGTTTGGCGACAGCTTCTGCAACGCGACGGTGATCGCCTGAGATCATGATCATGCGTTCAATGCCCATTTGCTTGAGCTCCTGAAGCGCCTCCTTCACTCCTTCCCTGGGCGTATCCAACAATCCAATCGCTCCCAGATCACGATCACCACGGCGCACAATCATCGTTGTGCGACCTGATTGACGCAGTCGCTCCACAGCTTCCAGAGCAGGTTCGGTGAGGGAGGGAATACCATCAGCACCAAACATCTCAACTTTGCCGATCCAAACTTGCTGACCATCTAGCTCAGCCTGGACACCCCGACCAACCAGGTTCCTCACATTCGTTGCTTGGGGTTTACTTCTGGTTCCAATCATCTCTTCACCGTCGCGCACAATGGCTACAGCGAGCGGGTGGTCGCTCATCGACTCTACGGAGATTGCAACAGTCAGAAGGTCTTCGATCTTGGTACCGCCCACGGGTACTACATCGGTAATACGAGGGCGTCCTTCGGTTAAGGTACCAGTCTTGTCGAATGCCATGGCGCTCAATGAGCCAAGCTCTTCAAGCGGTGCACCACCCTTGATCAACACCCCACCCCGAGCAGCTCTGGCGATACCTGAAAGAATGGCGCTGGGTGTTGCTATCGCAAGCGCACAGGGACTTGCGGCTACCAGAACGGCCATGGCGCGATAGAACGAATCTCGGAAAGGCTCGTCGAGAAAAATGCCGGCAAATACCAGGCCTGCCACCAAGAGCAGGATCAAAGGGACGAAAATCCGCTGGAAGCGATCCGTGAATCGCTGGGTCGGCGACTTCCGGACCTCTGCTTCACTGACCATTTTGATGACTCGCGCCAGGGTGCTTTCCGTGGAGCGCCGTGTCACCTCGATCTCGATCAGATTTTCGCCGTTGATGGTGCCCGCGAAAACCTTGGATGCAGCATCTACAGCATCCGGCTTACTGCGCGCGAGAGCTGCGCTAGCGACTGGTTTTTTGTCCACTGGGACGCTCTCACCGGTCACAGGAGCCTGGTTGATGCTCGAGAACCCTACGACCACAAAACCATCGGCTGGCAGGCGATCATTTGGGCGTACGATGACAACGTCACCGGGCACCACAAGATCCACTGGCATTTCCTGCGTACCATCGGAGCGTCGTACGATGGCGGTTGCAGGTGCGAGTTTGGCCAGCGCCTCAATAGCTTTTTTCGCCCGGCCCATCGCATAGCTTTCAAGGGAATGCCCCAGACTGAAGAGGAACAGTAGCAGAGCCCCCTCTGCCCAAGCCCCCATGCTTGCAGCCCCTACGGCCGCAAAAAGCATTAGCGTATCGATCTCGAAACGTTTTTGGCGAAGGTTGGTGATAGCTTCCTTGGTTGTGAACCAACCACCGAAGACATAAGCAGATACGTAGAGTATCAGCGGCAGTCTATCAATCAGGCCGAGTTTCCCTGCGAGAGCTCCGGCTCCCAGGAGAGTGCCACAGATTAGCGCGAAGACCAGTTCGGTGTTCATACCAAATATGCCACCATGCTCATGACTATGGCTTCCAGACCCTACTTTTTCGTCTGGGTGTTCAAGCAAAACTTTCATAACTCGTCCTTTCTGAGGCTACTACCTTTGGGGGCAGTTATTGGGCATCGTGTCTGGTGACCTGATATTTATTCCACTACGTACTCGCAGGCGCCGAAAAACAAGACCAGCCGTTACCAAATAGCTGCAGAGAAAATAAAAAATGCCAAGCATTGCTTGGCATTTATAAAATCGATTATTTTTCGAAGAAAAACGAACACTACTTATCATTTACGCACTGCGAATACAGAGAATAACGGACTGTCTTTAGCGTACCCTGGGAGTCTTCGAAGGTCATCAACCGCGAGTAAACCTTGCAGGTACGGGGGTCTTGAGATTGACGAACAAATTTTGCTACATCAATTTTCATACCGTATTTATAGTCCTGTATCTCCGGCATAGGTTTGCCATTTTTCTCCGCGTACTTTGCAACAGCAGTCTGATGCTCCTGGATATATTGCAGCTGTCTTTTCTCCGAAAAAGTGCTGGCTTGCGAAGCTATTGAAAAAATAACAAGTGCAGCAGCAACAATAATTTTCTTCATACATCCTCTCAATGTAAGACTTTCTCGGATGTAACTCTAGCAACCTACAGACATCACCGGCATGACGAGAGACTTACAATTTTGTAAGGTTGGCTAAACTAGTTCAGATAGAAAAAAGCCCACAATGCATATTGTGGGCTTTTTCTTAACGAGTATCAGTTGACGACTTCGACCTCATCGCCGTCTTCATCCTTGCGGTGCGCCCAATGATACAGGGCGGGAAGTACCAGCAAGGTCAGCGCCGTGGAAGACAAGATCCCACCGATCACCACCGTCGCCAGTGGCCGCTGAACTTCTGCCCCGGTACCAGTGGCCAAGGCCATCGGGATGAAGCCCAGTGATGCAACCAAGGCAGTCATCAGAACGGGGCGAAGTCGAGTCAGAGCGCCCTCATCGACGGCTTGTCTGAGCGTGCGTCCTTCCTCTCGCAGGCCTCGGATGAAAGCAATCATCACCAGGCCGTTAAGCACCGCCACACCTGAGAGCGCAATGAAGCCAACACCTGCGGAGATCGACAATGGGATGTCCCGCAGCCACAACGCCATGACCCCACCAGTGAGAGCGAATGGAATGCCGGTAAAGACCAGCATGCCGTCTTTGAGGTTATTGAACATCAGGAACAGCAAGGTCATGACCAGCAGCAAAGCGACCGGAACGACAATCTGCAGACGTTTGGCAGCCGACTGCAACTGCTCGAACTGACCACCCCAATTGGTCCAGTAGCCGGCGGGGATCTCCACATTCGTTGCCAGGGACGCGCTGGCCTCTTCAACGAACGACCCAAGGTCGCGGCCCCGGACGTTGGCACTGACGATCACCAGACGCTTGCCGTTCTCGCGGCTGATCTGGTTCGGACCCAGTTGCAGGTCCAGGTTGGCGACCTGCGACAACGGGATGAATCCAATCTGATTGGCGCCTTGAGAGGCATTGGCCGGCACAGGGATCAGAAGGCTGGACATACCTGCTACATCGGTACGCACGGCCTCAGGCAGGCGCACCACCATGTCGAAGCGACGGTCACCTTCATACAACGTGCCGGCCGTACGGCCACCGACAGCGATGGCGATCGAGTTCTGAACATCCGCAATGTTCAGACCGTAGCGTGCGGCTTTCTCACGATCAATGTTGATAGTCAGCACCGGCAGGCCGGTGGTCTGTTCAACCTTGACCTCCGAAGAGCCCGGTACCGCCTTGAGCGCTGAGGCAATCTTGTTAGCCGTGCTGTTGAGCACACCCATGTCGTCGCCAAAAACTTTCACAGCGACGTCGCTTCGAACGCCGGAAATCAACTCGTTGAAACGCAGTTGGATGGGCTGGGACAACTCATAGTTGCTGCCTGGAACGTTGGCAGCAGCTTTCTGCACTTCAGCAATCAGCTCATCGCGAGGCTTCTTGGGGTCGGGCCACTGGTCCTTAGGTTTGAGCATGATGTAGGCGTCGGAGATATTGGGCGGCATCGGGTCAGATGCAATTTCTGCCGTGCCCGAACGCGCAAACATCCTCTCTACTTCCGGCACCTGTTCAATCACGGCCTTCTCAAGGCGCTGTTGCATTTCAACAGACTGGCTCAAGCTCGTCCCAGGCACACGCAAGGCCTGCATAGCAAAGTCCCCCTCACTCAGACTAGGGATGAATTCGCTACCCATACGACTTGCAAGCACACCGCTCAGCACGACCAAGACTACTGCGGCCGAGAAAGCAATATTCCGATGCCCAAGTACCCATTGCAGAACCGGCTCATAACGGCGCCGCGCAGTGCGCATCACCACACCTTCCTCTTCCTTGACCTTGCCAGTGACAAACATGGCGATGGCCGCAGGTACGAAGGTGACGGAAAGAATCATTGCACCCAGAAGCGCCATCACGACGGTGAAGGCCATGGGGTGGAACATTTTGCCTTCGACGCCGGTGAGGGCGAAGATCGGCAGGTAAACCACCATGATGATCAACTGGCCGAAGATCAGTGGCCGGCGAGCTTCACCCGCGGCAGCGAAGACCTCATGGAAGCGCTCGGCTTTGGTTAGCATGCGGCCATGCTTGTGCTGTGCATGAGCCAGGCGACGGATCGCGTTTTCCACGATAACCACGGCACCGTCTACGATGATGCCGAAGTCGAGCGCCCCTAAACTCATTAGGTTGGCACTGACCTTGTTGTTGAACATACCCGTGAAGGTGAACAGCATGGACAGCGGGATCACCATCGCGGTGATCAGTGCTGCACGGATGTTACCGAGGAACAGGAACAGAATGGCGATTACCAGGATCGCACCTTCCACCAGGTTCTTCTTCACCGTCGCAATAGCTTTTTCAACCAGGTTGGTACGGTCGTAAACAGTTACGGCGACCACGCCCTTTGGCAGGGTGCGATTGATGTCAGCCAGCTTGGCAGCGACAGCTTGGGACACGGTACGGCTGTTTTCACCGATCAGCATAAATACGGTACCGAGCACGACCTCGCGGCCGTTCTCAGTGGCAGCACCTGTACGGAGTTCTTTGCCGATGCTGACATCAGCGACGTTGCTGATGCGAATAGGAGCGCCATCCACACTGGAGATCACGATGTTGGCGATGTCTTCGATGTTGCCTAGCTGACCCGGCGCACGGATGAGCAACTGCTCACCATTACGCTCGATGTAACCGGCGCCAACGTTGGCGTTGTTGCTCTCCAGCGCTGCGACCAGGTCGTTGAGGGTTAGCTTGTAGGTAGCAAGGCGCTTCGGATCCGGCGCGACCAGGAACTGCTTGGCGTAGCCACCAATGGTATTGATCTCGGCCACACCTGGGACGTTGCGCAGTTGAGGCTTGATGATCCAGTCCTGGATTACCCGCAGGTCGGTGGGCGTGTACGGTGTACCGTCCTCTTTGACTGCGCCATCTTCGGCTTCGACGGTCCACAGGAAGATCTCGCCAAGACCGGTGGATACCGGACCCATTACGGCCTCTACACCCTCTGGCAGCTGTTCCTTCGCAACCTGCAATCGCTCGTTGATCAACTGGCGAGCAAAGAAGATGTCCGTGCCGTCCTTGAAGATCACGGTGACCTGAGACAGGCCAGAGCGAGACAGGGAACGGGTCTGCTGAAGGCCCGGGAGACCGGCCATGGCCGTTTCAACAGGAAACGTGATCCGCTGTTCGGTTTCCAAAGGCGAATAGCCAGGCGCTGAAGCGTTGATCTGCACCTGGACGTTGGTAATGTCGGGTACCGCATCGATCGGCAGCTTCTGATAGCTGTAAATGCCGATGCCGGCCATGATCAGAACAGCGATCATTACGACGATGCGCTGCTCAATGGCAAATCTGATGATACGTTCAAACATGAGAAATCATCCTGTCAGTTCGCATCAGTGCCCGTGCTCGGCAGATGCTTTGCCAAGCTCGGACTTGAGTGTGAAGCTGCCACTGGCTGCAACCTGGGCGCCGGCTTCGATGCCGTCGGTGATTTCCACATACCCATTGTCGCGGCGGCCGGTTTTTACCGGGCGAGTGTCAAAGCCCTCTGGGGTACGCACGAATACCGAAGGTTTGTCTTCCACGGTCTGTACGGCGCTTTCAGGAACTGCAACGGCGACTCGATCAGTCTGAGAGGTGACCGCGATGTTCACGAACAGACCTGGTCTCCAAGCGCCGCTAGGGTTGGTCAGGGTCACGCGGACGGTCGCTGCACGGTTTTGCTCGCCCAACAGGCTGCCGACATAACCCACCTTGCCGTCGACCGAGACGTTCATGTCAGGCGAAGAAACCTTCACGGCGCGGCCAGTCACGACCTTGCCCAAGTCGGTAGGAGGAACTGCGAAGGTGGCCCAGACTTGGTTGAGGTCGGAGAGAATGAAGGCGTTGGTCGCCTCGCTGACGACTTCACCCATGGTCAGATGCTTCTCCACCACCACAGCGTCAAAGGGGGCGCGAAGCTCGTAGCGATTACCGCCAACGGAATTGACCGAGGCACCGATCGCGCCGACCTTCTGCTTGGCGTTGGCCAGCGAGATCTCGGCCTCCTGCAGCGCCTGGCGTGCCTGGAGGTAATCCTGCTCGGCAGAGATCTTGTCCTGCCACAGCTGTTTCTCACGGTCGAAGGTCACGCGGGCCAGTTCTAGGCGACGCTGTGCGGCTTGTTGCTCACTGCGCAGATCAGAGATCTGTTGGCTAGCGATCACAGCGAGGACTTGGCCCTTCTTGACCGTCTCGCCCAAGTTGGCCTGAACAGTTTCCACAACACCCGGTACACGAGGAACAACGTGTGCAGTGCGGTCTTCATCGAAGCGAATCTCGCCTGGGAAACTCACAATTGTGCCCAGGTCACGAGGAGCTGCAGACTCCAAGACGACACCGGCTGCTTTGATCTGCTCGGCACTGAGCGTCAGCTTGCCCTCTTCCTCTCCACCCTCTTCGCTATGGCCTTCTTCACCATGCCCCTCATCACCAGCCTTTTGGGCGGATGAAGTGGTCTTTTTTTCGTCGCCATGGCCATCGTTAGCGCCGTGCTCGGCAGCGCCGGCTGCCTGCAACTCGGAACTGCTATCCCAGGCAAGGCTGCCAAATCCGAGGGCTGCCACAGCGGCAACCGCGAGGGCGATCTTGCGTTTGTTATCCATTGCTACTCCTGCTGATCGTAGGCACCGCGTTTTTCAAAACCAGTGCTCAAGAATTGTGTGTCCTGTTCAGCGAACGCCGGCACTCGTACCAACGTCGCCATAAACCCTTTCCACCTGCGCACGCGCATTGGTCGCAGCTGCCAGCGAGTCGAGGTACTGGCCACGCGCGAGGATCAAAGTGCGCTGGGCATCCAGCACCTCGATGAAGCCGAATTTGCCCATCTCGAATCCGCGGGTTGCGGTTTCCACAGCCTGCTGGGCAGACGGCAGAATGGTCTTGTCGTAGGACTCAACCTCTTGCATGGCGGTGGTCCACTGGTTCAGTGCGGTCTGGGTTTCCGAACGAAGTCGCAGTTCCACAGCGTTACGCTGGTCTCGGGCCTGATCTGCACGTCGAGAAGCGGAAAGAATGTTGCCCTGATTACGATCAAACAGAGGTAGTGGCATGGACAGTCCAACCAAATTGATACGCTCACGCACGGAGCGGTCGTATTGGCTACCCACACTCACCGTTAGGTTCGGAATACGTTGTGCTCTTTCTGCACCAAGCGAGGCGTCGCTCTTGTCGATCTGCACTACTGCCTGACGCATCTCGGCAGTCTGATCGAGTTTCGAAAGCAGTTCTTCCGTCTGAGGAGGCACCCCCGGAGACAGGGTCGGAGAGTCCAGACGATCAAATACGGTCACCGAGCTACCAGTAATTTGGCTGAGCTGCTGGTAGGCGTTCGCTTTCTCCGTTTCAGCGCGGCGAACCTGCAGCTTGGCTTCGGCCAGTTGCACCTGGGCACGCGTGGACTCCACAGGGGAAGACTTACCTGCGCGGACGCGTCCATCGACAACCCGAAGGCCACGCTCAGTCAACTCCAGAGATTGTTTAGCCAAATCCAACCCAGTCTGGGCCCGCAGGGCTGCGTAAAAAGCCTGAACGACGTCAGCCCGCAGTCCGTTTACACGACGATCTAACTCCAACTGCGCGACAGTTTGGCCGTAGGTGGCGACTTCAACGCGGGCACCCCGCTTACCACCAAGCTCGAGCGTCTGGCTAAGCGTAACGGTCGTTTGGCTGTTGCTCCGACGAGTGTCCTCAACGTCGTACGAAATTTCGGGGTTGGGGATAAGCCCAGCCTGCTTGCGGGCGCCGTCCGCTATCCCAATCTCCTGTCTAGCTGCAGCGAGATCTGGGTTGGCATCCATTGCTGTGGAGAGTGCTTGCGGCAAGCTGATGCTTTGAGCAAATGCACCAGGTGCCATCAATCCGGAGATAGCCACACAGAGCGCAGCGATCTTCCAGGGCGAGACAGAGGTCTTGGTTAAAATATTGCGGTTATACCGGGGCACTTTGATAGTCCTCGTGCACAAACTTTGATAAAGCTTGGCGAGAACGCGGAATCAGCTGCCAAGCCCCACTGGATTAGGTGATGGCACTCTAATCAGCGGCAGCTATCAGAGGGGTGGCTAGAAAATTACAATTTCGTAAGAAATGCCGGTATCACCTGTAAACACTGAAGAAATCGGCCCATGTGACGGATTTTATTACAGACCAGGCAAATGAGTAGCACGCGTAAAACCGAGAAAGATAACGAACAGATGACGAAATTGTAATTGATCTATCACCCTCTCGTTATCTTTGCCCTGCAAATATTAGCTCGGCGCTACGCTAGGCGCGCTGCCGGGTTAGAACATATAAAGACGCCCGCGCAAGTAAAACATAATAAAAGCTGCCATAAATCAAAGGAGCATCGAATGAGAATTAAGGTACCACTTTATCTGGCCGCAGTTTCTGCGCTCTCTGGAAGCTATGCTATCTCGGCACAAGCTGAAGAAAAGCCGGAAGGCTTTATTGAAGGCAGTAGCCTCACTGTCCTGAACAGAAACTTCTACTTCAATCGTGATAATCGCGATGGTTCTGCCCCTACCTATAATAGCGGCAAGGGCAATACCAATGGCTATTCCGAAGCCTGGGCACACGCGATCATTTCCAAATTCAACTCCGGGTTTACCCAAGGTACAGTCGGATTTGGTGTTGATGCCTTCGCTATGATCGGCCTCAAGCTTGATACCGGCGACGGACGCAACGGCGGCCGAAGCTCCTTCGACGTGCTTCCCGTTGATAACAAGGGCGAAGCTCGCGATGAGTACACCAAGGTTGGTGGCGCAGCAAAAGTCCGCTTGTTCGATACCGTGGTGAAGGTGGGTGATGTTTTTCCATCGACGCCCGTGGTTGCATCGGGCGACTCTCGCCTGCTGCCAGAGAGTTTCCGTGGTGTGACGGTTGAAAACACCAGCATCCAGGGCCTCACCCTGCAGGGGGGTCGACTGCATGCGATGAGCCAGCCGGTTTCCAGCAACCTGAACGATAACTTCGTTACCTTCTATGGCGGCCCGGTAAACTCGCCTTGGATCGGTTACGGTGGTGGCGACTATCAGGTCAACGACAATGTCACCGTGAGCGTATACGCCAGTCAACTGAAAGATGTCTGGAATCAATACTACGCTGGCACCAGCGTCGTTTACCCACTGAGCGACAACCTCGCGCTGCTCGGTGGCTTCAATTATTACAAGGCTGTAGATGAGGGCAAGCGACGCCTGGGTGAGTTCGATAACAACATCTGGAGTGCTAAGGTCGGAGTACGTTATGGTGCTCATACCCTCGCACTGTCGCACCAGCGCAACAACGGCGATGACGACTTCGATTATCTGCGTCAGTCGGATTCCATTTTCGTCGACAACTCGATCCAATACAGCGACTTCAACTCTCCGAAGGAACGCTCCTGGATGCTGCGCTATGACCTGAACATGTCTAGCTACGGCATTCCTGGACTTTCGTTCATGACCCGCTACGCCAGAGGCTCAGGCGCAGACTACTCGAACGCCAACCAGTTCTACATGCGCACTGACAATAACGGCGATCCACTCACCAATCAGAAGCGTTGGGAGCGTGATGTCGAGGTCAAATACGTCGTACAAACAGGTCCAGCCAAAGACCTGTCCTTCCGGTTGCGCCAGGCCACTACTCGCGCCACTGCGTTTGAATCGGATCTGGATGAAACTCGTGTGATCGTGGAGTACCCACTCTCGATTCTGTAATCGCACCGGTTGATTCGGATATTAATAAATATCCGAATCAACCAAAGACTTAACATCAAGAATTCACCTTGAGTAGCTTAATTGCTCCTTTGGTAAAAGGTGGATATTTGGCGTCCTTTGGGCGCCTTTTTTTCACCTAAAATTTAAATATTCGTTCGAGTACATGCATCGCATGTCGATGTAGCTCATGACTGCACCAGTGCTCGGTCTCTTCAATGTGAGGAACCTCTCCGTCATCTGAACGAAACGAGATCAAAACAAAGAAGAAAACAACCAAATATTTCATAAGGCTAAATCACCTTCTAGTCAAAGGGATCATGGTGACGAAAACTGCGACACAGTATACCGAAAGGTTATCAGGCGCATTGCTTACAAATTACAAATATGTAATTTGAGCCCTAATACGTTAGTTATGATTTATCATCCGTTCAGTAACACCGGCGCAAGCGCACGGTTAATGGCTCAGTGATATCGAGACAAAATCAAATGCGAATTCTGGTAATTGAGGATGAGGTTAAAACTGCGGAATATGTGCGCCAAGGCCTAACAGAGTGTGGTTATGTCGTTGATTGCGTACATACCGGTCCAGATGGTCTATTCCTGGCCAAACAACACGAATACGAGGTGATCATTCTCGATATAAACCTTCCAGATATGGATGGTTGGCAGGTTCTCGAGCTACTAAGGCGAAAAAATTGCCCTTCGCGCATCATGATGCTCACCGCGAGGAGCCGCTTGGTCGACAAGGTCAGAGGTCTTGAGAACGGCGCAGATGACTACCTGATCAAGCCATTTGAGTTCCCTGAGCTGCTTGCTCGCGTCCGCGCCTTGATGCGTAGGTCCGATCACCCATCGTCTACAGAAACAATTCGAGTAGCTGATCTGGAACTCGACCAGAGCCGCCACAGAGCATTCCGGGACGGGCAACGAATTGACCTGACGACTAAAGAGTTCGCGCTTCTGCATTATTTGATGCGCAACACCGGACTGGTGCTTAGCCGTACGCAGATAATATCTCAAGTTTGGGATATGAACTTTGACTGCGACACCAATGTAGTTGAGGTTTCTATCCGTAGGCTCAGGGCGAAAATAGACGACCCCTTTGAAAGCAAGTTAATCCATACACTTAGAGGGGTTGGGTATGTACTGGAGAAGCGCTAAAGCTCCAGCAACCAGCATATTTAAGTAGATCTCACGTAAACTTTTGTCACTTGCGAATACCAACCTCCTGCTTGGTTGGGTTTGCTTTTTCTCGGGGGTAATACTACGACGCCGATATTATTTTCCCGTGGACTTGGCGATCGGTTTTTAGCCCCGGCTTATCCCAAAAGGATTCTTTCCTATTTCTCGATAAATAATTTTTTGCGAGTTTTAGCCACGAGGGTAGCCGCTTGGCGGAGCCCCCAGGCGCGCGCTGGAACGCCGGCTGCAGGCGGCGCTAAGCACTCCTGTCTTGGAACTGCATCCGACAATCGCATCGCTTCTCGAACTACCTATTTCGGATCAGGTTGGGTTTAGGGAGCGCCTACTATCCAAAAGCGCCTCCAATGTAGACCTGAACTAACCTTGGAGGAAGCTACAGACCTCGGCACGAGCCGCTGAGGAGACGAGCGCAGGATCGAGAAGCAAGAGCTCGAGTGGCTTCTTACCCGCGAGATAGCTATTGGAACTACCGAACCAGAGCGCCATTCCTAAGCCAGTTTTCCGGGGGGATAACGTCAGGATGATATCGTTCATGCATTGCAGCAACTCACCTTCGGGTGAAAATGCGTAGAGTGGATACAGGGCCTCATGATCCACAATGATCGAGAACACACGGTTCTCGGCTTCCCAGGTACTGAGGATTGATCGGGATAGGTTGGGTTGAAAATGGATGCGACTAGCTAAATCTTCAAAGCAAAGAAGATCGCCGCTGCCAAGGATCCTGGATACAGCTCTTTCAAGGGATTGAGCCTCTCTCAGACGCGTCTTACGTCGAATCTCATCGTTGTCCATCATCGCCTCCCCCCTCGCCAGACCCCGCAATCAGATCCACACCAAATCCGTACGCGCAATGAGCTCGCAGCTCATGCCCGTCTTCAGACTGATTCAAAATTTACCAATCCACGAGCAGATACGACCGCTATCCGATAGGTGGTTTCGACATGCTTCCGCGAAGCGAGCAAAGGCGCTATTCCGGGCTTGCACCGTCTCGCAGATCCAGGGTTGGCCTGTGCAGTCGTTGACGGCTCCCTGAGCGTTCACGCTCAGCCTAGACTCAGCGTACTGGAACGTTGCGATAAGGAGGATGTGTATGCAGTACAAGCGAGAGACCGGGCTGGAAAAAGAGTTCGAGGTCCTCATCGGGTTGATGGCTGAAATGATCACAGCCCAGGCAGAACAATCCGACCCGGCAGCCGACACCCCAGCGTGGATGTTCAGTCAACATGATTTGGCCAAGAAACTCTTTCGGCACATGTGCTCAGTGAGGACACTGCTCGAACCGTCTCCATTCAGGAACGAGACAATCCCTGCGGGCAGCTTCATTGATCACTCTTCGATGGCAGTTCTGACCCGTTCGGCGCTTGAAAATTACCTGGTAATGACGTGGCTCCTTAGCGGCGGGGATGATTCGCTGCGAGAGTTTAGGCATAACGTTTGGGAATACTGCGGCTGGAAGAAACGAAGCAAAATAGCAGCAACCATCGATGACGCCAGAGTAGCCCGAAACAAGGCAGAGACCGATGCAGCAGCACTATGGCCCTCTATTCAAAGCTCACCGCACTTCCAAAAATATGCTGCTCCCCAGCAAGACCGCCTTCGCAAAGGCAGCTGGGACGTAGGGTGGCATTGGAACGACCTAGCGGTGGATGCGGGGCTACACAAGACTTATTTCACCTCCTACTACCCGTTTCTAAGTGGCCACGCACACAGCGATTTCATCGGTACCCTCCAAAGTAGCCAAGCGAGAAACCTCGCAGATCAATACATGCTAGGGTCGGCCAACTTGCAGGTAATTCTGATGCTGATCGGGCATTTTTCCCATCACTACTCAAGCCTGTTTCCTCCCGCTCGTGAGGTACTGCTCAATGCTGAAGGTGCCCGGGAAACTGCTGAAAAATGGAATATCCGCGCAGAGGATATGGATTACGTTTACAAGCCAGACAGCCATGTGTAATTGCACCCACGTGACCACCTGTTTGCATTCGATGTGACCATCGATTGGCGTTCGATCTGACCAGTCGCTTGCATAGCTGAGCGGCGAAAGTATCCATCGACGATTGAGAGCTAACGACCCAAAGCTGCTCTTGGCGGAAGGCTGCTAATGACCCCAGCAGCCCTCCATAAAAGGCAGCTTTGGGTCCAGAGGGGCAAGAGAAGCTGTAGACATAAACCTTTAATGAAGAGGCCTAGTGTGGTGTTTCACAAGTAACATTCATATTTTTCGGCCTAATACCTCGGCCGCCCGGCCGACGCTCGCCAAAATGTCCTCGGCCTTTCGATACCAGCGAAACGGTCGAGGGTTGGCGTTGTAAGTGGACAAGTAGTACTCAATCGACTCCTCCAGATCCTTCACGCTGGTGTGTGCCTGGCGCTTGATCCACTTCTCGCTCAGCGTCGAGAAAAAGCGCTCCACCAGATTCAACCAGGATGCCGATGTCGGTGTGAAATGCACTTGGTAGCGCGGATGCGCTGCCAACCATGCTTTCACTTTGTCGGTCTTGTGTGTCGCGTAGTTGTCCATCACCAGATGAACAGGCATGTCCTCTGGTACGTTGGCGTCCACCTCTTTGAGGAAGGCAAGAAATTCCGTGCTTCTATGTCGACGCTTCAATCTTCCGATGACTTCACCCGTAGCAATGTCCAGCGCCGCGAACAACGATGTGGTTCCATGGCGTTTGTAGTCGTGTGTGCGAGTGACGGGATTGCCGGGGGCAAGAGGTAAGCTTGGCTGGGTACGGTTCAGCGCCTGAATCTGGCTTTTCTCGTCGATACAGAGCACCAGAGCCTTGTCGGGCGGGTTGAGATAGAGCCCAACAATGTCGTGGACCTTGTCGACGAACAGAGGATCGGTCGAAAGCTTGAACGTCTTCTCAAGGTGAGGCTTGAGTCCGAAGGCATGCCATATCCGCATGACGCTGGCTGGAGAAATACCGGTTGCCTGACTCATCGAGCGAGTACTCCAGTGGCTGGCATCTTCGGGTTTGGATTGCAGTACCTGATTAACCACGTCCTGTACTTGTTCATCGGTAATGCTGCGAGGCCGACCTGAGCGATGTTCGTCATTCAAACCATCAAGCCGCAACCGACTGAATCGCACCCTCCAACGTGAAACCGTGTGCACGCCAATACCGAGCCTGTGGGCGATCGAGGTGCCTGACTCTCCACCTGCACACGCCAAGATGATTTCGGCCCGAATTCGGGATTCGGCGGGGCCTTTACGTTGCCGGGAGCGGCGAAGCAGTTCGAGGTGTTCTTCGTCGCTCAACTCAATCAGGGCAGCAGGTCGGCCGGTTTTCATATCGTTGCTCCGAGGCATTTCTGATGCTGAAAAGCCTAGACCAAAATATGAGTGTTACTTGTGAAACACCACACTAGTTGGGCCTCCAAATACTTGAAGTTGGTACTCCGAAACGGCCTCAAGTAACGACTCCGCCAGAATTCTCAGGTGCTCGGTCTCATCGGATGGGCGCCCCGCAGCTTTGGCTTCGTGGTACCTTCGCAATGCCTCAATGGCCTGCTGCATCAGTGGCTCACCCGCCTCTATCTTTTTCCGTAAATCGTCCATGCCGTCCTCCGGTTTTGCCAACGGGAGTATAGGACGCATAGCAGATCACTCCGTTAGATACCCGTCATGAACGACAGCTAACGACCCATACCAGTCATTCCTTTCATCGGCTTCGCGGCAATTAGGATTGTTAACGGGAGGCACTTGGCCATATGCTCGCCAAGGCAATTTGCCACTACAACGCTGAGCATGGAGTAGCCTGATGAAAATCGTTTCCCTCGTGATTGCTGCCGTCCTTTCGTTCTCCTCGATAGCCGCCTTCGCACACAGCGGTGGTACTGACTCCAAGGGTTGCCACACCAATCACAAAACGGGCGAGCGCCACTGCCATTAAGGCAGTGCGTGGGCTCTTTCAGCGCTGGCGTTCTTGACCCAGGGGATGCCAGCGTTAAAGCAAAGCCCGCAGCTAAAGCAGGTTGTGAATTCCCAGAAGCCCTGACGGGTAGAACCAATAGCTCCACTGTGTGACTGGCAAGATCTTGAATGGCAGCCGGGCCCAGAACAGAACCAAACCGAGCAAAGGAGCCAAAGCCGCGATCAGCAGCGCCAGAACAGCGAACGGCTCAAGCTGCGCCGCCTGTTCGAATAGGCCAGTACGAGAGTTGACGATTAGTTCGGGGCGTTTGATGGCAAGCACCAGAGCCGCCGGCACGAACACCCCGTAGAAGCAGTACATCAGCGGCTCGCTCAGCAGATAACCCACCAGAATTGCACCGCCAGCCATTACTAGGCTTTCGAGCGTCCGGTGCTGAACTCTCCAAGCGACCAGAAGCCCTAGCGCCAACGTGACCAGGACATTGAAGGTGCCCGAGGTGCTGACCATCCGGTAAGGGACTTCAGAAAGAGCAGCGAACAGCACCAAAAATGCGAGGTACCGACCATTGCTCTGAGTGAATAACTCACCTGGCTGATTGCGTAAAACGTTGATCACGACTGCCAGACAGAACTGGGGAAAAGACAATCTCGGCTCGCGAGCCCTGAAGAATGGCTGGCTGTGGGCCATGGCCGGCGCCTCGTTCGTGGTGATCTTCGCCCTCAACGTGCCGTTCCCGCTGATCGTGCTGGTGGACGCCATCATCCTCGCCATGTTCTTCGGCTCTCACGTGCTTTGGCCACAGAGCTTCAGTGGGGGCATTTGATTGGCCTTCCGCGATGATCGCGGTGACGGCAGCGATTACTCTGCTCCACTGTTAGCTCAGCACGTTGCTTGAGGGCCCGCTTGATGACTTTCTGCGATAGTACGCGTTCCCCCCAAGCAAAAAGTCGAATCCTGGGGGCCCCTGCCAATCCCTAAGAACACCGGTTGATTTGAGAAGTGCTTCGGGGTCAACACCGTTCCTGGAAAAGCTGTCTAAATCCCACTCAAAAAAACTGACAAGAACAGAGAAGACCGGATTAGGTACCGTGGATACCAAATTTAGACCGCCGGTGTTAAGTGGCAGCTTTAGTCTTGTCATATCCGCAATCGCACAAATCAACCTTCTCAGTCGAAAATGCCAAACAGACTCCAAATGAAGTTCAATCTGCTGCACGGTGAGCGGGAATCTGCTCTTACGTACTGATGGACTCGGAGGCAGGCGAACAGGAAGTAGTTTTTGCAGATTGGCGAGGTTCACCCGTTTCTGTTCTTTAGAAATCAGGTAAAGATCCTCAACCTTCGCTTTCAGAATGGCGGCGAACGCGCTGTCTCGCTTATCGCTGACGTCCTCGACCTTAAGCGATTCGGGCTTCGATCCACTAAGCTTCGCCATCAGCCAGGTGTTATCGTTTTCGTTAAGCCACCGTGTGGCTTGGTAAGCCTTTCTCCAAAGATACTCCAGACTGACATCTGTTCGTGCTGCTAGAATCGTCTCGATTTTTTGCCGACACTGTTCTTTTTTACCGACTTTTGGCTTTTCCAAGTTCGAACGAGATCTTGCACCTGAAATACTTTGAAGAATTAGTTCTTGCCTCAATGCGCTCTCAAATTCATCTACTGTTCCAAAAAGATGTAGCGCAATAATTAGATGACGCGCGAGCGGCATATCCATCTGACCTCGATGAGAAGTAAACCTAAGCCACTGCGAACGCTTACCTGCTCCATAGGCTTTGTCCATTTCCGATAGAGATTCATCACCATATTTAGATTGGATACTGTCGAATAGCTTTGAAGTGCCTGTAAATCTACCGTGTATAAACCCGCGCTTTCTGCATTGGCGCAGATAGCAAGAACACAAGGCCTCACTACTCATCGTCTGTATATTTCGCTGAAGCAGTTCGTGTGCGAACTCCGCGAACTTCTGTTGAAGATGACTTCCCTTCTTTGCCGCCGCTGGAGAGAGAGCACTCCAACCGCATGCGCAAGGCTCGGTAAGACTCGGAAGCAACCGAAGCTTTCGGAAGAACGGATGGGTGCATTCGGGACAAACATGCATCAGTAAGTCACCGTGACGCCAACAGACGGAGACACCCGGTATATGGTGGGACCGGTGCCAATAGGCATAACCCAGTTCAAGTAGATCCTGCTGCACACAGCTGGGGCACAGTTTAGCCTTGCCGTGGACGGATCCTTCGCGACGGGGAACACGCGCAACCCGGCAAAAACTGAGCCCTGTCGCCCCATCATTCCCCTCTTGAGCGATGCCTAGAAAAGGTCTGTACAAAGGGAAAGTGGTGTTCGTGGAAATCAGCTCCTCGAGGTTGGCCTCTGCATCGCCAGGTAGCCTGGCAGCGAGCACCTCTAGCCGCTTGGGTAGCGTACCTATGGAGAAAACGTCCGAGCCAAAAAGGTCACGAAAAGTTTCCCCAACGGTTTTGTTACCTGAAAGGAAGTGATAGCGAGTTATACGAGAGTGCAGCATCTCGCCCGGCATAGTCATGGGAAAAAATAGAAGATCAGACATCGGTTACCGACTTACAAATTAGGTTCGGGAAGAACACTCATTCCGTGATCGGTACACTTGTATCACACCAAACCCTGTATCAGGGTCAGGACTTTTAGAAATTTACAAAAGTGTGATGGCGCATAGCCAGTATACTTTCAACACTTTTTTGCCAATATGGCTGTGTGCATCTGCTCGGCAAATATCAAGTGCGCGCCATGATTTTCGGGGGGTTGAGGGCAGTGCCACTCTCAAATTCTTTAACACTTTCTTGAAAAAATGTGTGCATCACATGGCGAGCTGACCACCACCCACAAACTCAGTTTTCGCTCGGCTTTACGAATTCCAAGGCAGAGGCAACATTCTCCTGGGAAGGGCGCTGAGGCGCAGCGGCGCTTCGGACAGGCGGCTTGTCCTCCTCTTCGAGCGCCGGCCACCGCGTATCGAAACCTCGCACTAAATATCGGTTCGTCCGGTCAAATTGATGCTCGTTGTGAAACTCACCAGGGCGGAACGAGACCAGCTCCATGGCATACAGCTGCGTGATCGTATCGGCGATGTGATGTCTGGGAACCCCTGTGTAGCTCGCCAGACGGTCGTAGCTGATGGTCGCTATTCCGCGGCGATCTCGGAATGCCAAGATCGCCAGATAGATCTTCATGGCGTGAAATGACAGCTGCGTAAAGTTGAATTCGCTCAAACGCAGCATACGTCCGAGGTTGCCGTCGTATAGCCACAGCTTCGGGATTTTCCCCCAACCGTAGTCATCATTCCATTTCTCGATTTTGATCAAGGACCCACTCTTGAGGGCGCGCGTCTCGCGAGCGATCAATCCGGCATTTTCGAGTCTGAGAAGGGACCGCGCTACCACCGCTCTAGACATCACACCAAGCTTGCACAACTCCGTATAGGTGACCTTGGCCATTCCTGTGGAGAAGTCCGCGCGGCAGCACAGCACCAGAAAGAGCTTGAGCGCTGCCAGGCTCTCGTTGCGCAGTGCAGGAGCATCGACCTCTGGCTGCACAAGGTGCAAAAACAATCGGCTGCTTGGCCTGGTTGATCGGCCGCGGAAGTCTACAAGAGCTCCCTCGTGGATCCATCTGATCGGCAGCTTCGCCCACTCACTCTTGGCCGCCATCACGCCTTCCCCCATGCAAGCCAGACAACATAGAACATCAGCGCAAGGCTGATCATTAAGCAAAATAACGCAAGATTAACTGGATTGGAGGAAAGCGCTTTCTCAAAAAAACTAAGTAGGTTTTTCACTGTTGCAGCTCCGAAAACTGATCAAGGCTCAACTGTGAAGATCTCGCGCCGCCTTATCTAGATGGAGGCATACCGATTTTCCTTCTCTAGCCCATGTAATACGTGGCTTTCAGGAAAAATTTATAGTTCATTTGAGTTCAGATTCAGAGCCCAAATCGGGGGGGAGGAGACCAATCAAGGATCAGTCTCCTTTCATTCATCGCTGAAGCCACGACTCGACCGTGTCAGCGCCGTGTTCTGACTTCCAGTACTGGAGGCGCTTGTGGTTACCCCCTTTTGTCTCGATGACCTCACCACTGTGAGGATTGAGGTAGACCTTCAGCGCGCGCTGCTTACGCTCCGCTCTAATCTTGGGCTCCCTGACAGGGCGTACGATCGTGGCTTTCGGATCCAGCAACTCAATCACCTGCGGCAGGCCAAAGCCATGTTCGGCCAGAAGGGCTCGAAGCTTTGTCTCAAACTCGATCTCGCGTTTAAGGCCCTCATCGTTTTTCAATGCTTCTAGTTCAGCCAGCTGAGCTGCAAGCTGTTGTTCAAGTTGACGAAACTCCGCCAAGCGCGACATTTGATGACTCCATTTTTGGGATTGGCTGACATCGTAACACTATGGATCAGGTGGACAGGTGGGCCGAGCCCGTCAGCTTGAAGCTCGCGCGGTACCTGCCGGCTAAAAGCCTTTACCCTTCTTGGACGACACCCTCGGCCTTATGCAGGCAGTGCGGTACAACGACGATTGAGTCACGCTTCGTTGCTCCGACAACAGTTTCTCCTGAGCCCATTGCAGACGCCGACGATGAAACTGCTCAGCAGACTCGCATTCCTGCTCCAATGCTCCCGCACAGAGTGGGAGTTTGGCGAGTTGCTTCTCGAACCGCGACAGTGCGTTGAGCTCCCTACCAATCCTGGTACGCGATACTCGAACGGGTTTTCCAGATACTGCTCGAAGCCTCTGAGCACAACTTCTGATCTGCTCAGCAAGTTCCGCGTCGAGGACAACGAATACGCCGGCACTATGCGCCCGGCCTCCGTGGGCATTGCGATGCTCCGCGATGCAGTCCGTAAGCCATGCGCGATCGCATCGATAGAGCCACGCATAATCACGACATTCGCGAGCCTGGAGCCGACGATGAGCCTCCTCAAAGGCTGTTCGCCGCTGCCGGCGCTCGTTTAAAAATCTCGCTTCTCGCCAGGCGCTCGGACCACCTTCCACGGCGCGGATGGCCCGATAAACGTAAACCACGGACACATTCAGCGAGTCGGCGATCCTCAATGCATCGTGTCCGGAAAGCGCTAGCTTCCAAACTGCCGCTGGCAGACCATCCAGCTCTTCAACTCTGGGACTCGCCACCCTCAGGTGTGATGAGCGGACCTCAATTGGCAGTGCTCTCCCCTCCCTGGGCAATAGCAGCTCCCCAGTGTGTGGGATGCTTGCCAGTTCAACTTTCAAAGCGCTGGCCAGCAAGATGTACTTGAGAGGATGGTGGGTGCCTCTGGGCCTTCGAAGCAGCTTGGTAACCCAAGTCGCAGGCAGTCCTGGAGAGGCCTCACGAAGAATCGAATACTCCCCTGCGACCGGGAGTTCGTTGAAAAAACTGTTCATATGCGCAGCCAAACGGCACAGATCCAACCGATGCGCTTCACCGCAAGCCAGATCAAGAGCTGCAGCGCCTTGCAGGAGAAAGGATTGCACTACAGTAGCGGCTAGCGGACCTAGACGTGAACGGAGCAATTGCTGTGAGTTCAATGCGACCTGGTGCAACCTGGGGACGTACTCTTGGGCAACCTCCAGTTGGACTGAATGGCCTTGTACTTCGTCATCGTCTGGAAGATTGAGCTGTCGTGAGTTTCGGCTATGCCAGCCGTGATCCACTACCTTTAGCAACTGGCAATGGTCGGGACATACCAAAACACCGGGTAGTTGGTGGGTTCGATGCCAGTAGGCCGCCCCATCCCGAGCGATATCTTCGTCGATACACAGGGGACAAAACCGCACTCTCGAAGCGCCCTCGATCCGACTGGCATTGATGCCCAATTTCAGCATCAGTCCTTTACCATCTACCGCCATCACGCCCTGAGCGTGCTGCATTTGGTCATGGGTGAGGAAGGGTGCGTAGTAAGGCAACACGGTATGCAGCTCGATGATTCGAGCAACGGAGAGATCAGTGCCGTGGGGAAGTAACTCGGCCAAATCAGCCAACCGACTCGGAAACGCCACGTTCTGCGTAAACGAGGCCGCGGCGAGCTCGCCAGCGAAGGCAGCTTTACGGCTACCTCCACAAAGCCGGGCGTATCGAGAGAGGACACTGTGAAGTGTCTCGTCGAGAAAAGCTGCTGGGAAGAAATGGAATTTGAGCCCCATCTCCATACCCTCGAATCATGATTTACGGTAGCTTGGTGAAAACTCAAAGAGGTCCGTAGAGATCCAACCAGCTGACTTCAGCGCTGCCAGGGTGTCAGGCTGTTGACTCAAGGCCTTTGCCTCCGATGATTCCACAGCAACAGCTGCGGGCGCGGTAGGAGCTGTAGGCTTACTCTCTACAGCTGTGGGAGCCTGGGTCTCCGGCTTAGAGTGCGGCGTCACACCACGCAGCAATGCAATACGCTCTGAGCGAGGGAGTCCGTCAAACGCCATCATGGCTATCAGCTGCTCCTCGATAGGAAGCAAGTCGTCGAACTGCCGCATACGTGCAGGGTTGCGGCTGCGTAAAGCCGAGATAGCCGGTTTGAGAATCTGCATCTTGGCATTACTGACCTGGGTAATTATCTCGGCAGTCAGACACTCAACACCGCTCTGAATAGCATATCGCTGGCTAAGTACCAAAATCTTAACCAAAAAGTCCGTTACGCCTTGGGTGTGCTCGTACAGCGCGTCGAAAATTTTGGGAGTGAGTTCAGCCTGCTGCTTGCACCATTGATAACTCCAGAGGTTCTGAACCAGAAACTGCCACTCTTCATCATCTTTCTCGAATCGCTTGAATTCGACCATACCGCCACCGCAACTGCGCCGTGCAACACGCATAACGTCAGAGAACAGGCTGATCATCGAATTCGTACCGATGAACACGACAGGAATTCCGATATTGTTTACGAGGTGGAGGAAGAAGTTGAGCATGCTGTCCTTCCCACCCGTCTTCGCCAAGTGAAGGTTCTGAAGCTCATCAATAAGCAAAGCACCAATGTAGAACGTGCTGGCGACCTGCTCCATCTGCTGCAGCGCATCGTCGATGTTCCTGTACCGATGTCGCTTGTGATAATCCGCATCTCCCAGTGCCTTACCAACGGCATGGAAAAACTGTCGGCAAAATCCAGCAAGCGAGCCATCTCGCGGACAATCCAGCTTGAGCCACGTGATTTGTGTTTGGACGAACTGCTTGCCCTCAAAACGCTCATGCCGAATCGTCTGTGGATAAAGGCTCAAAATGGCGTGCAGAGCAGTGGACTTCCCAATTCCACTCAAGCCTACAACACTGAACGAGTCAGCGGTCGACTTGAATGAGTCATGGTAACGCTGGGCCCCTGACAGGGAATGTAGATGCCTTACCGTGGTAGGTGAGGTTGGGTTGCGTCCAACGTATCCCCGGCGGATCAGCAGGGAAATCATGGACTCCAGCTCCAAATGCAGCAGGAAAGGTTGAACGACTGTCCTCAAGCGCTCGATGCAGTGAACCCGTGTTGCACCGTCGAGATCAAGCTCTGCGGGTGTAACTGGCTCGGGGAAATTCGATATCAAATCGATAGCATCCGTATCAACAAGAATCGGCGGCAGAGCTTCGATCAAGGGGTTTCCCGCGTACTCAGCGATCGCTTGTTTGGTATAGCTCGCAAAAATTTGTGCGCCTTTCATTGAGTTTTCCCCGGCCGCGTTCTTTTAAGGAGATCGATCACCTGCGCGCGGCGAGGTCCCGCATACGAATCATGCGTAATTAAAGGTGTGTCGGCAGCGGGTTTTGCAGGCTCGGCACGGACGCCATCAGGAACAAACGCATTCTCGCGCTCACGCTCCCGTTCCTCGGACCGGTTTTGGCGGATATTACCCACCGCCTCAGCCTTGGTGCTGGCAGCTGGTTCATCCTTTCGCTCGGCCCGCGCATTGCTGATGATTTGTTCGACCGTGTCGACCAAGCTCACACGGCTCTCCAGCTCCGCGCGTTTATGAGATGGGGGCAACTGTCGATACGCTTCCAAAAGATCGTAGATTTCATCCGAACGGTAGTCGGCGTACTTGAAGTCCGAGCCTCGAAGGTCACAGCGGACGAACTGCTTGTTCTCACCCTGAATCCAGATATGCGCCGCGGAATTCGGATCAAACCGACAGTCAATCGACCAGACACCATTACGTCGAGCCTTGGCAAACCAGTTCTCTTTGATGGCGAGCTCGCAAACATAGTGCATTCCGCGAAAGAGCATGCCGCCCTTTTGCACGGTGGCTCGTTCGCGAGGCAGCAGGTGGAGATAGATCAATTCGTCAGGCCGGTTATTGGCGTGAATCAGGTCATTCTCCAAAGCCCAGGTCCATATGCCCGTCGGAGTAGGCTCGACGCCATCGTTCATCATCGCCTGTGTGAGGCGATCCGGCTGCCGATGAAAACGGTTGTAATGAAGAACGGACTCAATGACGATCTGGGTAAATTCCTTCAGGTTCAGCGTGGCATCGAGTCGACAGTCCCGCTCGCCCCGCTCTTTATCTCGTGCGGCAACGCCGCCTGGAAGCCACCTGATATCGGTTAGATCATTGAGGATACCGAATCGACTTTCGACCATGGGCTTCCAATCTGGTCTGTACGGAGGTGCCGTACCCATCTCGATGCCCAAGCCGCTTGCCAGCCCTTCTGCTGCAAGGGACAGCATCTCGCCCCGGTCGGCGTAGATCTGATGTGGCAAATGATGACAGTCCCAATCACCGGGGGCGATCTCGACACCGTTCTTCGCACAGAACTCCACCTTGGAGGTAAAGGCGTTGAACAATGCCTGCCGAGCGCCGTTCCAGCTAGGCCCCTCCAGGCCGACATAGAGACCAACAATCATTCCCGAGAAGCTGTCCACAACGACGTATACCACCGGACGACCGATAGTCATCCGCCGCGAGTAGCTGTTAACCAGGTAGATGTCCGCAATCGTCGCGTCGATCTCAAACTGGTGGCACGGGCCACGAAGCCAATCGCGAACAGTGCCTGCGATTGGGCGGCAATCCTTAAGCCACTTCGTCAACCCTTTACGCCCACGATCAGTTTCAATTTCATCAAAAAACTGCTTTCCCCAGTAGTCGAACTGAGTGAATGTTGGAATTTCCGATTCCGGAAGAAGTCGTACCCGATTTTCCGAGTTTTTCGAAAGATCCTTTACAGAATAAAATTTCTTAAGCATCTTGTCGTAAGCAATACGAAGAGATGATGTTTTATTTTTTGCATAAAGCGCATAACCTACTTTTATGCATCGCTTATCAATAGCACTGAGCAATTTACAAGGGGATACAAGTACCCCCTGAAATTTTGGTTTCCGTCCTGGTCGTACGCCAGGCGAGTAGTTTCTGTTCGCCACTCCTACAGCCGAATAGTTCTTAAGAAACGCATTTCTTACCTGACCATAAAACCAGTATCGATACAGTAAGCGGTAAATGGTCTTTCGCTGGATACCCAGCTCAGCGGCCCTGTTCCCAACCAGCCGGCCCATCTCGCCCTGCACGAAAATCTGTCCTGGATAAGCCGGGTCTAGGAGAGGCTCGATAATTGCCCACTTCTCATCTCGATCACGCTTAGTGCTGTCATCGAGGTCATCCTCCAGAACGAGCAGAAACTCAGGCACGGCAGTCACTACCGGCTTGGTGTCGCCAGACTCTAACGACAGCCTGAGCTCCTCAAGGCCCAAAGGATAAGGTTTACCTGGCGGCTCGGTCAGAGCTATCACCATTACGGCGTCCTGAGCCTCAATGAGGTGAAGAACTCTAACCATGGACGAGATCACAGAGTGTTCCGTTACAGGTTCAAACACCTCATTCACTGAAATATTCATGATAATTTCTCAATGAATGAGGTCATCTCGGCGGGATAAACTACCTTGAGATCTGGTAACGGCGATTTGAGGTGAAGCGGAGCGCTGCTCAAATCGACCTGAATCATCTTGCTCCAGATAAGATGGAAGAACATGTCCCGCGCCTCGGTATACGGTATAGACAAACGGGTTGCGATTTTTCGCAAAGACTCAGATGTCGACCAAGGGTAAGCCTTACTAGCCTCAAGGATTTCGAGAAAATCGGAGTGCAGAGATGAACTCATCAGAGGCCGGGGTAGCCGTGCATATTGTCTCAACAGCCCGAGATTCTTAATCAGATTAGGTGTGAACAACTCCTCGGTGACAATGCTCCAGTCCACGTCCTGGCTCATCCAGAATCGTCTCTCAATCTCCAATTTCTCCAATGTCCGGACAGAGTCCTCCCCGACGAGATCTTGCTGATACTTGATTGTCCTTGCGACGGACCTGAAATCCCCATTCGGCTGCTTCACGGTCAAAAGGAAGTCTGTCGTCATGACTAGCGGGAGGGTGGTTCCTTTGTATCTCGGATATCGGACACCAATTGCCCGGGCAATTGCTTGGGTGCTTTCCACCTGGAGCAGCGGATACTGCTCACGGATGTCCACGACGTCTTCAGAGAATTCGCAAACCAGGAAAAAGGCGCGTTCGAGATCGGACAAAAAGTGATGTATACGATCGATTTTCACGCCTTGGATTTTGTGAGACCGCCCCCGCGACGGGACGTCCTGTACACGCAACCAGGGCACGTAACTGGCTCCGGCTCCGGCACCAAATCCGTTGGCAATGTGCCGTTCAATATCCTGCTTCGAAGCAAACCTACGACCGCGCAACACTGCCTCCTCAGACCAAACGAAGCGCTGTACCTCACATTCAAAAAAATAGTTCTAGGAAAACACCGCCCACGAGGAGCTGCTCAGAGGGTCGTACCTAGACTACTCCGGCTGAAAAGCGAAGCAGCTAATCCGGACCAATGGCGTGGTCCAGAAACGGGAAACCCCCGTAAATACGGGGGTTTGCGCGTTGTGTCAAACTTTAATAGCTTGTGTCAAACTTTATTATTTTGTGTCAATCTTTATTATTCAAAGCCAGCTTTGAGTGCTGAAGGTCAGTTACTTACTCAACGGTAACCGACTTCGCCAAGTTGCGCGGCTGGTCGACGTCGGTGCCCTTGAGCACGGCAACGTAGTACGACAGCAGTTGCAGCGGGATGGTGTAGAGGATCGGCGCCAGCGCATCGGCGATGTGCGGCATGGCGATGACGTGGGTGCCTTCGCCATTGCTCATGCCGGCCTGCTCGTCAGCGAACACCACCAGCTGGCCGCCGCGGGCACGGACTTCCTGCAGGTTGGACTTGAGCTTCTCCAGCAGTTCGTTGTTCGGCGCCACGGTCACCACCGGCATGTCGTCATCGACCAGGGCCAGAGGACCATGCTTCAGCTCGCCCGCAGGATAGGCTTCGGCGTGGATGTAGGAGATTTCCTTGAGCTTGAGGGCACCTTCCATCGCTACCGGGAATTGCGCGCCACGGCCGAGGAACAGGGTGTGGTGCTTGTCGGCGAACAGCTCGGAGATCTTCTCCACGGTGGCATCCATCGCCAGGGCTTCGCCCAGGCGCACCGGCAGGCGGCGCAGTTGCTCGACCAGTTCGGCTTCGACGCCAGCGCCCAGGGTGCCACGCACCTGGCCCAGGGCCAGGGTCAGCAGCATCAGCGAAACCAGCTGGGTGGTGAAGGCCTTGGTCGAAGCGACACCGATTTCCGGACCGGCCAGGGTCAGCAGGGTCAGGTCGGATTCACGGACCAGCGAGCTGATGCCGACGTTGCAGATCGCCAGGCTGCCGAGGAAACCCAGCTCCTTGGCATTGCGCAGGGCAGCCAGGGTGTCGGCGGTTTCGCCGGACTGGGAGATGGAGACAAACAGGGTGTCCGGCTGCACCACCACCTTGCGATAGCGGAACTCGCTGGCGACTTCGACCTGGCACGGAATACCGGCCAGCTCTTCCAGCCAGTAACGGGCGACCATACCAGCGTGGTAGCTGGTGCCGCAGGCGACGATCTGGACGTTGCGGACCTTGGCAAACAGCTCGGCGGCTTTCGGACCGAACGCCTGGACCATCACATGATCGCTGCCCAGACGGCCTTCCAGGGTGCGCTGGACCACGGTTGGCTGCTCGTGGATTTCCTTGAGCATGAAGTGGCGGTACTCGCCCTTGTCGGCGGCTTCGGCACCTTCGTGGTACTGCACCACTTCACGCTGCACGACAGCGCCGCTGGCGTCCCAGATGCTCACCTGTTCACGGCGGATGTCAGCGATATCGCCTTCTTCCAGATACATGAAGCGGTCGGTGACCTGGCGCAGGGCCAGTTGGTCGGAGGCCAGGAAGTTCTCGCCCAGGCCCAGGCCGATCACCAGCGGGCTGCCACTGCGCGCGGCGACCAGGCGATCAGGCTGCTTGGCGCTGATCACGGCCAGGCCATAGGCACCATGCAGTTGCTTGACCACGGCCTTGAGCGCGTCGGCCAGGTCGGGAATGGACTTCAGGGTGTGATCCAGCAGGTGCACGATCACTTCGGTGTCGGTTTCCGAGCTGAACACGTAACCCAGCGACTTCAGGTTTTCCCGCAGCACTTCGTGGTTCTCGATGATGCCGTTGTGCACCACGGCCAGTTGATCGCCGGAGAAGTGCGGGTGAGCGTTGTGCTCGGTCGGCGCACCGTGGGTGGCCCAACGAGTGTGGGCGATGCCCAGTTGGCCAGCCAGCGGATCGGCGACCACGGCGGCCTGCAGTTCGCTGACCTTGCCGATGCGACGGCGACGCTCGAGGGCGCCCTGCTGGGTGTAGACGGCCAGACCGGCGCTGTCATAGCCGCGGTACTCCAGACGCTTCAGTCCTTCGATCAGAATGGCGGTGATATTGCGCTCGGCGACGGCGCCAACGATTCCACACATAAGTTAATGCTCCTGGCTGATAGCGGCACAAATCACGTTGATGCCGCGGGCTTCAATCTGTTCGCGTGCCTCACGGGGCAGGCGTTCATCGGTAATCAGGGTATTCACGCTGCCCCAAGGCAGCTCGAGGTTGGGGATCTTGCGCCCGACCTTGTCCGACTCGACCATCACGATCACTTCGCGAGCCACCTCGGCCATCACCCGGCTCAGGCCGAGCAATTCGTTGAAGGTGGTCGTGCCGCGGACCAGATCGATGCCGTCGGCACCGATGAACAACTGGTCGAAATCGTAGGAGCGCAACACCTGCTCGGCGACCTGGCCCTGAAAGGACTCGGAATGCGGGTCCCAGGTGCCACCGGTCATCAACAGCACCGGCTCGTGCTCCAGTTCGCTGAGGGCGCGGGCGACGTTCAGCGAATTGGTCATCACCACCAGGCCCGGCTGCTGGCCCAGTTGCGGGATCATCGCGGCCGTGGTGCTGCCACTGTCGATGATGATCCGCGCATGCTCGCGAATCCGCGAAACCGCGGCGCGGGCAATGGCTTTCTTGTACTGGGACACCCGCTGGGCCTGATCGGCGATCAGTTCCTGCGGCAGGGTGACTGCGCCACCATAGCGACGCAGCAGCAGGCCATTGCTCTCCAGCGCAGCGAGATCCTTGCGGATGGTCACTTCGGACGTTTCGAAACGCCTGGCCAGCTCATCCACACTGACTTCGCCCTGCTCATTGAGCAAGGCGAGGATATTGTGGCGACGCTGAGGGGTGTTTCGTTTCGACATTCGCGCTTAAGTTTCGGTTCGAAAGATAATGGCGGCAATCAAAACTCAAAGTGCTCATCGGGTCAAGACACAATTCGAAAAAAAGGCGTTGTGAATAACATTATCCCCAGCCTGGCCTTTTCCACAGCGATTCAAGAAAGAGAAAGGCCGACTCCTGCACAGCACGAGTCGGCCCTTTTTCACGCTGTGGATATCTCAGCTCTTCTTGATCTTCTCCGGCCGCTTCCAGCCGTCGATGTTGCGTTGACGCCCGCGACCGACCGCCAGTTGGCCAGCTTCGACGTTCTGGGTAATGGTCGAACCGGCCGCAGTGGTGGCACCCGCCTGGATATCCACAGGGGCGACCAGCGAGTTGTTGGAGCCGATGAACACGTCTTCACCGAGGATGGTCTTGAACTTGTTCGCGCCATCGTAGTTGCAGGTGATGGTGCCGGCACCGACGTTGGTGCGCGCGCCGATCTCGGCATCGCCCAGGTAGGTCAGGTGACCGGCCTTGGCGCCTTCGCCCAGATGGGCGTTCTTCAGCTCGACGAAGTTACCCACATGGGCCCGGGCGTCCAGCACGCTGCCAGGACGCAGGCGCGCGAACGGACCGGCATCACTGCCCTCGCCCAGCACGGCACCTTCGATATGGCTGTTGGCCTTGATGATTGCGCCCTTGCGCAGGGTGCTGTTCTTGATCACGCAGTTCGGACCGATCTGCACATCGTCCTCGATGACCACCTTGCCTTCGAGAATGACGTTGATGTCGATCAGCACGTCGCGACCGACGGTGACCTCACCGCGCACGTCGAAGCGTGCCGGATCACGCAGGGTCACACCCTGGGCCATCAGACGGCGAGCTGCACGGAACTGGTAGTGGCGCTCCAGTTCAGCCAGCTGGCGACGGTCGTTGGCGCCCTGCACTTCCATCGGGTCGTGCGGTTGCTCGGTGGCGACCACCAGGCCATCGGCCACCGCCATGGCGATCACGTCGGTCAGGTAGTACTCGCCCTGGGCATTGTCGTTGGACAGGCGGCCCAGCCACTCGGCCAGGCGCTTGCCCGGTACCGCGAGAATGCCGGTGTTGCCTTCGCGGATGGCTTTCTGCGCTTCGCTGGCGTCCTTGTGCTCGACGATGGCGGAAACCTTGCCATCGGCGTCGCGAACGATGCGGCCGTAGCCGGTCGGGTCGTCCAGGGTGACGGTGAGCAGGCCCAGCTGTTGATCGTTGACCTTGGCCAGCAGGCGCTGCAGGGTCTCGACCTCGATCAGCGGCACATCGCCGTACAGGATCAGCACGGTATCGGCGCTCAGCGCCGGCAGTGCTTGGGCAACCGCGTGACCGGTGCCCAGCTGTTTGTCCTGGAGAACGAAATTCAGATCGTCCGCGGCGAGACGGTCCCGCACCAGCTCGGCACCATGGCCGATCACGACGTGAATACCTTGCGGCTGAAGCTGACGAGCGCTGTGGATAACATGCCCGAGCATGGAATCACCGGCGACCGGATGAAGAACCTTGGGCAACGCGGAACGCATGCGCGTGCCTTGGCCCGCAGCGAGGATAACGATATCGAGAGACATTGACTGGCTACCAATCCTGGGTGGTCAGCGCTGTGACCGGAAGAAATACAGCGGAAAAAGAAAAAGGGTAGCCGAGGCTACCCTTTAACTCAATCGCTTCGGAAATGACCGGCTTGATGCCAGTTACTTCCCGCGGCGAAGTTGCTGGACGGTACGCAGCTGGGCTGCGGCCTCGGCCAGACGTGCGGCGGCGGCACCATAATCGAAATCCGCGCCTTTTGCATTCAGGGCATTTTCAGCAGCTTTCACTGCTTCCAGCGCCTGAGCTTCATCCAGGTCACCAGCGCGCTGCACGGTGTCGGCGAGAACCTTGACCATGTTCGGCTGGACCTCAAGGAAGCCACCGGAGATGTAGAACACCTCCTGCGAACCGCCTTGCTTGGTCAGCGTGATCGGACCCGGCTTGAGGTTGGTGATCAACGGCGCGTGACCCGGGGCGATACCAAGATCACCCAGGTTGCCGTGTGCAACCAACATCTCGACCAGACCGGAGAAGATCTCTCCTTCCGCGCTGACGATATCGCAATGGACTGTCATAGCCATTTGCTTGCCTCGACCTGATTAGCGCCCCTTTCGGGGCGCCGGGATTACAGTTTCTTGGCTTTCTCGATCGCTTCGTCGATGCTGCCGACCATGTAGAACGCTTGTTCTGGCAGGTGGTCGTAGTCACCTTTGAGGATGCCGCTGAAGCCAGCGATGGTGTCTTTCAGGGAAACGTATTTGCCTGGAGAACCGGTGAAGACTTCTGCCACGAAGAACGGCTGGGACAGGAAGCGCTGGATCTTACGAGCACGGGCAACCAGTTGCTTGTCGGTCTCGGACAGCTCGTCCATACCCAGGATCGCGATGATGTCCTTCAGCTCCTTGTAGCGCTGCAGAACATACTGAACGCCACGAGCGGTCTCGTAGTGTTCGGTACCGATCACCAGCGGGTCCAGCTGACGGGAAGTCGAGTCCAGTGGGTCTACCGCTGGGTAGATACCCAGGGAAGCGATGTCACGGGACAGTACGACGGTGGCGTCAAGGTGGGCGAAGGTGGTCGCTGGCGACGGGTCGGTCAGGTCGTCCGCAGGTACGTATACGGCCTGGATCGAGGTGATCGAACCTTCCTTGGTGGAGGTGATGCGCTCTTGCAGAACGCCCATCTCTTCAGCCAGGGTCGGCTGGTAACCTACTGCCGAAGGCATACGGCCCAGCAGTGCGGATACTTCGGTACCGGCCAGGGTGTAACGGTAGATGTTGTCGACGAACAGCAGAACGTCGTTACCTTCGTCACGGAACTTCTCGGCCATGGTCAGGCCGGTCAGCGCTACGCGCAGACGGTTTCCTGGTGGCTCGTTCATTTGGCCGTAAACCAGGGCAACCTTGTCCAGTACGTTGGAATCCTTCATCTCGTGGTAGAAGTCGTTACCCTCACGAGTACGCTCACCCACGCCGGCGAACACGGAATAACCGCTGTGCTCGATGGCGATGTTACGGATCAGTTCCATCATGTTTACGGTCTTGCCGACACCGGCACCACCGAACAGGCCAACCTTACCACCCTTGGCGAACGGGCAAACCAGGTCGATAACCTTGATGCCGGTTTCCAGCAGGTCGTTGCCGCCTGCCTGGTCAGCGAAGGAAGGAGCGGCGCGGTGGATACCCCAGCGCTCTTCTTCACCGATCGGGCCAGCTTCGTCGATCGGGTTGCCGAGGACGTCCATGATCCGGCCCAGGGTCGCTTTACCGACCGGTACGGAGATAGGAGCCTTGGAGTCGATCACGTCCAGACCGCGCTTCAGGCCTTCGGTCGAGCCCATCGCGATGGTACGAACGACGCCGTCGCCCAGCTGCTGCTGAACTTCCAGAGTGGTTTCCGCGCCTTGTACTTTCAGCGCGCTGTAGACATTCGGCACGACGTCACGTGGAAATTCCACGTCGATGACGGCGCCGATGATTTGAACGATACGTCCGCTACTCATAGCTGGATCCTCTGAATATTTGAACCGTTAAACCGCGGCAGCGCCGCCGACGATTTCCGAGATCTCTTGGGTGATCGCAGCCTGACGCGCCTTGTTGTAGATCAGCTGCAATTCGCTGATCAGATCACCGGCGTTGTCGGTGGCGTTCTTCATTGCGATCATCCGGGCAGCTTGTTCAGCTGCGTTGTTCTCGACCACCGCCTGGTAGACCTGCGACTCCACGTAACGCACCATCAAGCCGTCCAGCAGCTCCTTGGCGTCAGGTTCGTAGAGGTAGTCCCAGTGGTGCTTGAGTTCTTGATCCGGGGTTGCCACCAACGGAATCAACTGCTCGACCGTTGGAGTTTGCGTCATGGTATTCACGAACTTGTTCGAGACCACCGACAGACGATCGATACGACCATCCAGGTAAGCGTCCAGCATGACCTTGACGCTGCCGATCAGATCATTGATCGACGGCTCTTCGCCCAGGTGGCTGATTGCAGCGACGACATTGCCGCCAAAGCTGCGGAAGAATGCCGCACCCTTGCTGCCGATTACGCACAGATCGATTTCGACGCCTTGTTCGCGGTTTACCGACATGTCCTTGACCAGGGCCTTGAACAGGTTGGTGTTCAAGCCACCGCACAGACCACGGTCACTGCTCACCACGATATAACCGGCGCGCTTCACAGGGCGGTCGATCATGAACGGGTGACGGTATTCCGGGTTGGCGTTGGCAAGATGACCAATCACCTGGCGGATGCGCTCCGCGTAGGGACGGCTAGCAGCCATGCGCATTTGAGCCTTGCGCATCTTGCTGACCGCCACTTTTTCCATGGCGCTGGTAATTTTTTGCGTGCTTTTGATGCTCGCAATCTTACTGCGAATCTCTTTTGCGCCTGCCATGTAACACCTATCAGGTTAGCAAGCGGGGGCTGCAAAGCCCCCGCTGCGGCTTACCAGGTTTGGGTGGCCTTGAACTTCTCGATACCGGACTTGATGCCAGCATCGATTTCGTCGTTGAAGTCACCCTTCACGTTGATCTTCGCCATCAGGTCGGCGTGATCACGGTTGAAGTAAGCGATCAGCGCTTGTTCGAAGCTGCCGATCTTGGCGATTTCAACGTCGGTCAGGAACCCACGCTCAGCGGCATACAGCGACAGCGCCATGTCAGCGATGGACATAGGAGCGTATTGCTTCTGCTTCATCAGCTCGGTAACACGTTGACCGTGCTCGAGTTGCTTGCGGGTGGCTTCGTCCAGGTCAGAAGCGAACTGGGCGAATGCCGCCAGTTCACGGTACTGAGCCAGAGCGGTACGGATACCACCGGAGAGCTTCTTGATGATCTTGGTCTGAGCGGCACCACCCACACGGGATACCGAAACACCGGCGTTCACTGCAGGACGGATGCCCGAGTTGAACATGGCCGATTCCAGGAAGATCTGACCGTCGGTGATGGAGATCACGTTGGTCGGAACGAACGCGGAAACGTCGCCAGCCTGGGTTTCGATGATCGGCAGTGCGGTCAGGGAACCGGTCTTGCCAGTTACAGCACCGTTGGTGAACTTCTCGACGTACTCTTCGGAAACGCGCGATGCACGCTCCAGCAGACGGGAGTGGAGATAGAACACGTCACCTGGGTACGCTTCACGTCCTGGTGGACGGCGCAGCAGCAGGGAGATCTGACGGTAGGCAACGGCCTGCTTGGACAGGTCATCGTAGACGATCAGCGCGTCTTCACCGCGGTCACGGAAGAACTCGCCCATGGTGCAACCGGCGTATGGCGCCAGGAATTGCAGTGCGGCGGATTCCGAGGCACTGGCAACGACCACGATGGTGTTGGCCAGGGCGCCGTTTTCTTCCAGCTTGCGAACGATGTTGGCAACGGTGGAACGCTTCTGGCCGACAGCGACATAAACGCAGAAAATACCGGAGTCTTTCTGGTTGATGATGGCGTCGATGGCCATGGCGGTCTTGCCGATCTGACGGTCACCGATGATCAGCTCGCGCTGGCCACGGCCGACAGGAATCATGGCGTCGACGGACTTGTAGCCAGTCTGTACAGGCTGGTCTACCGACTTACGCCAGATCACGCCTGGAGCAACTTTCTCGACCGCGTCGGTCTCGGTGTTGTTCAGCGGACCTTTGCCGTCGATCGGGTTGCCCAGTGCGTCAACGACGCGACCCAGCAGTTCCTTACCAACAGGAACTTCCAGGATGCGGCCGGTGCACTTGGCGCTCATGCCTTCGGCGAGGGTGTCGTAGGCGCCCAGTACTACCGCACCAACGGAGTCCTGCTCCAGGTTGAGGGCCATACCGTAGACGCCGCCTGGAAACTCGATCATTTCGCCGTACATAGCGTCGGCCAGACCGTGAATCCGCACGATGCCGTCGGAAACGCTGACGACAGTACCTTCGTTGCGGGCTTGGGAGGCTACATCGAGTTTCTCGATGCGGCCCTTGATGATTTCACTAATTTCGGAAGGATTGAGTTGCTGCATTGCTCTGCTGCCCCTTCAAACTCAAGATTTCAATGCTTCGGCCAGTTTCGCGAGCTTGCCGCGAACCGAGCCATCGATTACCAGGTCGCCGGCGCGGATCACGACACCACCGATGAGGGAGGCGTCCTCCGTCGCATGCAGGCGCACTTCCCGGCTGAGCCGTGCACTGAGAACCTTGGCGAGTTTGTCTTGCTGTTCTTGGTTCAACGCAAAAGCACTGGTGACTTCCACGTCCACGGATTTCTCTTGTTCGGCCTTGTACAGGTCGAACAGAGCCGAAATCTCCGGCAACAGCTGGAGACGGTCGTTTTCCGCGGCAACATGAATGAAATTCTGTGCCTGTGCATCGAACTTGTCACCGCACACGTCGATAAACGCGGCGGCCTTGTCTGCGCTCGTCAGTCGCGGGGCCTTGAGCAGGCGCTGCATGGTGTCGTCTTGCGACACCGCAGCAGCCAGGCCGAGCATGGCTGACCAATTGGCCAGTTGCTGATGGGCCTGGGCGTGCTCGAAGGCAGCCTTAGCGTAAGGTCGGGCCAACGTGGTCAGTTCTGCCATGATCGCCCTCGCTTAAATTTCAGCGGCCAGTTTGTTAACCAGCTCCGCATGCGCGTTTTGATCGATAGTGGCGCCAAGGATCTTTTCAGCACCGCCAACGGCCAGGCTACCCACTTGGGCGCGCAGCGCGTCTTTGACGCTGTTAATTTCCTGCTCGATCTCGGCTTGAGCCTGGGCCTTCACACGGTCAGCTTCGACGCGGGCCTGATCACGGGCCTCTTCGACGATCTGCGCACCGCGCTTCTTGGCTTGCTCAATGATTTCAGCTGCCTGAGCTTTCGCTTCGCGCAGTTGCTGACCCGCTTTGTCTTGGGCCAGCTCCAGGTCGCGAGCTGCTCGGTTGGCAGCGTCCAGTCCGTCCGCGATCTTCTTTTGACGCTCCTGCAGAGCCGCGATGACCGGAGGCCACACGAACTTCATGCAGAACAGCACAAAGATGAAGAAGGCAACAGACTGGCCAATCAGGGTTGCATTAATGTTCACGCCAACACCTCGCTCGGTCTTTGTCCATCACATCCAACCACTCGAAAAATCGAGTGATTAGCCAGCGATTTGACCAACGAAGGGGTTCGCGAAGGTGAAGAACAGAGCGATACCAACACCGATCATGGTTACGGCGTCGAGCAGACCGGCAACGATGAACATTTTAACTTGCAGCATTGGAACCATCTCTGGCTGGCGAGCAGCGCCTTCCAGGAACTTGCCGCCCAGCAGGCCGAAACCAATGGCGGTACCCAGAGCACCCAGGCCGATCAGCAGAGCAACAGCGATAGCGGTAAGACCAACTACAGTTTCCATCTTTCCTCCCGACTTTTACGTCGTATTGGTTAGGTTTTTTAGTTTGAAGCGGTAAAACAAAATCGTTTGGTACAACGATGCCCTTGCGGACTTTTTCGACCCTCTCTCACACCGACAAGAGGGTCATCAGACACGCCAGGCGGTCTTAATGGTTATCTTCGTGAGCCATCGACAGGTAGACGATGGTGAGCATCATGAAGATGAATGCTTGCAGGGTGATGATCAGGATGTGGAACACCGCCCACGCCCATTGCAGCACCACGCCCAGACCGCTGAGCCACAGCAGGCCGGCGCCGAACATCACGGCGATCAGGATGAACACCAGCTCGCCGGCGTACATGTTGCCGAACAGACGCAGGGCCAGCGAGATCGGCTTGGCGATCAGGGTCACGAATTCCAGCAGGAAGTTGACCGGGATCAGCAGGATCTGCACGAAGATGTTCTTGCTGCCGAACGGATGCAGGGTCAGCTCGCCGAGGAAACCGCCCAGGCCCTTGACCTTGATGCTGTAGAAGATGATCAGGGCGAACACGCAGAAGGCCATGGCCAGGGTGGCGTTCGGGTCGGTGGTGGATACGGCGCGGAACGGGATGTGGTGATCACCGGAGATCCATACCGCCAGTTGCGGAATCCAGTCCACCGGTACCAGGTCGATGGCGTTCATCAGGAACACCCAGACGAAGATGGTCAGCGCCAGCGGGGCAATGACCGCGCTACGGCCGTGGAAGGAATCCTTCACGCTGCCGTGGACGAACTCGACCAGCACTTCGACGAAGTTCTGCAGACCGCCGGGCAGGCCGGAAGTCGCTTTTTTCGCCGCGGCGCGGAACAGGAGGATGAAGATCAGACCCAGGCCGAACGACCAACCCAGGGTGTCCACGTGGAACGCCCAGAAGCCCATTGCCTTGGCTTCTGCTGCGCTGTGGGCAAAGCCCCAGCCGCCGTCTGGAAGTTGACCGAAGGTCAGGTTCTGCAAGTGGTGCTGGATATAGCCCGAAGCCGTTGTTTCTGCCATGTTTGCCTCAAACGCCCTAAGGTCTCGAAAGTCTTGTTTTCATCAGCAGGGGCGCGAACCAGCTGACCAGTTGGGTCAGCAAGAAGACGCCGAATACTGCTAATGGCGCCAATGGCTTCACTCCTGCGAACGTCAGTGCAAACAGCACCGCCGTCAAAATCAATTTGCCCGCCTCGCCTGCGTAGAACGACTTGACGATGGCTTGCGCTGCCCTGGCCCCGGTAAACCTGAAGGCCTTCCAGGCGAAATACACATTCGGTAGCCAGGCGATCAGTCCTCCGCAGAGGCCTGAATATCCGCTGACTGTCCCGCGCCACTGCCACAAAGCCAAAGCTGCCAACAGAAACACGACACATTGGGCCAGCAGTACCGGGAAAACCGCCCAGCGATGGAAAGGCAGGCGGTTTGGCGTGCGGGTTTCCATCAAAACTGCTCCCCCGAAGTCGGCCAACCAGTCAACTATGACTTGGCATAATTTGTGCCGACAAAATGCGCGCAGAGTATAGGGGCGGTTTAACCCCTATTCAACTGCCGGGTAGTGATTTCCGACTACACGCTACAAAGGGAATTGTTTCAGCGGATGTGGGCAAGTACGCCCTGCAACTCATCTAACGAGTTGTAACGAATAACCAGTTGACCCTTGCCCTTGTTGCCATGGCGAATCTGCACGGAAGACCCCAAACGCTCTGCCAAACGCTGTTCCAGACGGGTAATGTCCGGATCCGGTTTGACCGCTTCGACAGGTTCCGGCTTGCCATTGAGCCACTGGCGAACCAGTGCTTCAGTCTGGCGCACGGTCAAACCGCGTGCGACAACATGTCGCGCCCCGTCCACCTGCTGTTCTTCAGGCAATCCGAGCAGTGCCCGGGCATGTCCCATCTCCAGATCACCATGGGAGAGCATGGTCTTGATCACGTCCGGCAAGGAAATCAGGCGCAGCAGGTTGGCCACGGTGACCCGCGACTTGCCCACCGCATCGGCGACCTGTTGCTGGGTCAGCTGGAACTCGGTCTGCAGGCGCTGCAGGGCGATGGCTTCCTCGACCGGATTGAGGTCCTCGCGCTGGATGTTCTCGATCAGTGCCATGGCAATGGCGGCTTCGTCGGGTACATCGCGGACCATCGCCGGGATGGTGTCCAGGCCGGCCTGCTGGCTGGCGCGCCAGCGACGTTCGCCAGCGATGATTTCGTAGCGGTCCCCCTGAATCGGGCGCACCACGATGGGTTGCATGACGCCCTGGCCCTTGATCGATTGCGCCAGCTCTTCCAGCGCCTGCGGGTCCATGTCCCGGCGAGGCTGATATTTGCCACGCTGGATCAGGTCCAGGGGCAGGTGTTGCAGTTCTTTCTTGTCGACCTTTACAGCCTGCTCTTCGAGCGCGCTGACGGTCGGACCACTCAACAGTGCATCCAACCCACGTCCGAGACCCCGTTTCTTGACGGCCATGCGGATTCCTTAAGTTGTCTGTGCAGTGCGAGTTTGACGGCGCTGACGGCGATGCAGTTCGCCAGCCAGGGCCAGATAGGCCAGGGCGCCGCGTGATTGCTTGTCATAGGCCAGTGCCGGCATGCCGAAACTCGGAGCCTCGGCCAGACGGATGTTGCGCGGGATCACGGTGTCGTAGAGCTGCTCGCCGAAGTGTTCCTTGAGCTGCACCGAAACATCGTTGTTCAGGCTCAGGCGCGGGTCGTACATGGTCCGCAGCAGGCCCTCGATCTTCAGCTCCGGATTCAACCGGGCGGCGATCCGCTTGATGTTATCCACAAGGTCGCTGAGACCTTCCAGTGCGTAGTACTCGCACTGCATCGGAATGATCACGCCATCGGAGGCGACCAGCGCATTGAGCGTCAGCATCGACAGCGAGGGCGGGCAATCGATGAGGATGTAGTCGTAATTCTCGCGGATTGGCGCCAGCGCGTTGCGCAGGCGACTTTCCTTCATCTGCATTTCCAGCAGGACCACCTCGGCGGCGGTCAGGTCGCGGTTGGCCGGCAGCAGTTGATAACCGCCGTGCTCGGAAAAATGCATGGCCTGGGCCAGATCGCACTCGCCGATCAGCAAGTCGTAGACCGAGTGTTCCAGGACATGTTTATCCACACCACTGCCCATGGTGGCGTTGCCCTGTGGATCGAGGTCGATCAACAGCACGCGGCGCTTGGTCGCAACCAGCGACGCCGCGAGATTGATACAGGTGGTGGTTTTACCCACACCCCCCTTCTGGTTCGCGATCGCGAATACCTTAGCCATTCTTGCTTGTGTTCCCAGTCATGCCGTGCGGCGCAGTATCAGCAGATGGCGCTGGCCTTGGCAACCGGGTACGGTCAAGGCCTGCTCGCTATCCACTTTGAAATCCGCCGGCAATGCTACCAGCTCATCGGCCGGATGCAGTCCTTTCATTGCCAGCCACTGTGTCTGGGAGTCCCCCAGGTGCCGCGTCCAGTTGGTGAAGTTCTCCATGCTGCTGAAGGCACGGGAAATGATTCCGGTAAACGGCTGCGCCGGCTGGAACTCTTCCACCCGCTTGTGGATAACCGTCAGGTTGTCCAGTTTCAGCTCCAGTTTCACCTGGGTCAGAAAACGGGTTTTCTTGCCGTTGCTGTCGAGCACCGTGACCTGCTTGTCCGGATGCAGGATAGACAATGGAATCCCGGGCATGCCACCACCGCTGCCGACATCGAGCCAGCGCGGGCCGTGGATGAATGCCATCACGCTCAGGCTGTCCAGCAGGTGGCGCGACACCATCTCGTCCGGATCGCGCACCGCGGTGAGGTTGTAGGCCTTGTTCCACTTGATCAGCAGGGCCAGGTAAGCCAGCAGTTGTTCCTGTTGTGCGCCCGTCAGTTCGAGACCGAGCTGGCGCGCGCCTGTGGACAACTCTTCGGCATGTTTTGCGGTGACCAGTGAACTCAAGCGCTTTGCTCCAGACCGCGGCCAGCGCCGCGTTTCTTCAGATGAATCAGCAACAGGGAGATCGCCGCCGGGGTCACACCGGGAATACGCGACGCCTGGCCCAGGGTCTCGGGCCGGGTCTGGCCGAGCTTGCCCTGGATTTCCTTGGATAGACCGGAGATCGAAGCGTAGTCGATGTCTTCCGGCAGGCGGGTATCTTCGCTGGCGCGCAGGCGAGCGATTTCTTCCTGTTGCCGGTCGATGTAACCGGCGTATTTGGTCTTGATCTCGACCTGCTCGGCGACCTGGTCGCTGGCATCGCTGCCGCCGGTCACTTCCACCAGCCCGGCGTAGTCGATTTCCGGCCGGCTCAGCAGGTTGAGCAAGTTGTATTCATGGGCCAGCGGGGTGCCGAAACGCTCGGCGATGGCGCTGCCCTGCTCGGTACCCGGGCGCACCCAGGTGGATTTCAGGCGCTGTTCCTCGCGTTCGATGCCCTCGCGCTTGGCGCTGAAAGCAGCCCAGCGCGCGTCATCCACCAGACCCAGTTCGCGGCCTTTCTCGGTCAGGCGCAGGTCGGCGTTGTCCTCGCGCAGGATCAGCCGGTATTCGGCGCGCGAGGTGAACATGCGGTACGGCTCCTGGGTGCCGAGGGTGATCAGGTCGTCGACCAGCACACCGATGTACGCCTCGTCGCGCCGCGGGCACCAGCTTTCACGGCCCTGCGCGCGCAGTGCGGCGTTGGTCCCGGCGAGCAGGCCTTGCGCGCCGGCTTCTTCGTAACCGGTGGTGCCGTTGATCTGGCCAGCGAAGAACAGGCCGCCGATCACTTTGGTTTCCAGGCTGTATTTCAGGTCGCGCGGATCGAAGTAGTCGTACTCGATGGCATAGCCGGGGCGCACGATGTGGGCGTTTTCCATGCCGCGGATCGAACGGACGATCTGCAACTGCACATCGAACGGTAGGGATGTGGATATCCCGTTCGGATACAGCTCATGGGTGGTCAGGCCTTCCGGCTCGATGAACACCTGATGGCTTTCCTTGTCGGCGAAGCGATGGATCTTGTCCTCGATCGACGGGCAATAACGCGGACCGATGCCCTCGATCACCCCGGAATACATCGGCGAGCGATCCAGGTTGGACGCGATGATCTCGTGGGTCCGAGCGTTGGTGTGGGTAATCCAGCAACTGACCTGGCGCGGGTGCATTTCCTTCGTGCCCATGAACGACATCACCGGGATCGGCGTATCGCCTGGCTGTTCGGACATCACCGAGAAATCCACGGAGCGTCCGTCGATACGCGGTGGCGTACCGGTTTTCAGGCGACCGACGCGCAGCGGCAGCTCACGCAGACGATGCGCCAGGGCGATCGCGGGTGGATCGCCGGCGCGGCCACCGGAGTAGTTCTGCAGACCGATGTGGATAAGTCCGCCGAGGAAGGTGCCGGTGGTCAGTACCACGGAATCGGCGAAGAAACGCAGACCCATCTGGGTCACCACGCCGCGGACCTGATCCTGTTCGACGATCAGGTCATCGCAGGACTGCTGGAATATCCACAGGTTGGGCTGGTTCTCCAGGATCTCGCGAACCACCGCCTTGTAGATGGCGCGGTCGGCCTGCGCACGGGTAGCGCGTACCGCCGGGCCTTTGCGGTTGTTCAGAACGCGGAACTGGATACCGCTCTTGTCGGTGGCCAGTGCCATCGCACCGCCCAGTGCATCGATTTCCTTGACCAGGTGGCTCTTGCCGATGCCACCGATGGCCGGGTTGCAGCTCATGTGCCCGAGGGTTTCCACGTTATGGGTCAACAGCAGGGTTTTCACGCCCATGCGTGCTGATGCAAGCGCAGCCTCGGTACCGGCATGGCCGCCGCCGATGACGATCACTTCAAAACGGGAAGGGAAATCCACCACGCACCTCGTGCCTGTTTCGGGAATAAAAAAGGGATAGCTGCCAAGTATAGGGACTTCCCCCCTCCTAAAGGAACCTTTTGCACAAAATTTAACCAGCCTGTGGATGAATGGCCGGCAATAGAAATAACGAAAGGAAGATTTATAAAAGCTTTGTTTTTATGTTTATTCTTAGTCTCCCGACCTTCTGTGGATAAGGTTATACAGCCCTTGTTTTACGCTGTGTACAGAGATTCATAACCCTGTTACTCACTGGCCATGAGGGGTCTGGATAAGCGCCTTAAGCCTGTGGATTAAAATACTGTTTACCCACAGGCGGATTTATCTCCAGTCTCGAAGGGTAGTTATCAACGGAGCTGAAGGCGGGTTTTCCACAGGGCTTATTTCACCGATCCGTGGACAAGCGGACAGGCGCAAGCCCCGGACCCAAGCCGGAGGTTTCGCGTGTGGAAAAGGGAGATTTGCTGCGGGATGTGACAACCGAGCCTGTCAGATCAGGCCCGGCTGTGGATAAGAACGCTTACTTGCCGATGCAGAAGCTGGAGAAGATGCGACCCAGGAGGTCGTCGGAACTGAACGCGCCGGTGATTTCACCCAGGGCCTGCTGCGCCTGACGCAGATCCTCGGCCAGCAGCTCGCCAGCGCCGGCCAGGGTCAGCTGTTCACGGCCGTGCTCCAGGCTGGCGCTGGCCTGACGCAAGGCTTCCAGGTGACGCCGACGGGCGCTGAAGCCGCTTTCCGCGGTCTGTTCGTAACCCATGCAGGCCTTCAGGTGCTCGCGTAGCAGGTTCAGGCCCATGTCGGGAGCCTTGGCGCTGAGGGTGATGGTGACATGGCCATCCTCGCTTTCCTCCATGGCGATGGACTCACCGGTGAGGTCGGCCTTGTTGCGAATCAGGGTGACCTTGTCCGGTCGCGGGCGCTGGTCGAGGAATTCCGGCCACAGGGCGAACGGGTCGGCGGCTTCCGGCGCGGTGGCATCCACCACCAGCAGGACCCGGTCCGCCTCGCCGATCGCCTTCAGCGCGCGTTCCACACCGATCTTTTCCACATGGTCGTCGGTGTCGCGCAGTCCGGCGGTATCCACAACGTGCAGGGGCATGCCGTCGATGTGGATATGTTCACGCAGGATGTCCCGGGTGGTGCCGGCGATATCGGTGACGATCGCCGCCTCGCGTCCGGCAAGCATGTTCAGCAGGCTCGATTTGCCGGCGTTCGGCCGGCCAGCGATGACCACCGTCATGCCATCGCGCAACAGCGCCCCCTGCCCGGCCTCGCGCATTACCGAGGCGAGGTCGGCACGCACGGCATCGAGCATGCCCAGCACATGGCCATCGGCGAGAAAATCGATTTCCTCCTCGGGAAAGTCGATCGCCGCTTCCACGTAGATGCGCAGGCTGATCAGGCGCTCGGTGAGGTTATCCACACGCCGGGAAAACTCGCCCTGCAGCGAGCGCAGGGCATTGCGCGCCGCCTGTGCGGAACTCGCTTCGATCAGGTCGGCGATGGCCTCGGCCTGGGCCAGGTCGAGTTTGTCGTTGAGGAAGGCGCGTTCGCTGAATTCGCCCGGGCGAGCCAGGCGGCAACCGAGTTGTACACAGCGTTGCAGCAGCATGTCCAGGACCACCGGACCACCATGGCCCTGCAGTTCCAGGACGTCTTCGCCGGTGAACGAATTCGGTCCGGGGAAAAACAGCGCGATCCCTTCGTCGAGGACCAGGCCGTCCTCACTGCGGAAAGGGCCGTAGTGGGCATGCCGTGGAGTCAGGCTGCGGCCGGTGATGGCCTGCCCGGCCTGGCTTGCCAGCGGCCCGGAGATACGCACAATGCCCACCCCGCCTCGACCCTGGGCGGTGGCGATGGCGGTGATGGTTTCGCGGCGGGAATTCATGTCGATGGCCTCGGAACAAAAACGTCAGATAGCAAAACGCCCCACGAATGGGGCGTTTATCCACAGATTAGCTGGCTAATCCGTCAGGCTGCGGCCTTCTTGGTCGCGGCCTCGATCTTGCGGGTGATGTACCACTGCTGCGCGATGGACAGGCAGTTGTTCACAACCCAGTACAGCACCAGACCGGCCGGGAACCACAGGAAGAAGAAGGTGAAGATGATCGGCATCAGCTTCATCACCTTGGCCTGCATCGGATCCGGCGGCGTCGGGTTCAGCTGCTGCTGGATGAACATGGTCGCGCCCATGATGATCGGCAGGATGAAGAACGGATCCTTGATCGACAGGTCGGTGATCCAGAACATCCACGGCGCCTGGCGCATTTCCACGCTTTCCAGGAGTACCCAGTACAGCGACAGGAAGACCGGCATCTGCACCAGGATCGGCAGGCAGCCGCCCAGCGGGTTGATCTTCTCTTTCTTGTACAGCTCCATCATCGCCTGGGACATCTTCTGGCGATCGTCACCGAACTGCTCTTTCAGCTGGGCCAGGCGCGGCGCCACGGCACGCATGCGCGCCATCGACTTGTAGCTGGCGGCGGACAGCGGGAAGAACAGGCCCTTGATCAGCATGGTCAGGACGATGATCGACCAGCCCCAGTTACCGAGCAGGTTGTGGATATGTTGCAGCAGCCAGAAGATCGGCTGGGCGATGAACCACAGGAAGCCGTAATCGACGGTCAGTTCCAGGCCTGGGGACAACTCTTTCAGGTGGCTCTGGATCTTCGGACCGGCATACAGGGTGCTGCTGATCTCGCCCTGGGCACCGGCGGCAACGTTGGTTGCCGGGCCGATGAAGCGAATCACGTAGTTGCCCTGAGCATCCTTGAGGGTGGTGACCTGGTTGTTACCGGATTTTTCAGGAATCCACGCAGTCACGAAGTAGTGCTGCAGCCAGGCGACCCAGCCGCCGCTCACGGTTTCGTTCACCTGACCCTTGTCCATGTCCTTCATGGACACTTTCTTGTAGGGCTCGGAACTTGTCCACAGGGCGGCACCCAGGTAGGTGGCGGTACCGGTGGCGGTCGACGAGGACGGATCGGAGCTGGCATCACGCTTCAACTGGCCGTACATGTTGCCGGACCACGGCTGACCGCTCTGGTTGTCGATCAGGTAGCTGACCTTCAGGTCGTACTCGCCACGCTTCAGGGTGAAGCGCTTGATGTAGTTGACGCCGTCCTGGCTGAACTTCAGGTCGACGACCAGTTGGTCCTGGCCATCGGCCAGTTGATAACTCTTCTGCTCGGCGGAATACAGTGGACGACCGCTGGAACGGTCGATGCCATTGCTGCCGATCAGGCCGCTCTGGGCCAGGTAGACACGTTCGTTGCCGTTGTCGAACAGCTGGAACGGAATGTCCGGATGATCCTGGCGGCGCGGGTACTTCGGCAGGGTCAGCTGGACGATGTCACCGCCGGTTGGGTCGATAGCCAGATCGAGCACATCGCTCTTGACCCTGATCAGATCCTTGCTGACTGCGACAGGTGCCGGTGCCACTGGCTGGCCTTCGGCATTGACGGTCGGGACGTCCGCATTGGTGTTGCCGGCGGTCGGGCTGTCCGGGAGGGACGGCGCGATAGTGCTGGAGGCAGCATTCTGAGTCGGCAAGGCAGCCTGGCCGTAGTCCTGGTTCCACTTGAGGACCATGACATAGGACACGATTGCCAGGGCGGCGATCAGGATCGTGCGTTTAATATCCATGATTACTCGGCTATCGAAGAAGTACGGGAAGATGGAACTGGCGGAACCGGATCAAAGCCGCCTGCGTTCCAGGGATGACAACGACCCAGGCGACGAACGGTCAGCCACCCGCCACGCAGAAGCCCATGTCTTTCGATGGCTTCGTACGCATAGCAGGAGCAACTTGGGTAGAAACGGCAATGACTGGCCATCAAAGGGCTGATGGCGTAACGGTAAAACTGGATCGGAACGAGTGCCAGTTTACGCATCTGGACGGTCCACCCCTACAGATTCGGTCTTGACCTCTGGAGAGGGCCGACTACGAGCGAGGCGCTTCCAGAGCTTGCCAAAATGTTGGTGCAATTCCGGGTTTTCTACATCGCCAAGGCCTTTGCGCGCGACGATGACTATGTCCCAGCCAGCCAGCAGTTCCTGGTGGCGACGAAACGAATCGCGCATCAAACGCTTAAGACGATTGCGCTGAACGGAAAGCTTGACTGCCTTCTTGCCGATCACCAGGCCCAGGCGGGGATGATCGAGGCCGTTCTCGCGGGCAAGGAGCAAGAGACTCTTGCCGGGCACCTTGCCTGATGGAGAGTCAAAGACCGCTTTGAAGTGTCGGGGTGTCAGCAGACGTTTTTCCCGACTGAAGTCCTGACTCACCACCTGTGCCGAAAAATCAAACTGCCAGGCGCTTACGGCCTTTGGCACGACGGCGGGACAGTACGGCACGGCCGTTCTTGGTGGCCATACGAGCACGGAAACCGTGAGTGCGAGCGCGCTTGATGGTGCTTGGTTGGAAAGTACGTTTCATGGCGTGTTACCTGGTTCGTGACAACGGGCCGGAATGGCCCCCGTTTTAAGAGACCGGCGATTCTAGAGAAAGCAAGTCCATAGGTCAATTTCCAACCAGCTTTTCCTTATGCAGATCGACAGGTAGCGGGACCACCTCCTATAGGTAGCCCGGATGGATCGATCAGGGTCATCGCGGTTAAACATAGAAAAAAAGAGGAAAGGTATTTAAAGCTTTTCTGAAGAACTTATGAATCTTAGCTTTCGATTTTCTGTGGATAAAGCTCTACAGGCCACGTTGTACGTGATGTACAGAGATCTGAAACCCTGTCGGGAAACGGTGCTCTGCTTGTGCCGGGCCTTCGGAAAAGCAGTGGATAAAATGGCAGGTTATCAACAGGCGAGTTTTCCACAGGGCTGAGCCCTGGGTTGTGCATAGCGCTCATGCCTGGTTATCCACAGAGCTTATTCACACCGGGTGAAGTGTGTTTTGGTCAGTAAATGACTGATTTATCGCCTCTCTTGGGCCTCCTGCGTGTGGATAAGTGTGCGGGTGCCCGGTACAATGGCGGCTTGTTTTTGCCTCACCGGCCCTTACCGGCTTTCAAATTCAGGGGATATCCGTGTCAGTGGAACTTTGGCAGCAGTGCGTGGAGCTTCTGCGCGACGAACTGCCTACCCAGCAATTCAATACCTGGATCCGTCCGCTACAAGTCGAAGCCGAAGGCGACGAGTTGCGCGTCTACGCGCCCAACCGCTTCGTGCTCGACTGGGTCAATGAAAAGTACCTGGGCCGCTTGCTCGAACTGCTCGGCGAACATGGCAACGGTTCGGTTCCCGCGCTTTCCTTATTAATAGGCAGCCGCCGCAGCTCGGCGCCACGTGCGGCACCGAATGCACCGCTGGCTGCCGCCGTGGCCGCATCCCAGGCTCAGGCTGCCGCCCAGGCCGCTCAAGTCCAGGCGCCCGCACCGAGTGAACCGGTCAACAGCGCACCGGCCGTCGCGGTCGTTGAAGCGCAAGTGGAAGAGGCCCCTTCTCGGGAAAGCTTCGATGCCATGGGCGGGGATGCGCCAGCCAGCACGCCCGTTGCCGGCAATGGCCGTACCGAACAACGCACCGTGCAGGTAGAAGGTGCGCTCAAGCACACCAGCTATCTGAACCGCACCTTCACCTTCGAGAATTTCGTCGAAGGTAAATCCAACCAGCTGGCCCGCGCTGCGGCGTGGCAGGTGGCGGACAATCCGAAGCACGGCTACAACCCGCTGTTCCTTTATGGCGGTGTCGGCCTGGGTAAGACGCACTTGATGCACGCTGTGGGTAACCACCTGCTCAAGAAGAACCCGAATGCCAAGGTGGTCTATCTGCACTCCGAGCGTTTCGTCGCCGACATGGTCAAGGCGTTGCAGCTCAATGCGATCAACGAGTTCAAGCGCTTCTACCGTTCGGTCGACGCGCTGCTGATCGACGACATCCAGTTCTTCGCCCGCAAGGAACGTTCGCAGGAAGAGTTTTTCCACACCTTCAACGCCCTGCTCGAGGGCGGCCAGCAGGTGATTCTCACCAGCGACCGCTATCCGAAGGAAATCGAAGGTCTGGAAGAACGCCTGAAATCCCGCTTCGGCTGGGGCCTGACTGTTGCAGTCGAGCCGCCCGAGCTGGAAACCCGCGTGGCGATCCTGATGAAAAAGGCCGACCAGGCCAAGGTCGAGCTGCCGCATGACGCCGCGTTCTTCATTGCCCAGCGCATTCGTTCCAACGTTCGCGAGCTGGAAGGCGCGCTCAAGCGGGTGATCGCTCACTCGCACTTCATGGGCCGCGATATCACCATCGAGCTGATTCGCGAGTCGTTGAAGGACCTGCTGGCGCTGCAGGACAAGCTGGTCAGTGTGGATAACATCCAGCGCACCGTCGCCGAGTACTACAAGATCAAGATTTCCGATCTGCTGTCCAAGCGTCGTTCGCGTTCGGTGGCCCGCCCCCGTCAGGTTGCCATGGCCCTGTCCAAGGAACTGACCAATCACAGTCTGCCGGAAATCGGCGACGTATTTGGCGGCCGTGACCACACCACCGTGTTGCACGCCTGCCGCAAGATCAACGAACTCAAGGAATCCGACGCGGATATCCGCGAGGATTACAAGAACCTGCTGCGGACCCTGACGACCTGATGTCAGCGCAGCTCTTCAAGGCAAGGGACTAGACCATGCATTTCACCATTCAACGCGAAGCCCTGTTGAAACCCCTGCAACTGGTCGCAGGCGTCGTCGAGCGTCGTCAGACCTTGCCGGTGTTGTCCAACGTACTCCTGGTGGTCCAGGGTCAGCAGTTGTCGCTGACCGGTACCGACCTGGAAGTGGAACTGGTTGGTCGCGTCCAGCTGGAAGAACCGGCAGAGCCGGGCGAAATCACGGTGCCAGCGCGCAAGCTGATGGACATCTGCAAGAGCCTGCCAAACGACGCGCTGATCGATATCAAGGTCGATGAGCAGAAGCTGCTGGTCAAGGCCGGTCGCAGTCGTTTCACCCTGTCGACCCTGCCGGCCAACGACTTCCCGACCGTGGAAGAAGGCCCGGGCTCGCTGACCTGCACACTGGAGCAGAGCCGTCTGCGTCGCCTGATCGAACGCACCAGCTTCGCCATGGCTCAGCAGGACGTGCGCTACTACCTCAACGGCATGCTGCTGGAAGTCTCCACGGGCACTCTGCGCGCCGTGGCCACTGACGGTCACCGTCTGGCTATGTGCTCGATGAGCGCCGATATCGGCCAGGCCGACCGTCACCAGGTCATCGTGCCGCGCAAGGGTATTCTCGAGTTGGCCCGCCTGCTCACCGAGCCGGACGGCACGGTCAGTATCGTTCTGGGTCAGCACCATATCCGTGCGACCACTGGTGAGTTCACCTTCACTTCGAAACTGGTGGACGGCAAGTTCCCTGACTACGAGCGCGTACTGCCGAAGGGCGGTGACAAGCTGGTACTGGGCGATCGCCAGGCATTGCGTGAAGCGTTCAGCCGTACCGCGATCCTGTCCAACGAGAAGTATCGCGGCATCCGTCTGCAACTGGCCGCGGGTCAGTTGAAGATCCAGGCCAACAACCCTGAGCAGGAAGAGGCTGAAGAGGAAATCAGCGTCGATTACAACGGTGCTTCATTGGAAATCGGCTTCAACGTCAGCTATCTGCTCGACGTACTGGGCGTCATGACCACTGAGCAGGTTCGTCTGATCCTGTCCGACTCCAACAGCAGTGCACTGCTGCAGGAAGCCGGCAACGACGATTCCTCCTACGTTGTCATGCCAATGCGTCTGTAACCTTTCCAGACAAATCTAGATGTCCCTCAGCCGTGTCTCTGTCACCGCGGTGCGTAACCTGCACCCGGTGACCTTCTCCCCTTCCCCGCGAATCAACATCCTCTATGGCGCCAACGGCAGTGGCAAAACCAGCGTGCTGGAAGCCATTCATCTGCTCGGGCTGGCGCGGTCTTTCCGCAGCACTCGCTTGAATCCGGTGATTCAGTACGAGCAACCCACCTGTACCGTGTTCGGTCAGGTGGCGCTGGGTGACGGTGCGTCGAGCAACTTGGGAGTTTCTCGCGAAAGGCAGGGAGATTTCACCATTCGTATCGACGGGCAGAATGCCCGCGGTACTGCGCAATTGGCGGAAATTCTGCCGTTGCAACTCATCAATCCGGACAGCTTTCGCCTGCTGGAAGGGGCGCCGAAGATTCGTCGACAGTTCCTCGATTGGGGTGTGTTCCACGTGGAACCACGTTTCATGGGGACCTGGCAACGGCTGCAGAAGGCGCTGCGGCAGCGAAACTCATGGCTGCGGCATGGTACACTTGACGCTATTTCGCAAGCGGCCTGGGACCGGGAATTGTGCCTGGCCAGCGCTGAAATCGACGAATATCGCCGTAACTACATCAAAGCGTTGAAGCCTGTCTTCGAGCAGATTCTCAGTGAATTGCTGGAGCTCGAAGGGCTGACCCTCAGCTACTACCGAGGGTGGGACAAGGACCGGGAGCTGAACGATGTGCTCGCGGCCTCTCTTCAACGAGACCAGCAGATGGGACATACCCAGGCTGGTCCGCAGCGTGCGGATTTGCGCCTCCGATTGGGTGCCAACAATGCCGCGGACATCTTGTCCCGTGGCCAGCAGAAGCTGGTGGTCTGCGCACTGCGTATCGCCCAAGGACACCTGGTCAGCCAGGCGCGCCGCGGTCAGTGTATTTACCTGGTGGATGACTTGCCGTCCGAGCTGGACGAGCAGCACCGTCGCGCATTATGCCGCTTGCTGGAAGACTTACGCTGCCAGGTTTTCATCACCTGTGTAGATCACGAATTACTGAGGGAAGGCTGGCAGACGGATACGCCAGTTGCTCTGTTCCACGTGGAACAGGGCCGTATCACCCAGACCCACGACCATCGGGAGTGAAGGCATGAGCGAAAATCAAACGTACGACTCCTCCAGCATCAAGGTGCTGAAAGGGCTGGATGCCGTGCGCAAACGTCCCGGTATGTACATTGGCGACACCGATGATGGTAGCGGCCTGCACCACATGGTGTTCGAGGTGGTCGACAACTCGATCGACGAAGCCCTCGCTGGCCACTGCGACGACATCACCGTAATCATTCACCCTGACGAATCCATCACCGTGCGCGACAACGGTCGCGGCATTCCGGTCGATGTGCATAAAGAGGAAGGGGTTTCCGCGGCAGAGGTCATCATGACCGTTCTCCACGCCGGCGGTAAGTTCGATGACAACTCCTACAAGGTATCCGGCGGTCTGCACGGTGTAGGTGTCTCGGTAGTGAACGCACTGTCCGAAGAACTGACCCTGACCGTCCGCCGCAGCGGCAAGATCTGGGAACAGGTCTACGTCCACGGTGTTCCACAAGCGCCGATGAAGATCGTTGGCGAAAGCGAAACCACCGGTACCCAGATCCACTTCAAGCCTTCGGCTGAAACCTTCAAGAACATCCACTTCAGCTGGGACATCCTGGCCAAGCGGATTCGTGAGCTGTCGTTCCTCAACTCCGGCGTCGGCATCATGCTGAAGGACGAGCGTAGCGGCAAAGACGAGCACTTCTGCTACGAAGGTGGTCTGCGTGCTTTCGTTGAATACCTGAACACCAACAAGACTGCGGTCAACCAGGTGTTCCACTTCAGCGTCCAGCGTGACGATGGTGTGGGCGTCGAAATTGCCCTGCAGTGGAACGACAGCTTCAACGAAAACCTGCTGTGCTTCACCAACAACATTCCGCAGCGTGATGGCGGTACTCACCTGGTGGGCTTCCGTTCCGCGCTGACCCGTAACCTGAACAACTACATCGAGCAGGAAGGTCTGGCCAAGAAGAACAAGGTCGCGACCACCGGTGACGACGCCCGTGAAGGTCTGACCGCGATCATCTCGGTCAAGGTACCGGATCCGAAGTTCAGCTCGCAGACCAAGGACAAGCTGGTTTCGTCCGAAGTGAAGACTGCGGTCGAACAGGAGATGGGCAAGTACTTCTCCGACTTCCTCCTGGAAAACCCGAACGAAGCCAAGGCCGTTGTCGGCAAGATGATCGACGCTGCCCGTGCCCGTGAAGCGGCCCGTAAAGCGCGGGAAATGACTCGCCGTAAAGGCGCGCTGGATATCGCCGGCCTGCCGGGCAAACTGGCGGACTGCCAGGAGAAGGACCCTGCCCTTTCCGAACTGTACCTGGTGGAGGGTGACTCCGCGGGTGGCTCGGCCAAGCAAGGTCGTAACCGCAAGACCCAGGCGATCCTGCCGCTGAAGGGCAAGATCCTCAACGTCGAGAAAGCCCGTTTCGACAAGATGATCTCGTCGCAGGAAGTCGGCACCCTGATCACCGCCCTCGGCTGCGGTATCGGTCGCGAAGAGTATAACATCGAGAAGCTGCGCTATCACAACATCATCATCATGACCGATGCTGACGTCGACGGTTCGCACATCCGTACCCTGCTGCTGACCTTCTTCTTCCGCCAGTTGCCCGAGCTGATCGAGCGCGGCTACATCTACATCGCCCAGCCGCCGCTGTACAAGGTGAAGAAGGGCAAGCAGGAGCAGTACATCAAGGACGACGAGGCCATGGAAGAGTACATGACCCAGTCGGCCCTCGAAGACGCCGCCCTGTACCTGAGCGAGTCGGCTCCGGCAATTTCCGGCCCTGCGCTGGAAAGCCTGGTCAACGAGTTCCGCTCGGTGATGAAGACCCTCAAGCGTCTGTCGCGCCTGTACCCACTGGAGCTGACCGAGCACTTCCTGTATCTGCCAGCGGTATCCCTCGAGCAGCTTTCCGATCACGGCAAGATGCAAGAGTGGCTGAACCAGTTCCAGGAACGCCTGAGCGTCAGCGAGAAGTCCGGCCTGCTGTACAAGGCCAGCCTGCGTGAAGATCGCGAGCGCAACGTCTGGCTGCCAGAAGTGGAAATCACCTCCCATGGCCTGGCCAGCTACGTCACCTTCAACCGTGACTTCTTCGGTAGCAACGACTACCGCACCGTGACCGCTCTCGGCGCGCAACTCGGCTCGCTACTGGAAGACGGCGCCTATGTTCAGCGTGGTGAGCGCAAGAAAGCCATCAGCGAGTTCAAGGAAGGTCTTGAGTGGCTGATGACCGAAAGCACCAAGCGCCACACCATCCAGCGCTATAAAGGTCTCGGCGAGATGAACCCGGACCAGCTGTGGGAAACCACCATGGACCCGACCGTGCGTCGCATGCTCAAGGTGACCATCGAAGACGCGATCGCCGCCGATCAGATCTTCAACACCCTGATGGGCGACGCGGTGGAACCTCGCCGCGAGTTCATCGAAAGCAACGCGCTGTCGGTCGCCAACCTGGACTTCTGATCCCGCTGCAAAAAAAGAACCCCAGCCTTGTGCTGGGGTTTTTTATTGCCGATGTTCCACGTGGAACGCTAAAGACCAAGCGCTCGCAACCGCCGATAAAGTGTTCTCTCACTCAGACCAAGATGCTTGGCCAGCTCGCTGCGAGGACCTTCGAATCGCTCCAGCGCGTGCGCCAGTCGCGCACGTTCATCCTGTCCGCCGCGTCGCTGTGGAACAGACGCGCCCTCCCCGGCAATTTCCCTTGGCAGATGCTCCGCCCGAATGATCCCGTCATCGGCAAACAACCGCGCCCGTTCCAGGATATTGCGCAGCTCGCGGATATTGCCCGGGAAGCTGTAGTTGCGCAGCAGGTTCAACGCCTGCTTGTCGATCTGCGCAGCGCCCGCGCCAGCGATACGCTGCAGCAGGGTTTCGATCAACAGCGGCAGATCCTCGACCCGCTCCCGCAGTGAAGGAAGGCGTATGGGAAAGCCGCTGATCCGGTAGTACAGGTCTTCGCGGAAATCACCTGCGACAGCCATTTCGCGAAGTGGCTTGTGGGTCGCGCAGACCAGGCGGAAATCGGAGTGGACCGTCCGCAGACTTCCCACCGGACGAAAACTCCCCGACTCGATCAAGCGCAACAACTTGACCTGCATCGCCAGCGGCACTTCGCCGATCTCATCGAGGAACAAGGTGCCGCCATGCGCCGCCTCGGCCAGTCCGGTCTTGCGCTGCAGCGCACCGGTGAAGGCGCCCTTCTCATAGCCGAACAACTCGCTCTCGAACAGCGACTCGGTCAGGCCGGTGCAGTCCACCACCACCAACGGACCCTCGGCGCGCGGACTGCCCAGGTGCAACGCGCGGGCGAACAGCTCCTTGCCGGTACCCGACTCGCCTTGCAGCAACACGGGAATCTGCGCGGGTGCTGCTCGATGCAATCCTTCCAGCGCGGTCTTGAAGGCGACGGAGCGACCGACCAGGCCATTCTGTTGTGGCTGCGCGGAAGCCATGGTGATCCGGTTCAGCCGTTCGACAAAGGCGACGACCAAGCCGTGCTCATCGAGGATGGGCCGCAGCTCCACATCCACATGTTCCGGACCGCGGGGCGTGTGATGCACATGCAGCATCCGCTCGGCGGCCCGACTCTCCCGCGCCTTGCGCATCGGACAGACTTCGCCGGCCTGATCGCAGGGCACGGCGTAGTGGTGGGACACGCGATGGCATTTGCCGCCAATCGGCGGTCGGCCGTCCACGCCGAACTGGCGTTGGTAGGCGGCGTTGGCGGCGAGGATGTTGTAGTCGGTATCGAGCACGATCGAAGGCTGCGGATCGTGTTCGAGATAGGACACCAGCGCCTGGATGGCGGGGTGGGAAATAGCGGATGGCGACGTGGGCATGATTACACCTGGCAAGGCTCGGCGTGAGCTTAACCGATGACCCGGGCACTGCCAAAGACTGCCAAAGTCTGCCACCGACCTGCCATCCGCCACGGCAGTCGTTGTCGGCCAGATGGACCAGACTCAATGAAACCGGGTGTGTTCAGCAAAACATGCAGTGGCATGCATCTTGAAAACACCCCCGCAACGATTGATTGGCGAGCCTGCGTGCTGGGCGCCAGCCTGACCCCCGGAGAATGGGCAATGATCATTGGCGGCAACCTCTATGTGGAAGCACTGTTCGACAGCGCGACCTGGACCATCAGCTACCTGGTGATGGACAACGAAACCCGACACTGCGCCCTGATCGACAGTGTCCTCGGCTACGATGCCAAATCCGGTCGCACCGACACCGGCAGCGCCGACCGCCTGATCGCCCGGGTGCGCGAACTGGGCGCCAGCGTGCAATGGATTCTGGAAACCCATGTGCATGCCGATCACCTGTCCGCGGCGGCGTATCTGAAGCAGGCCCTGGGCGGCCAGCTGGCGATCGGCAGCCACATCACCCAGGTGCAGGAAACCTTCGGCAACCTGTTCAACGCTGGTCCCGGTTTTGCCCGCGACGGCAGTCAGTTCGATGTGCTGCTGGAGGATGAAAGCGCCTTTGCCATCGGCAACCTCCGCGCCCGCGCCTGGCACACGCCCGGCCATACCCCGGCATGCATGACCTACCTGGTCGAGCACGGTGGCGAGACCGTTGCCTTCGTCGGCGACACCCTGTTCATGCCCGACTACGGTACGGCCCGTTGCGACTTCCCCGGCGCCGATGCGCGGACCCTGTTCCGCTCCATCCGGCGCATCCTCGCCCTGCCCGCCGAGACCTGCCTGTTCATGTGCCACGACTACCTGCCTGGCGGTCGCGAACTGCGCTACATGACCCGTGTGAAAGAGCAGCGCGCCAGCAACATCCATATCCATGAAGGCATCGACGAGGATGCCTTCGTCGCCATGCGCCAGGCCCGCGACGCCGCCCTGGACATGCCGCTGCTGATGCTGCCGTCGGTACAGGTCAACATGCGCTGCGGCCAGTTTCCCGAGCCCGAGGACAACGGCGTGAGCTACCTGAAGATTCCCCTCAACGCCCTCTGAATTGCTGCCGTCGCCAAATCATTATTAGAAAGGATGTACCCATGCCTGCCGCACCCTCCCCTGCCACCCGCCGCGAGGCGGATCATCATGCCGTGCTCATCGTTGGCGCCGGCGCCGCCGGGATCGCGGTCGCGTCCAGCCTGCTGGCGCGCGACCGCTCACTGGACATCGCCCTGCTCGATCCCGCCGATGTGCACTACTACCAACCCGGCTGGACCATGGTCGGCGGTGGCATCTTCAAGGCGGCCAGCACGGCCCGCACCATGGCGTCGACCATTCCCGCCGGGGTGCGCTGGATCAAGGCGGCGGTGAGCGGTTTCGAGCCCGAGGGGCGTCGGGTGATGCTCGCTGACGGCCGCGTGGTGAGTTATCGACAGCTGATCGTCTGCCCCGGCCTCACGCTCGACTGGAAAGCGATCGAAGGCCTGGAAGAAACCCTTGGCCGCAACGGCGTGACCTCCAACTATCGCTACGACCTGGCGCCCTATACCTGGGAGCTGGTGCAGAACCTGCGCGACGGCCGCGCCCTGTTCACCCAGCCGCCGATGCCGATCAAGTGCGCCGGTGCGCCGCAGAAGGCGATGTACCTGTCCTGCGATCACTGGCTGCGCAACGACCGTATCGGCCCGGTTCGCGCACAGTTCTTCAATGCCGGTGCCGTGCTGTTCGGGGTCGCTGACTACGTGCCGGCGCTGATGGAGTACGTCGACCGCTATGCCATCGAGCTCAACTACGCCCACCGCCTGGTCGCTGTCGATGGTCCTAACCAGCGCGCCACCTTCGTCCGCACCCTGGCCGATGGTACGACGCAAAGCGTGGTGCAGCCGTTCGACATGCTGCATGTGGTGCCACCGCAGATTGCCCCCGAGGTGATTCGCAACAGCCCGCTGGCCGATTCCGCGGGCTGGCTGGATGTCGATCCAGTGACCCTGCGTCACCGCGTCTTCGCCGATATCCACGGCCTGGGCGATGTGATCAACACCAGCAACGCCAAGACCGCCGCCGCCGCGCGCAAGCAGGCGCCCGTGGTGGCGAACAACGTGCTCGTCGCCCTCGGCCTGCAGTCGACAGTGATGGCCTACGACGGCTACGGTTCCTGCCCGCTGACGGTGGCCCGCGGCAAGATCGTCCTTGCCGAGTTCACCTATGGGGGCAAGCTGGCACCCAGTTTCCCTCGCTGGCTGCTGGATGGTCGCAAGGCCACCCGCCTGGCCTGGTGGCTGAAGGCGCGGGTGCTGCCGCCGTTGTACTGGCGCGGCATGCTCAAGGGCCGCGAGTGGATGGCCCGGCCGACCCGCACGGTGCAAGAGGCGCGCTCGTGATGGAACACGATCTGCTGGGTGGCGGCCTGGGAGCCATCGTCGGCCTGATCCTCGCCCTGACCGGTGCAGGCGGCGGAATCCTCGCGGTCCCGCTGCTGGTGTTTGGTCTTGGGCTGAGCATGGTCGAGGCGGCGCCGATCGGTCTGCTCGCGGTCGGGCTGGCCGCTGCCGTCGGGGCGATCCTGGGCTGGCGCCAGGGGCTGGTGCGCTACCGGGCCGCCTTCTTCATTGCCGCGCTGGGCGTCGCCACGGCGCCTGCGGGCCTGTGGTTGGCACACCGGTTGCCCAATGCACCGCTGGCCCTGGGCTTCTGCCTGATGCTGGTATACGCCTGCTCGCGCATGTTCCTCAAGGCACGCCGCGAACTCAATGGCCTCGCGCCCTGCGCCAACCGCCAGATACAGCCTTGCGTGCTGAACCCGCTGCAGGGGCGTCTGCGCTGGACTCTGCCCTGCGCTCGCGCCCTGGCGTTCACCGGCATGCTCAGCGGGCTGTTGTCCGGTTTGCTGGGGGTGGGCGGTGGCTTCGTCATCATTCCCGCCTTGGGGCGCTACACCAACCTGGACATGAAGAGCATGGTGGCGACGTCGTTGGCGGTGATCGCCCTGGTCGCGACCGGCAGTGTGCTCACCGCCAGCCTCAGTGGCGTGATGCACTGGGCGGTCGGCGCGCCCTTCGCCGTGGGCGCGCTGGTCGGTCTGCTGGGCGGACGCCAGGTCGCCCGGCACCTGGCCGGACCGCGTCTGCAGCAGGCCTTTGCCGTGGTCGGGATCGGCGCGGCACTGCTGCTGGCGGCCAACACCCTACTCGGCCAGTAGCTCGGACTGCTCTTCCGCGCACAGCGCCAGCAGGTAGTCCCAGACGACCCGCAGGCGCACCGACTTGTGCAGCTCGCGGCGGGTGCTGATCCAGTAGCTGCGCTGGATGGTTTCGCTGGGCAGGATGCGCACCAGTTGCGGATCGTGGCGGGCCATGTAGTTGGGCAGCACGGCGATGCCCAGGCCGGCGCGCGCGGCATGCTGCTGGGCGATCACGCTGGTGCTGCGAAACACCACGTTCGGTGCCCGGCAGAAGCTGTGCAGGAACAGCAGCTCCTGGCTGAACAGCAGGTCGTCGACATAGCCGATCCAGCTGTGCCGGGCGAGGTCCTCGCGGCTGTTCAAGGCCGGAGCCCGGGCCAGGTAGTCGCGGCTGGCGTAGAGCGCCAGGCGGTAGTCGGTGAGCTTGCGGGTGATCAGCAGATCGGCGTGGGGCCGCTCCAGATGAATGCTGATTTCCGCCTCGCGGTTGATGATGCTGACGAAGCGCGGCACCGCCACCAGCTCCACCTCCAGCCCTGGATACCGCTCGAACAGCCCGCTCATGCGCGGAGTGAAGAAGACGATACCGATGCCTTCGGTGACCCCCAGGCGGATCTTGCCCAGTGGCGTGATGGCCTGGGTGATTTCCTCCTGCGCCAGCAAGGCGACGTTTTCCATCGCTTCCGCGTGCTTGAGCAAGGCCTGCCCGGACGGCGTCAGCTCATAGCCCTGGGCATGCTGGATGAACAGCGCGGTGCCCAGGCTGTGCTCGATGTTCTCGATGTGCCGGGCCACGGTGCTGTGGGTGGTATTGAGGCGCTTGGCGGCGGTGAGCAGGCGCCCGCTGCGCTGGAGTTCGAGAAAAAATCGCAGATCATTCCAGTCGAACATGGCTGTTCCCGTTAATCACTGAGCGTGCTGGCGTTGCGTTAAAACGCACAGCGGTTGAGTGAAATCTCTCGTTTTCATCTCGAAAGTAATCAACAACACTGAAGGAAGACAAGAATAAAAATCAGGCGCGAGGTGTGAAATGCCATCAGCCGATCTGTCCTACGACTACGTCATCGTCGGTGCCGGGCCCGCCGGTTGCCTGTTGGCCAACCGCCTGTCCGCCGACCCGTCCTGCCGCGTCGCCCTGCTCGAAGCTGGTGGCCGCGACAACTACCCCTGGATTCACATCCCGGTGGGCTACCTCTACTGCATTGGCAACCCGCGCACCGACTGGTGCTTCAAGACCGAGAACCAGCCTGGCCTGAACGGCCGCAGCCTGGGTTATCCACGGGGCAAGGTGCTCGGTGGCTGCTCGTCGATCAACGGCATGATCTACATGCGTGGCCAGTCCGGCGACTACGACCGCTGGGCCGACCAGGGCAACCTGGGCTGGGCGTGGAAGGACGTGCTGCCGTTGTTCAAGGCCAGTGAACGGCACTTCGCCGGCAGCGCGGAATTCCACGGCGGCGAGGGTGAATGGCGGGTCGAACAGCAGCGCTATTCCTGGGCGATCCTCGATGCCTTCCGCGAAGCGGCGGCGCAGCAGGGCATCGCCAGCGTCGACGACTTCAACGGTGGCGACAACCAGGGCTGTGGCTACTTCCAGGTCAACCAGAAAGCCGGGGTACGCTGGAACGCATCCAAGGCCTTTCTGCGGCCGATCGCCAAGCGTCCCAACCTCGATGTGCTGACCGGTGTCGACGTCGACCGCGTGGTGCTGGAGAACGGTCGCGCGGTGGCCGTGCGAGGACGCTGGCAAGGCCAGTGGCAGGCGTTCACGGCACGCCGGGAGATTCTCCTGTGTGCCGGCTCCATCGGCTCGCCGGGGATCCTGCAGCGTTCCGGTATCGGCCCGCGGCCTTTACTGGAGCGCCTGGGCATCGGCGTGCAGCACGAATTGCCCGGGGTCGGTGGCAACCTGCAGGACCACCTGCAATTGCGCCTGATCTACCAGGTGGACAACGTGCGCACCCTCAACCAGGTCGCCAACAGCCTGTTCGGCAAGATGGGCATGGGCCTGCGCTACCTCTACGACCGCAGCGGGCCGCTGGCCATGGCGCCGAGCCAGTTGGGCGCCTTCGTGCGCTCTGGCCCGGAATACGCCTCGGCGAACCTGCAATACCATGTGCAGCCGCTGTCCCTGGACCGCTTCGGCGAGCCGCTGCACCGCTTCGCCGCGTTTACCGCGTCGGTGTGCAACCTGCGTCCGGCCAGCCGCGGGCGTGTGGATATCCGCTCGGCCGACCCGTCCGTGGCGCCGCTGATCGACCCCAACTACCTCAGCGAAGCAGAAGACCTCAAGGTCGCCGCCCAGGCCATCCGCATCACCCGCGGCATCGTCGGCTCCCCTGCCCTCGCGCCCTTCTCGCCACGGGAATACCTGCCCGGCGCGGCGCTGAGCACGGAAGAAGAATTGCACAAGGCGGCCGGCCAGATCGGTACCACCATCTTCCACCCGGTGGGCACCTGCCGCATGGGCAGCGGTGCGCTGGATGTGGTGGATGCGCAGCTGCGCGTGCACGGCATTCCCGGCCTGCGGGTCGCGGATGCCTCGATCATGCCGAACATAGTGTCCGGCAATACCTGTTCCCCCACCTTGATGATCGCGGAAAAGGCCGCGCAGCTCATCCGCCAGGGCCATGAGGCCGCCGGCAATCGCAGTGACCGAGCAACGATAACGTCGCCCTGAATCCGGGGCGGCGCGCAGCAGTGACACCGGCAGCAGTCGACCGGTGTCGACAGTGGACAACAACAATAATCACTGTGCCCCCACAAGGGGCCGAGAGGACAGCACGATGTCGGACACCCTCCAGCAGCAGGGCGCGACCGCGACGGCAGGCAGCCGCCGCGAAGAGCGCAAGATCATCTTCGCGTCATCCCTCGGGACGGTTTTCGAGTGGTATGACTTTTTTCTCTACGGGGCCCTGGCCGCGGTCATCAGCAAGCAGTTCTTCGCCGGGGTCAACGACACCACGGCGTTCATCTTCGCGCTGATGGCGTTCGCCGCCGGCTTCCTCGTCCGTCCCTTCGGCGCCCTGGTGTTCGGTCGCCTGGGCGACATGATCGGGCGCAAGTACACCTTCCTGGTGACCATCATCCTCATGGGCCTGTCGACCTTCGCCGTCGGCCTGCTGCCGACCTACGCCAGCATCGGCATCGCCGCGCCGATCATCTTGGTGGTGCTGCGCATGCTCCAGGGCCTGGCCCTGGGCGGCGAGTACGGTGGCGCGGCGACCTACGTGGCGGAGCACGCGCCGCCCGGCAAGCGCGGCTTCCACACCGGCTTCATCCAGTCCACCGCGACCCTCGGCCTGTTGCTGTCGTTGCTGGTGGTGCTGGGCAGCCGCTATGTCAGTGGCGACCAGTTCGAAGTGTGGGGCTGGCGCCTGCCCTTCCTGCTGTCGATCGTGCTGCTGGGGATCTCCACCTGGATCCGCATGAGCATGCACGAGTCGCCGGCCTTCGTGAAAATGAAGGCCCAGGGCAAGGTCAGCAAGTCGCCGATCCGCGAGTCCTTCACCTCCTGGCCGAACCTCAAGGTGGTGCTCACCGCGCTGTTCAGCATCAACGCCGGGCAGGCGGTGACCTTCTACACCGCACAGTTCTACGTGCTGTTCTTCATGACCCAGATGCTCAAGATGGACCCGGCCCAGGCCAATGCCCTGCTGATCATCAGCGTGGTGATCGGCGCACCGTTCTTCGTCTTCTTCGGCTGGCTGTCGGACCGGGTCGGGCGCAAGCCGATCCTCATGCTCGGCCTGCTCCTGGCCACCGTGCTGTACTTCCCGCTGTTCAAGGCCCTGAGCTATTACGCCAACCCGCAGATCGACGCCGCCAGCCGCCAGGCGCCGATCGTGGTGATGGCCGACCCGGCCGGCTGCACCTTCCAGTTCGACCCTGTGGGCAAAGCCCGCTTCGACAGCCCGTGCGACAAGGTCAAGACCTTCCTGGTCAAGCAGGGCCTGCCGTACAGCTCGCAAGCGCTGGCGGCCGGCAGCGCGGTCACCGTGACCATCGGCGAGCAGCGCATCGACGGGTTCGACGAAGCGGCCATGCGCGCCGCCATCGAGAAAGCCGGCTACCCGGCCAAGGCGGACGCCGCCAGCGTCAACCAGCCGATGGTGGTGCTGTTGATCGTGGTGATGATCCTGATCGCCACCATGACCTACGGTCCGCTGGCCGCGGTGATGGTCGAACTGTTCCCGACCCGCATCCGCTATACCTCGATGTCGCTGCCCTATCACATCGGCAACGGCTGGTTCGGTGGCTTCCTGCCCACGGTGTCGTTCGCCCTGGTGGTGTACACCGGCGATATCTTCTACGGGCTCTGGTACCCGGTACTGATCACCGGGGTCAGCCTGGTGGTCGGGCTGTTCTGCCTGAAGGAAACCCGTGATGTGGATATCGACAAGATCTGAAGATATTTCAGGCACAAAAAAACCGGCGTAAAAGCCGGTTTTTTTATTCCGCGGAAAAACTTATGCACGATTTACAGAAAGTCTTCATACAAGGAAATATGTAGAAGTATTAATAACTTAGCGCGTTTTTTCGTAAGTGATCCAAATATTGTCAACACGTTATCCACAGATCGCTCAGGCGACCGACGAGGTTTCGCTGGAGGCCGGTTGCGCCGGCAGCGAACCCATGTCGCGCTGGGTCTGTTCGTTCCACGCGGCGGCGCGGTCGTTGAGCTCGGCGGTCGCCCGCGGACCGTTGCCTTCGGCCCACATCGGTGCGCCAATCACCACCTCGATGGTGCCGGCGCGCTTGCCCCAGCCTTCCTTCGGCCAGTACTTGCCGGCGTTGTGGGCAATCGGCAGGACCGGCAGGTTGGCGTTCACCGCCAGGGCCGCGCCGCTGCGCGAGAACTTGCCGATCTGGCCGAAGGGCACGCGGGTGCCTTCCGGGAAGATCAGCACCCAGGTGTTTTCCTTGAGCAGCTTGTCGCCCTTGCTGGCAACCTGCTTGAGGGCGAGCTTGGGATTGTCGCGGTCGATGGCGATGGGCCGCAGCATGGCCATCGCCCAGCCGAAGAACGGCACGTACAGCAGTTCGCGCTTGAGCACCTGGCTCAAGGGCTGGAAATAGGCGGAGAGGAAGAAGGTCTCCCAGGTGCTCTGGTGATTGGAGACGATCACGCAGGGGCGTTCGGGGATGTGCTCGGCGCCGGTCACCTTGACCTTGATGCCGAGGAACAGGCGGACCAGCACCAGTGCGAAACGGCACCAGTACACATTGATGAAGCGATAACGGATACGGAAAGGCAGGAAAGGCGCGACAAAGAAGCTCAGCGAGCACCAGAGCAGCGCACTGGTCCCCAGCAGCACATAGAAAAGCGCGATTCTGATCGCCTGCAGGATCGACATAGCGGCTTGTACCGTTGCGGGGAGCTCCCGCCTTAGCAAGAACGCGCCCGCGAGGGCAGGCGCGCTATTTGTGGATAAGTTCTCTGGCGATGGCGGCCAGGTCGTCGAAAATCAGTGTACCCGCCGGTACACCTTTGGCGAGGGTCTTTTCACCCTTGCCGGTACGCACCAGGACCGGTTGTGCATCGACGGCCCGCGCGGCCTCCAGGTCACCCGAACTGTCGCCGACGAACCACACGCCGTGCAGTGACGCATCGTAGTGCCCGGCGATCTGCCGCAGCATTCCGGGCTTGGGTTTGCGGCAATCGCAGCCATCGTCCGGTCCGTGCGGACAATGGACGATCAGGCCGACTTCGCCACCCAGGCCGCCCACCAGCTCGCGCAGACGGGCGTGCATGGCGTCCAGGGTCGCCAGCGGGTAGTAGCCGCGCGCGATGCCGGACTGGTTGGTGGCGACCGCCACCGTCCAGCCGGCCTGGCTCAACTGCGCGATGGCCTCGATCGAGCCGGGAATCGGAATCCACTCTTCCAGCGACTTGATGTAGGCGTCGGAGTCCTGGTTGATCACTCCGTCACGATCGAGAATCAGCAGTTTCAAGGCTTACCCCAGCAGCGAGATGTCGGCCACGCCCAGGAACAGACCGCGCAGGCGGTTGAGCAGGGCGTAACGGTTGGCACGCACGTTGGCGTCCTCGGCATTGACCATCACCGCTTCGAAGAACGCATCCACCGGCTCGCGCAGGGCGGCCAGGCGGGCCAGCGACTCGGTGTACTGGCGCTGCGCGGCCATCGGCTGCACGGCCTGGTCGGCCTGCTGGATCGCCGAGTACAGGGAGAACTCGTTGGCGTTGTCGAAGTACTTCGGCTCGACGTGGTTGGCGATGGTGCCTTCGGCCTTGCTCAGCAGGTTCGACACGCGCTTGTTCACCGCGGCCAGGGCAGCGGCTTCCGGCAGCTTGCGGAACGACTGCACGGCCTGCACGCGCTGGTCGAAGTCCAGGGCCGAGCCTGGCTTCAAGGCACGTACCGACAGGTAGGTGGCGACGTCGATGCCTTCGTCTTCGTAGCGTGCGCGCAGGCGGTCGAAGATGAACTCCAGGACCTGCTCGGACAGGCCGGCGGCCTTGACCTTGGCGCCGAACTGCTTGACGGCGACGTCCACCGCTTCGGTCAGGTCGAGGTCCAGCTGCTTCTCGATCAGGATGCGCAGCACGCCCAGTGCCGCGCGACGCAGGGCATAGGGGTCCTTGCTGCCGGTCGGCAGCATGCCGATGCCGAAGATGCCGACCAGGGTGTCGAGCTTGTCGGCGATGGCCACGGCCGCGCCGGTCAGGGTCGACGGCAGTTCCGCACCGGCACCGCGCGGCATGTACTGCTCGTTCAGGGCCAGGGCGACGTCTTCCGGCTCGCCGTCGTTGAGGGCGTAGTAGTAGCCGGCGACGCCTTGCATTTCAGGGAATTCGCCGACCATCTCGGTGGCCAGGTCGCACTTCGACAGCAGGCCGGCGCGGGCAGCGCGGCCGGCATCGCCACCGATCTTGCTGGCGATGAACGCGGCCAGCTTGCTCACACGCTCGGCCTTGTCGAAGACGCTGCCCAGCTGGGCCTGGAACACCACGTTCTGCAGGCGCTCGTTGAAGCTTTCCAGCGGCTGCTTCTTGTCCTGCTTGAAGAAGAACTCGGCGTCGGTCAGGCGCGGACGCACGACCTTCTCGTTGCCTTCGATGATCTGCTTCGGATCGCGGCTCTCGACGTTGGCCACGGTGATGAAGCGCGGCAGCAGCTTGCCGTCGACGTCCAGCAGGCAGAAATACTTCTGGTTGTCCTGCATGGTGGTGATCAGGGCTTCCTGCGGCACTTCGAGGAAACGCTCCTCGAACGAGCAGACCAGCGGCACCGGCCACTCGACCAGCGCGGTCACTTCGTCCAGCAGCGCCGGCGGCACGATCGCGGTGCCTTCCTGCTGCATGGCCAGTTCGGCGGTGCGCTTGCTGATCAGCTCGCGACGCTCGGCGAAGTCGGCCAGGACGTAGGCCTTGCGCAGGTCTTCCTGGTAGTTGGCCGGGGCGCTGATGCGCACGTTTTCCGGGTGGTGGAAGCGGTGACCGCGGGACTCGCGACCGGCGGTCTGGGCGAGGATGGTGCAGTCGACGACCTGGTCACCGAGCAGCATCACCAGCCACTGGGTCGGCCGCACGAACTCTTCCTTGCGCGCGCCCCAGCGCATGCGCTTGGGAATCGGCAGGTCGTTCAGCGAATCCTCGACGATGGTCGGCAGCAGGCTGGCGGTGGCCTTGCCCGGGATGTGCTGGGAGAAGCGCAGCTTGGCGCCGCTCTGGTCGATGTCCGACAGCTCCACGCCACACTTCTTGGCGAAGCCCAGGGCTGCCTGGGTCGGGTTGCCGTCGGCGTCGAAGGCGGCCTGACGGGGCGGGCCGTCGACGTTGATGCTGCGGTCCGGCTGCTGGGTGTCCAGGTTGCGGATCAGCACGGCCAGGCGGCGCGGCGCGGCGAACACGCGCTTGTCGCTGTAGTTCAGGCCGGCGGCCTGCAGGCCTTTCTCGATGCCGGCGAGGAAGGCGTCGCCGAGGCTGGCGAGGGCTTTGGGTGGCAGTTCTTCGGTGCCCAGTTCTACCAGGAAATCTTGAGCACTCATTCCGCAGCCTCCAGCTTGGCCAACACTTCGTCACGCAGTTCAGGGGTCGCCATCGGGAAGCCGAGGCGGGCACGGGCCTGCAGGTAGCTCTGGGCAACGGCCCGGGCCAGGGTGCGCACGCGCAGGATGTAGCGCTGGCGTTCGGTCACCGAGATGGCGCGACGGGCGTCCAGCAGGTTGAAGGTGTGCGAGGCCTTGAGGACCATTTCGTAGGTCGGCAGCGGCAGTTCCAGCTCGATCAGGCGGTTCGCTTCGCTTTCGTAGAAGTCGAACAGTTCGAACAGCTTCTCGACGTTGGCGTGTTCGAAGTTGTAGGTCGACTGCTCCACTTCGTTCTGGTGGAACACGTCGCCGTAGGTGACCTTGCCGAACGGACCGTCGGTCCAGATCAGGTCATACACCGAGTCGACGCCCTGCAGGTACATGGCCAGGCGCTCGAGACCGTAGGTGATCTCGCCGGTGACCGGCAGGCACTCGATGCCGCCGACCTGCTGGAAGTAGGTGAACTGGGTGACTTCCATGCCGTTGAGCCAGATTTCCCAACCCAGACCCCAGGCGCCGAGGGTCGGCGATTCCCAGTTGTCTTCGACGAAACGGATGTCGTGCACCAGCGGATCCAGGCCGATCGCCTTCAGCGAGCCCAGGTACAGCTCCTGGAAGTTCGCCGGGTTCGGCTTCAGGACCACCTGGAACTGGTAGTAGTGCTGCAGGCGGTTGGGGTTTTCGCCGTAGCGGCCATCGCCCGGACGGCGGCTTGGCTGGACATAGGCGGCGTTCCAGGTTTCAGGGCCTACGGCGCGCAGAAACGTGGCGGTATGAAAAGTGCCGGCGCCCACTTCCATATCGTAGGGCTGAAGCACCACACAACCTTGCTCGGCCCAGTACTGCTGGAGCGCGAGGATCAAGTCTTGGAAGGTACGCACGGCTGGCGTAGGCTGGCTCACGAAATTCACCTGTTTCTAGGGCTGCGAATATAAAGAGCGGGAGTATAACCCGATTCGCCCCGGCCTCTACCCATGGTGCTTTATGCCACGTTGCTTTTGGTGTACCGACGATCCGCTGTACCAGGCTTATCACGACGAGGAGTGGGGAACGCCGCAACGCGACCCGGGGCAGCTGTTTGAGATGCTTCTTCTGGAAGGGTTCCAGGCCGGCCTGTCGTGGATCACCGTTTTGAAGAAACGCGCGCGTTATCGCGAGGTCATGTTCGGCTTCGATCCCCACCGGTTGGCGCAGATGAGCGATGAGGAAATCGAGGAACGCATGCTCGATCCGGGCATCATCCGCAACCGTCTCAAGCTCAACGCCGCGCGGCGCAACGCGCGGGCCTGGCTGGCGCTGGAAGACCCGGCGACCTGGCTGTGGTCCTTTGTCGGCGGTGAGCCCAAGGTCAACCACTTCAGCGCCCGCGACCAGGTGCCCGCAGTGACCGATGAAGCCACGGCAATGAGCAAGGCCCTGCAGAAGGCCGGTTTCACCTTCGTCGGCCCGACCATCTGCTACGCCTTCATGCAGGCCACCGGCATGGTCATGGACCACACCACCGATTGCGATCGATACGCCGCCCTGCTGCGCTGACGGTTACAATGCCCGGCTTGTGTATGGAGGAACCTGCCTGTGGATAAATTCAAGGGCGCCTTGATGGTCGGGGCGTTGCGGTTGTTTGCCAAGCTGCCCTGGGGCGCGGTGCAGCGGGTCGGTGCGGCGATCGGCTGGATCATGTGGAAGATTCCCAACAGCTCGCGCGAAGTGGTGCGCATCAACCTGGCCAAGTGCTTCCCGGAGATGGACCCGGTCGAACGCGAGAAGCTGGTGGGCCGCACCCTGATGGATATCGGCAAGTCCTTCACCGAAAGCGCCTGCGCCTGGATCTGGCCGGCGCAGCGTTCCATCGACCTGGTGCGCGAGGTCGAGGGCCTGGATGTACTGAAGGACGCGCTGGCCTCGGGCAAGGGCGTGGTCGGCATCACCAGCCACCTGGGCAACTGGGAAGTGCTCAACCACTTCTATTGCAGCCAGTGCAAACCGATCATCTTCTACCGGCCGCCGAAGCTGAAGGCGGTGGACGACCTGTTGCGCGAACAGCGCGTGCAACTGGGCAACCGCGTGGCGCCGTCGACCAAGGAAGGCATCCTCAGCATCATCAAGGAAGTGCGCAAGGGCGGCCAGGTGGGCATCCCGGCGGACCCGGAGCCGGCGGAATCGGCGGGGATCTTCGTGCCGTTCCTCGGGACGAAGGCGCTGACCAGCAAGTTCGTGCCGAACATGCTGGCTGGTGGCAAGGCGGTGGGGGTGTTCCTGCATGCGCTGCGGTTGCCGGATGGCAGTGGCTTCAAGGTGATCCTCGAAGCAGCGCCGGAGGCGATGTACAGCACCGATACCGAGACTTCGGCGGCGGCCATGAGCCAGGTGGTGGAGAAATATGTGCGGGCGTATCCGAGCCAGTACATGTGGAGCATGAAGCGCTTCAAGAAGCGGCCGGCTGGAGAGGCGCGCTGGTACTGAGGGCCTCATCGCTGGCAACGCCCGCTTCCAAATCTTGTGGCTGCCAAAGCCCCCTGTAGGAGCGGGCGTTGCCCGCGAAAGGACCGCACAGCGGTCCCAGACCTCACCGCAGTCAGGGGCCGCTGTGCGGCCCTTTCGCGGGCAAGCCACGCTCCTACAGGGGGAACGCGGCAACTCAGTTTCTGGCTTTATCCAGCTTCTTGAGGAACACCGCCATCTCCTTCTCGGCCTGCTTGTCGCCATGGGCCTGAGCCGCCGCGATCCCCCGCTCCCAGGCATCCCGTGCGTTCACCAGGTCTCCCTGCTGCTGCCAGGCCTTGCCCAACAACTTCCACGCCGCCGAATACTTCGGATCCTGCTCCACACAGCGCGCCAGGTGCACCGCCGCTTCCGCGCCGTTGCCCTCGTCCAGCCACGCCTTGCCCAGGCCAAAGCGCAACAGCGGGTTATCCACACCCTTGGCCAGCATCTTTTCCAGCGATTCGCGCATTCGTCTTCTCCTGTCAGAAGAACGTCAGACCGACGTGGAACAGCTTCTCCACATCGCGGATGTACTTCTTGTCCACAACGAAGAGGATCACGTGGTCACCGCTCTTGATCACAGTGTCGTCGTGGGCGATCAGCACTTCCTCGTCGCGGATGATGGCGCCGATGGTGGTGCCCGGCGGCAGGTTGATCTCTTCGATGGCCTTGCCGACCACCTTGCTCGACTTCGAATCGCCGTGGGCGATGGCCTCGATGGCCTCCGCCGCACCACGGCGCAGCGAGTGCACGCTGACGATATCGCCACGGCGCACGTGGGCCAGCAAGGTACCAATGGTGGCCAGCTGCGGGCTGATGGCGATGTCGATCTCGCCGCCCTGGACCAGGTCGACGTAGGCCGGGTTGTTGATGATGGTCATCACCTTGCGCGCACCGAGACGCTTGGCCAGCAGCGAGGACATGATGTTGGCCTCGTCGTCGTTGGTCAGGGCGAGGAAGATGTCGGCGTCGGCGATGTTCTCTTCCAGCAGCAGGTCGCGGTCCGAGGCACTGCCCTGGAGGACCACCGTGCTGTCGAGGTTGTCCGACAGATAGCGGCAGCGCGCCGGGCTCATCTCGATGATCTTCACCTGGTAGCGGCTTTCGATGGCCTCGGCCAGGCGTTCGCCGATCTGCCCGCCACCGGCGATGACCACGCGCTTGTTGGTCTCGTCGAGGCGGCGCAGTTCGCCCATCACCGCACGGATGTCGGCCTTGGCGGCGATGAAGAACACCTCGTCATCGGCCTCGATCACCGTGTCGCCCTGCGGCAGGATCGGCCGGTCGCGGCGGAAGATCGCCGCCACGCGGGTATCGACATTGGGCATGTGCGCGCGGATCTGCCGCAGTTGCTGGCCCACCAGCGGCCCGCCGTAGTAGGCCTTGACCGCCACCAGCTGGGCCTTGCCCTCGGCGAAGTCGATCACCTGCAGGGCGCCGGGATGTTCGATCAGGCGCTTGATGTAGTGGGTCACCACCTGTTCCGGGCTGATCAGCACGTCCACCGGGATGGCTTCGTTGTCGAACAGACCGGCACGGGTCAGGTAGGCCGACTCGCGCACCCGGGCGATCTTGGTCGGGGTGTGGAACAGGGTGTGGGCGACCTGGCAGGCGACCATGTTGGTCTCGTCGCTGTTGGTCACCGCCACCAGCATGTCGGCGTCGTCGGCACCGGCCTGGCGCAGGATGGTCGGGAACGAGCCACGGCCCTGGACGGTGCGGATGTCGAGGCGGTCGCCAAGATCGCGCAGCCGGTCGCCATCGGTGTCGACCACGGTGATGTCGTTGGCTTCGCTGGCCAGGTGTTCGGCCAGCGTGCCGCCGACCTGCCCTGCGCCAAGGATGATGATCTTCATCCGCTGTCCCCTTCCCTTTTTCTGTTAACCGCGCGCGGCGGCGATCTTGATCAGCTTGGCGTAGTAGAAACCATCGTGCCCGCCCTCCTGGGCGAGCAACTGGCGACCGTGGGGCTGGCGGATGCCGGCGTCGGTCGCCAGGTCCAGCTCGCGGGCACCGGGGGTGCGGGCGAGGAAGGCCGCGATCACCTCGGTGTTTTCCGTGGGCAGGGTCGAGCAGGTGGCGTAGAGCAGCATGCCGCCGACTTCCAGGGGCGGCCACAGGGCGTCGAGCAACTCGCCCTGCAGGCTGGCGAGGGCGGCGATATCGTCGGCCTGGCGGGTCAGCTTGATGTCCGGGTGACGGCGGATCACGCCGGTGGCGGAGCACGGTGCGTCCAGCAGGATGCGCTGGAAACTCTTGCCGTCCCACCAGCTGGCGGTATCGCGGGCGTCGCAGGCGATCAGCTGGGCGTCGAGGCCAAGGCGGTCGAGGTTCTCGCGGACCCGGGTCAGGCGCTTGGCTTCCAGGTCGATGGCGACCACGCCGGCCAGCTTCGCCTCGGCTTCGAGCAGGTGACAGGTCTTGCCGCCGGGGGCGCAGCAGGCGTCCAGCACCCGTTGCCCCGGCGCCAGTTCGAGCAGGTCGGCGGCCAGTTGCGCGGCTTCGTCCTGCACGCTGATCCAGCCCTGTTCGAAGCCGGGCAGGTTGCGCACGTCGCAGGCTTCGGCGAGGAGGATGCCGTCGCGGCTGTACTGGCATGGCGCCGCTTCGATGCCGGCTTCACCCAGCAGGCCGAGGTAGGCGTCGCGGCTGTGATGGCGGCGGTTGACCCGCAGGATCATCGGCGGGTGGGCGTTGTTGGCGGCGCAGATGGCCTCCCACTGCTCGGGCCAGAAGGCTTTCAGCGACTTCTGCAGCCAGCGCGGGTGGGCGGTGCGCACCACCGGGTCGCGTTCCATCTCGGCGAGCAGGTCGTTGCCCTCGCGCTGGGCGCGGCGCAGCACGGCATTGAGCAGGCCCTTGGCCCATGGCTTCTTCAGCTTGTCGGCACAGCCCACGGTCTCACCGATGGCGGCGTGCTCGGGGACGCGGGTATAGAAGAGCTGGTACAGACCGACCAGCAACAGCGCCTGGACATCGGCATCGGCGCTCTTGAACGGCTTTTGCAGCAGGCGCTCGGCCAGTGCCGACAGGCGGGGCTGCCAGCGCGCGGTGCCGAAGGCGAGGTCCTGGGTCAGGCCGCGATCACGGGCCTCGACCTTGTCCAGTTGCGTCGGCAGCGAGCTGTTCAGCGAGGCCTTGCCGCTGAGCACGGCGGCCAGGGCCCGGGCGGCGGCCAGACGTGGGTTCATTGGCCGAGTACCGTGCCGGGGGTGAATTTCTCGCGGCGGCTGTTGAACAGGTCGCTGAAGTTCAGCGCCTTGCCGCCGGGCAGTTGCAGGCGGGTCAGGCACAGCGCGCCTTCACCGCAGGCGACCACCAGACCGTCCTTGCTCGCCGAGACGATTTCACCCGGCTCGCCCTTGCCCTCGGCGAGGGTCGCGGCCAGCACTTTCAGGGCTTCGCCGCCGAGGCTGCTGTGGCAGATCGGCCACGGGTTGAAGGCGCGAACCAGGCGCTCCAGCTCGACGGCCGGGCGGCTCCAGTCGAGGCGCGCCTCGTCCTTGTTGAGCTTGTGGGCATAGGTCGCCAGGGCGTCGTCCTGCACTTCACCGGGCAGGGTACCGGCGTCGAGGCCGGCGATGGCTTGCAGTACTGCCGGCGGGCCGAGTTCGGCGAGACGGTCGTGGAGGCTGCCGCCGGTGTCTTCGGCAGTGATCGGCGTGCTGACCTTGAGCAGCATCGGCCCGGTGTCCAGGCCGGCTTCCATGCGCATCACGGTCACGCCGCTCTCGGCATCGCCCGCCTGCACCGCGCGCTGGATCGGCGCGGCGCCGCGCCAGCGCGGCAGCAGCGAGGCGTGGCTGTTGATGCAGCCGTGTTTCGGGATATCCAGCACCACCTGCGGCAGGATCAGGCCGTAGGCCACCACCACCATCAGGTCCGGCTGCAGCGCGGCCAGTTCGGCCTGGGCCTCGGGATTGCGCAGGGTCGGCGGTTGCAGCACCGGGATGCCGTTATCCACAGCCAGTTGCTTGACCGGGCTCGGCATCAGCTTCTGCCCGCGCCCGGCCGGACGGTCCGGCTGGGTGTAGACGGCGATGATTTCGTGCTGGCTGGCCAGCAGGGCCTTGAGGTGTTCGGCGGCGAACTCGGGGGTGCCCGCGAAGACGATGCGCATGCAGTTCTCGCTTAAAAGAAAAAGGCTTGCCGGAGCAAGCCTTCAGGAGTGAGGAGGATCAAGCTTGCTGGCGGTGCTGCTTTTCCAGCTTCTTCTTGATGCGGTCGCGTTTGAGCGTCGACAGGTAATCGACGAACAGCTTGCCGTTGAGGTGGTCGCATTCGTGCTGGATGCACACGGCGAGCAGGCCTTCGGCGATCAGCTCGAACGGCTTGCCGTCGCGGTCCAGGGCCTTGACCCGGACTTGCAGCGGACGGTCGACGTTCTCGTAGAAGCCCGGCACCGACAGGCAGCCTTCCTGGTACTGGCCCATGTCCTGGGTCAGCTCTTCCAGCTCGGGGTTGATGAACACCCGTGGCTCGCTGCGGTCTTCGCTGAGGTCCATGACTACCACGCGCTTGTGCACGTTGACCTGGGTCGCGGCGAGACCGATGCCGGGGGCTTCGTACATGGTTTCGAACATGTCATCCACCAACTGGCGGATGGCGTCGTCGACTTCCGTCACCGGTTTGGCGAGGGTGCGAAGGCGCGAGTCCGGGAATTCGAGGATGTTCAGAATGGCCATAGGCGTATGAGCTGCACTGTGCGATGTGTGACAAACATGAACGCACATAATAAAGGGATTCGCTGCGTTCGGCACCTGTGAAAAGGTCGGCTAGGGTTGAAAAACCGGCTGTCGGCAGCGTTGCGCTGGACAGTTGTCAAAGCATTATCAACAGAGTTATCCACAGGTTTTTAAATGTGGATGCCCGCCGAAAGATCAAGGATGGTCTTATGTCTTGCCCTGAATTTCCCACCTGCCCGCCCGCCGAGCTGGAGGCGCGTCTGCGTCTGCAGCGCTTGCCCGAGGTCGGGCCGCGCCGCTTCGTGAAACTGATCCAGGCCTTCGGCAGCGCCTCGGCGGCCCTCAGCGCGCCGGCCTCCGCGTGGCTGGCGCTGGGTATCCCGCAGGTCGCCTGCGAGGCCCGGCGCAGCGCCGCGGTGCGTGATGGGGCGGCCGCTGCAATGCGCTGGCTAGAGCGCCCCGGCCAGCATTTGCTGATGTGGGACGATGGCGCCTACCCCGCCCTGCTCGCGGAAATTTCCGATCCACCACCGCTGCTGTTCGTCGCCGGCAACGCCGCACTTGTGGATAAACCGCAGTTGGCGATCGTCGGCAGCCGGCGTGCCACACCCCCCGCCCTGGGGACTGCCGCGGCGTTTTCGCGGAGCCTCGCCCGGGCCGGTTTCGTCATCACCAGCGGCCTGGCGCTGGGCATCGACGGGGCCGCGCACCAGGCTGCCGTCGAGGCGGGCGGAGCGACCATCGGTGTGCTCGGCACCGGTCTGGAAAAACGTTATCCACAGCGCCACCTCGGTCTGGCACGGCGCATGCTGGAGAACGGCAGCGCGCTGCTTTCCGAGTTTCCCCTGGATGCCGGTCCGTTGCCGGGCAACTTTCCGCGCCGCAACCGCATCATCAGCGGTTTGTCGCTGGGCGTGCTGGTGGTGGAGGCCAGCCTGGCCAGCGGTTCGCTGATCACCGCCAGGCTGGCGGCGGAACAGGGCCGCGAGGTGTTCGCCATTCCCGGTTCGATCCATCATCCAGGGGCCAAGGGCTGCCACCAGTTGATCCGCGATGGCGCGTTGCTGGTGGAAAGCATCGAGCAGATCCTCGAAAGCCTGCGCGGCTGGCAGAACCTGGCGCCAGCGCCTGTGGATAAGCCTGAGCATCCGCTGGTCGCGCTGTTGCTCGCCGCACCGCACACCAGCGAAGGCCTGGCCCTGGCCCTCGGCCAGCCACTGGCCAAGGTGCTGGCGGCGCTGACCGAACTGGAGCTGGACGGGCGTATCTGCAATGAAGCCGGGCGTTGGTTTGCCCGTTCCGGCTAAGTACACTGCGCAGCAGCCTACAAGCGGAGTGAAACAAATGGTCAACAGTTGGCGTGCGCAACAAGCCGCGCGGGAAATCCGGGCCGGAGCGGTCATCGCCTATCCGACCGAAGCGGTCTGGGGCCTGGGCTGTGACCCATGGAACGAAGAAGCGGTGGATCGCCTGCTGGCGCTCAAGTCGCGTTCGGTGAACAAGGGCCTGATCCTGATCGCCGACAACATTCGTCAGTTCGACTTCCTGTTCGAAGATTTCCCGGACGTCTGGCTCGATCGCATGAGCAGTACCTGGCCCGGACCGAACACCTGGCTGGTGCCGCATCAGGGGCTGCTGCCGGAGTGGATCACCGGCGTGCACGACACCGTGGCGCTGCGGGTCAGCGATCATCCGCTGGTGCGTGACCTGTGCTCGCTGGTGGGGCCGCTGGTGTCGACCTCGGCCAACCCGGCCGGGCGGCCGGCAGCGAAGAGCCGGTTGCGGGTGGAACAGTATTTCCACGGTCAGCTGGATCTGGTGCTGGGCGGGGCGCTGGGTGGGCGGAAGCATCCGAGTGTGATTCGTGATCTGGCCACTGGCGAGGTGGTTCGGGCGGGCTGACCCGGAGTGCGGTGTCCTCGTAGGAGCGTGGCTTGCCCGCGAAGGATCGCATAGCGGTCCCTGGTGCTGCCAATGCGATTCTGGGACCGCTTTGCGCTCCTTCGCGGGCAAGCCACGCTCCTACGTGGGGCTGGCTCTCGATCAGCAATCAGGGAATCAGAACCGTCGACCCCACCGTCCGCCGCGCCGACAATTCCTCCTGCGCCCGCGCCGCCTCGGCCAGCGGATAGCGCTGCTGGATATCCACCTTCACCTTGCCGCTGGCAATCATCGCGAACAGCTCATTGGCCATGGCCTGGGTGTTTTCCGCAGTGTTCGCGTAACTGGCCAGCGTCGGCCGGGTCACATACAGCGAGCCCTTCTGCGCCAGGATCCCCAGGTTCACCCCGCTCACCGCGCCCGAGGCATTGCCGAAGCTGACCATCAGCCCGCGCGGCGCCAGGCAGTCCAGCGAAGTCAGCCAGGTGTCCTGGCCCACACCGTCGTACACCACCGGGCATTTCCTGCCATCGGTCAGTTCCAGCACCCGCTGCGCCACGTCCTCGCGGCTGTAGTCGATGGTCGCCCAGGCGCCGAGGGCCTTGGCGCGCTCGGCCTTTTCCGGCGAACTCACGGTGCCGATCAGCTTCGCGCCCAGGGCCCTGGCCCACTGGCAGGCCAGCGAGCCGACCCCGCCCGCGGCGGCATGGAACAGGATGATCTCGCCCGGCTGCACGTCGTGGGTCTGGCGCAGCAGGTACTGCACGGTCAGGCCCTTGAGCATCACCGCCGCGGCGTCCTCGAAGCTGACGCTTTGCGGCAGCGACACCAGGTTGGCCGCCGGCAGTTCGTGGACTTCGCTGTAGGCGCCAAGCGGGCCACCGGCGTAGGCCACGCGGTCACCGGCCTTGAAGCGGGTCACGCCCTCGCCCACCGCCTCGACCACCCCTGCACCCTCGGTGCCCAGACCCGAAGGCAGGCTCGGTGGCGCATATAGGCCACTGCGGAAATAGGTGTCGATGAAATTCAGGCCGATGGCGTGGTTGCGCACGCGCACATTGCCCGCCGCCGGCGCCTTGGGTTCGAACTCGACCAGGGTCAGGACCTCGGGGCCGCCATGCTGGCTGAACTGGATACGCTTGGCCATCTGCACTCTCCTGGGACATCGGGGAAAGGGGCTATCGGACGCTTTTGCTTGATCGCCGTCAACTACGGAGGGCACATGCACGGTGGTATGCTGTGCGCCGAATTTTCCGCCAAGCCCGCTTCAAGGTGACCTGATGACTAGCCGCACCGAGGCCGTGAAAGCCTACCTGCTCGACCTGCAAGACCGGATTTGCGCCGCCCTGGAAAACGAAGACGGCGCTGCGCGTTTCGTCGAGGACGCCTGGACCCGCGAGGCTGGCGGCGGCGGACGGACCCGGGTGATCGGCGACGGCAAGGTCATCGAGAAAGGCGGCGTCAACTTCTCCCACGTCTTCGGCAGCGGCCTGCCGCCGTCGGCCAGCGCCCACCGTCCGGAGCTGGCCGGCCGTGGCTTCGAAGCCCTCGGCGTGTCGCTGGTGATCCACCCGCACAACCCGCATGTGCCGACCTCCCACGCCAACGTGCGCTTCTTCATCGCCGAGAAGGAAGGCGAGGAAGCGGTCTGGTGGTTCGGCGGCGGCTTCGACCTGACCCCGTACTACGGCAACGAAGAAGACTGCATCCACTGGCACCGCGTCGCCGAACAGGCCTGCGCGCCGTTCGGTGCCGACGTCTACCCGCGCTACAAGGCCTGGTGCGACCGCTACTTCCACCTCAAGCACCGCGGCGAGCCGCGCGGTATCGGCGGCCTGTTCTTCGACGACCTGAACGAGTGGGATTTCGACACCTGCTTCGCCTTCATCCGCGCCATCGGTGACGCCTACATCGACGCCTACCTGCCGATCGTCCAGCGCCGCAAAAACGACGCCTACAGTGCCGAGCAGCGCGAATTCCAGGAATTCCGCCGTGGCCGCTACGTCGAGTTCAACCTGGTCTACGACCGCGGCACCCTGTTCGGCCTGCAGTCCGGCGGGCGTACCGAGTCCATCCTCATGTCGCTGCCGCCGCAGGTGCGCTGGGGCTATGACTGGAAGCCGCAGCCGGGCAGCGCCGAAGCGCGCCTGACCGACTACTTCCTCAAGGACCGCGACTGGCTGAGTCTGGACAAGGCAGCGCACTGAGCCCATTGTGCTCACCTCGTTTGCCCGGACGTCGGGCCTGACCCAGGAAGCGCGTGTATGGACCAGTACGTTGTATTCGGCAACCCGATCGGCCACAGCAAGTCGCCGTTGATCCACCGGCTGTTCGCCGACCAGACCGGCGAGCGGCTGGAATACGACACCCTGCTGGCCCCGCTGGACGACTTCAGCGCCTGCGCCCAGGGCTTCTTCAAGCAGGGCCTGGGCGCCAACGTCACCGTGCCGTTCAAGGAAGAAGCCTTCCGCCTGGTCGACAGCCTCACCTCCCGCGCCCGGCGCGCCGGGGCGGTGAATACCCTCACTCGCCTCGATGACGGTCGCCTGCAGGGCGACAACACTGACGGCGCAGGCCTTGTCCGTGACCTCACCGTGAATGCCGGGGTGGAACTGACCGGCAAGCGCATCCTCCTGCTCGGTGCCGGTGGTGCCGTGCGTGGCGTGCTGGAGCCGTTGCTGGCGCACAATCCGGCCTCGCTGGTGATCGCCAACCGCACCGTGGAAAAGGCCGAGCAACTGGCCCGCGAGTTCGCCGACCTGGGGCCGGTGGCGGCCAGTGGTTTCAGCTGGTTGAAGGAGCCGGTGGACCTCATCATCAACGCCACCTCGGCGAGCCTCGCCGGTGAGCTGCCGCCCATTGACCCGAGCCTGATCGTGCCGGGCCAGACCGTGTGCTACGACATGATGTATGGCAAGGAGCCAACGCCGTTCTGCGTCTGGGCCAGCGACCATGGCGCGGGCAAGGTGCTGGATGGCCTGGGCATGCTGGCGGAGCAGGCGGCGGAAGCCTTCTTCATCTGGCGTGGTGTGCGCCCGGATACCGCGCCAGTGCTGGCGGAGCTGCGGCGGCAGCTGGCGCGGGGCTGACCAGGAGTCTCGTAGGAGCGTGGCTTGCCCGCGAAGGACCGCAAAGCGGTCCCTGAAAGGGTGCTGCCAATACGATTGGGACCGCTTTGCGGTCCTTCGCGGGCAAGCCACGCTCCTACGGGGGAAGCGGGCTCGGCTAGATCGGCACGGTGACCGTCGATCTGGCCAACGCCACCGTCAGCAACGCCCTGGTGATGCGCATCTCCAGCAATGCATTGCCGAGCATGTTCTGGTGACGTTCACTGGGTGGGTCGGGCAGGCAGGAGGCGGCGATGATCGCCTTGTTCAGATGATCCGCAGCCTTGGTGATGGCGTCCTCGTGGGACAGGCCGGGGACGATGCACATCGCGGGTGGATCGGGGACGCATTTCTTCATGACAAGCTCCAGGGGTGTGAACAGGAGCTGCCATCGCCGCTGTCAAACGGGAGGGTGGCAGCTGTGCATGGGTTGACAGACCAAGGACCCCTGGAGCCCCGGCGCACCCGAAGGTGCCCACACGCACAGCTGCCATAGCAACTGCGGCACAGGGGATTCAGGGCGGTCTGTCAAAACCGGTCGTTGATTTGGCAACGACCGGCGAAGACTAGGCAGCGATTTCCCGATGCGCAACAGCTGATAAGGCGGCGAAGTATGCTTGGGAAATTACCTACAAGAAAGTCGGAGATCGGTGAATTTCCGTAGCCGAATGCAACCGGTTTTTCGATGGCGGTTCGCGTTATTGACTGTAAATCCTCACCTGCGTCGACTCCTCGATTTGGCACACAGGGTCTGTGACCGTCAGCTGGATATTGCGATAAGTGCCGGGTGCACCAGCATTGCTGGTGTATTCGCCAGTGGTGGAGGGCATGTTGCTGCCCCAGACGTATCTCTTCTCGCCGCTGGGTGTCGATGAGCGGCTGGCGTTGGAAATGATCTTTCCCCCGGACGTGGTGTGGTCGACATTGATGGTGATGCCTTTTTTCCGCGCCGCGCCATGAAAATGGGCATCTTCAAGGATCTCGTATTCCTCTTGGCTCTTGGTCTCCACGTCGTCCGGATCAGGCGGGGTTTCGTCACCGTATTTCAAATACAACTCGTAGTCGTAGTTCGACTTGAAGCACTTTTCGGCAAGCGCCGCATGGGCGGTGGCACTGAATTGCGTGATGGCCAGCAGGCCGGTCAGCACTGCTGAAATCGTACGGAAGTTCATCGTGGTTGTCCTCTTGATGACGCCGGAGAAGGGCGAACGACAACGGACTGTCCGTGACAATTACGCTAAAACCAGCCATGACCCGGCACAACTGACAGAACTATCAGTTGCGCACAGGAGAAGACTGGACTACCGGGGGCGTCATTCTTCGAAGCGGATCGGGCACTGCTCCACGCCTTCGAGCTTGTGCAACTCCTCGATCACCTGCGGCCTGGCCCGGCGCAGGGTCAGCCCGCCGCCCTGGCGGCGCAGGCGGCGGGCTTCCTGGTGCAGCATCTCCACCCCGGAATAGTCGATGAAGTTGATCTGCCGCGCGTCGATCACCACGTCCGGCGCCTGGCAGCGCTGCAGGCGCACCTGCAGGTAGTGGCTGGCGCCGAAGAAGATCGAGCCACCGACCCGCAGCACATCCGCCTCGCCTTCCCGGGTCTGCTGCACCCGCGGCTGCGAGGTGCGCTTGAGGTAGAAGAACAGCGAGGCCAGCACCCCGGCGTAGATCGCGGTCTGCAACTCCAGCAGCAGGGTGGCGCAGAAGGTCAGGGCCATCACTACGAATTCCGGTCGGCTGACCCGGTACAGCGCCCGGATCGCCCGGTGGTCCACCAGCCCCCAGCAGATCAGCAGGATGCTCCCGGCCATGACCGGGATCGGGATATGCGCGATCAACTGCGCGCCGGCCACGGCGAACAGCGCCACCCACAAGGCGGAGAACACCCCGGCCAGGGGCGAGCGTGCCCCGGCGTCGTAGCTCAGCCCGGAGCGGGTGAACGAGCCCGACGAGAGATACCCGGAGAACCAGGCGCCGACCATGTTCGACAGGCCCTGGGCGCGGATCTCCTGGTTGGCGTCGATCAGTTGTTCCGAGCGAATCGACAGCGAGCGGGCGATCGACAGACTGGTCACCAGGCCGAGCATGCCCACCGCCACGGCGCCGGGCAGCAGGCGCAGGACCAGTTCCAGGTCCCACAGCGGCAGCGGGCTCAGCGGTGGCAGCTTGCCGGCAAAGGCCGGAACCCGGGCGACATGGCCGAACATCGCCGGCCAGAAGAACGCCAGCAAGGTCGTGCCCAGCAGACTGATCAACAGGGCCGGCCAGCGTGGGCGCAGCAGCTTGATGGCGAGGCCCAGGCCCAGGGCGGCGAGGCCCAGCAGCAGCGACGGCCCGTCGAGCTCGCCGGCGTGAGCCAGCAGGCTCTCCAGGGTCCGCAGCGCCGTGGCCTGGCTTTCCAGGTCGAGGCCCATCAGGCTCGGCAGCTGGCCCAGGGCGATGACCACCGCCGCGCCGCAGGTGAAGCCGATCACCACCGAATGGGACACGAAGTTCACCAGCGCGCCGAAACGCAGCATGCCCAGCAACCACTGGAACACCCCGCCGAGGAAGGTCAGCAGCAGGATCAGGGTGATGTAGTCGGCGCTGCCCGGCACGGCCATGGGACTGACGGCGGCGTAGAGGACGATGGAGATGGCTGCCGTCGGACCGCAGATCAGGTGCCAGGAGGAGCCCCACAGGCAGGCGATCAGCACCGGCACGATGGCCGCGTACAGCCCGTATTCGGCCGGCAGCCCGGCGATCAGGGCGTAGGCGATGGATTGCGGCAGGGCCAGGATCGCCCCGCTCAGGCCCACCAGCAGGTCGCGGCGGACGCTGGTGCGGGTCTGCCGGGGCAGCCAGCGCAGGAAAGGCAGGAGTCTGTGGCGGTCGGGCCAGGGCATGGGGTCGCTCATTACCGGTTAAGCCGTTCAGGGTACGGGAAACGAGGTGTCGCTTGTAGGAGCTGGCTTGCCTGCGAAGGACCGCGTAGCGGTCCCCGAAAGCGATGAAGTCTGGGACCGCTGCGCGGTCCTTCGCAGGCAAGCCAGCTCCTACAGAGTTGCCAAGTATCCATTCCAGACTGGGTTACAGCCGAGCCTTCACCGCCGCCAGGGCATCGCCGCCATCGCGGGTGCTGACGCCTTGCAGCCAGCCATCCAGCAACGCCGGATTGGCGCGGATCCAGGCTTTCGCGGCATCGTCGTAGCTGACCTTGTTATCCACCACGTTGGCCATGATGGTGTTCTCCATGGCCTGGCTGAAGGTCAGGTTGCCGAGCAGTTTCGCCACGTTCGGACAGGCCTGTGCATAACCCTTGCGGGTCAGGGTGTAGACGCTGCCGCTGCTGCCGAACCACTGCTCGCCGCCGGTCAGGTAGCGCATCTTCAACTGCACGTTCATCGGATGCGGGGTCCAGCCGAGGAAGACGATCGGCTTGTCGCGTTTCACCGCCCGCTGCACCTGGGCCAGCATCGCCTGCTCGCTGGACTCCACCAGCTTCCAGCCGCCGAGGTTGAACTGGTTCTTGTCGATGATCGACTGCAACGACAGGTTGGCCGGGGCGCCGGAGCCGATGCCGTAGATCTTGTGGTCGAACTCGCCGGCGCGCTTCTGCAGGTCGGCGAAGTCCTTGATCCCTGACGCCCAGACCGCCTCCGGCACCGCCAGGGTGAACTCGGTGCCCTCCAGGTTGCGCGCCAGCCGGTCGACCTCGCCGCTGGCGACGAACTTGTCGTGGAAGCCCTGCTGCGCCGGCATCCAGTTGCCGAGGAAGGCATCGACCAGGCCGTCCTTGAGGCCGCCGTAGATGATCGGCACGGCCAGCGAATCGACCCGCGTCTGGTAGCCGGCGCCTTCCAGGAGGAAGCGCGCGACGGCGTTGGTGGTGGCGATATCGCTCCAGCCCGGATCGGCCATCCTGACCATGGCGCACTGGCTGTCGTCGGCCTGCGCGGCACCGACAGCGAGGGTGAGGACAACCGCGAAAACGTTTGTGGATAACCCTTTCATGCTGCGTTCCTCGGATGATTAGCGGGCAGGTTGTGGATAACGCGCCTTGCGCTCCAGATCGTCGAGATCGATGTGATTGCGCATGTACTGCTGACTGGCATCGACCAGCGGCTGGTGGTCCCAGCTCTTCAGCCTGCCGGTGGCCAGGGCGGCGGCGACCAAGCGGCGGCGGCGCTGGCTGGCCAGGACCTGGTCGCGCAACTGCGGGATGTTCCAGCGCTGGCGGGCTTCGGCGAGGAACGCGGCCACCCGCTCGGCGTGTCGTGGATCGGCGGCGAGGTCGTCGAGCTCCTGCGGGTCGTTCTCCAGGTCGTAGAGCAGGCAGGGATCGTCCTCGCTGTAGATGAATTTCCACGGCCCGCGGCGGATCATCATCAGCGGGCCGACGGTGCCTTCGGCCATGTACTCGCCGATCACCTCGTCGTGCCCGCCCTCCCCGTTCAGGTGGCCGAGCAGCGAACGGCCGTCCAGCGGCAGGTCGGCTTCGACGCGGCCGCCGGCCAGTTCCACCAGGGTCGGCAGCAGGTCGCAGGTGGAGACCGAGGCACTCACCCGTTTCGCCGCGAACTGCCCCGGTGCGTGGATCAGCAACGGCACCCGGGCGGCCATCTCGAACCAGTGCATCTTGTACCAGAGCCCGCGCTCGCCAAGCATGTCGCCGTGGTCGCCGGAGAAGACGATCAGGGTGTCGTCGGCCTGGCCGGTTTCCTCCAGGGTCTGCAGCAGCCTGCCGATATTGGCGTCGATGTAGCTGCACGCGCCGAAGTAGGCACGGCGGGCATCGCGGACTTTATCCACAGGCAGCGGCTTGTCCCACAGGTCATAGACCTTGAGCAGGCGTTGCGAATGCGGGTCCAGTTCGTGCTGGGCGAAGGGCACCCGCGGCATGGGGATCTCGTCGTCGTGGTAGAGGTCCCAGAACGCCCTGGGAATGGTGTACGGGTCGTGTGGGTGGGTCATCGACACGGTGAGGCAGAACGGCTGCTCGCCGCCCTCGCGGACATGGTCGTACAGGTACTGCTGCGCCTTGAACACCACCTCCTCGTCGAAATCCAGCTGGTTGGTGCGCACGCAGGGCCCTGCCTGCAGCACCGAGGACATGTTGTGGTACCAGCTCGGGCGCTCGTCCGGGGCATCCCAGTTCACCGCCCAGCCGTAGTCCGCCGGGTAGATATCGCTGGTCAGGCGTTCCTCGTAACCGTGCAGTTGGTCCGGGCCGCAGAAGTGCATCTTGCCCGACAGCGCCGTGCGATAGCCGAGGCGGCGCAGGTAGTGGGCGTAGGTCGGAATGTCGGCGGGGAAATCGGCGGCGTTGTCGTAGGCACCGATCCGGCTCGGCAACTGGCCGCTGACCAGAGTGAAACGTGACGGCGCGCACAGCGGGCTGTTGCAGTAGGCGGAATCGAACACCACCGCCTCGGCGGCCAGGCGGCTCAGGTGGGGCATGCGGATCGGCGAAGGCGCATGGATCGGCAGCAGGGGCGCGGCCATCTGGTCGGCCATGATGAAGAGGATGTTCTTGCGTTTCATAGGCTCACGGCATTCCATCGTCAGGCATTATGGGATACGGCTGTGGACAAGCCTGTTCCTGCAGCCATATTGGGTAAAGCCCACGGTGGGCAATGACTAGGATTAGCAGAGCTTATGTTTGAGGCATTGGGCGGGACGTCCCTCGACGTGTTGCGGGTATTCGAGGCCGCGGCGCGGCACCACAGCTTCACGGCGGCGGCGGTCGAGCTGGGGACGACCCAGCCGGCGGTCAGCCAACAGATCAAGCGCCTCGAGGAGCAGTTGGGGGCGCGCCTGTTCGATCGTATCTACCGCGGAATCGAGCTGACCGAAGCAGGTGTACTGCTGTACGAGCAAGTACACGTGGGCATGCTCGCCCTCGATGATGGTGTGTCCCAGGTGGCGGGGCGCGGCCAGCATGAAGTGCTGCGGGTGGCCACCGATTTCGCCTTCGCCGCGTACTGGCTGATGCCGCGTCTGCAGCGTTTTCATCAGGCCAATCCGCGGGTCGATGTGAGCCTGGTGACCAGTGAACGCAGCCACGCCATGCTGCGTCCGGACATCGATGTGGCCGTGCTGTTCGGTGATGGGCGCTTCCGCCAGGGCGAGGCGCAATGGCTGTTCGATGAGGAGGTTTTCCCGGTGTGCAGCCCGCGTTTGCTGGGCGAGCGGCCATTGCCGCTGGATCCGCAGAGCCTGGCGCACTTGCCCTTGCTGCACCTGCGCGGCGAGTCGGCGAGCCGCTGGTTCGACTGGAACGGGGTGTTTCGCGAGCTCGGCCTGGTCAGTCCGCCGGCCTCGGCGCCGCTGCGTTTCGACAACTACACCTTGCTGATCCAGGCGGCGATCGCCGGCCAGGGCGTGGCCATCGGCTGGCGCTACCTGGTCGACGCCCTGCTCGACCAGGGCCTGCTGTGCCGGCCGATCGAACCATCAATTCGTTCTAACAAGGGATATTACGTAGTACGTCCGCCACGCAAGCGACGCAACGTACTGATCGAACGCTTCGTCGAATGGCTGGGTGCAGAACAGGCCGGGCAGCTCGTATAGACTGCGGCGCAGCGAGTGGCCGATTTCAGGAGTCGAGGGTGGAAAGGATCAAGGGCTATCACGCCCACGTGTATTACGACGAGAGCACGTTCGAGCAGGCGCAGGCGTTGTGCGAGGAGACGGCCAAGCTGTTTCCGGTGAGCATGGGCCGCATGCACCGCAAGCCGGTGGGGCCGCATCCGGACTGGAGCTGCCAGCTGGCCTTCGGGCCGGAGTTGATCGGGGTGGTGCTGCCGTGGCTGGCGTTGTATCGGAAGGGGCTGGTGGTGTTCCTGCATCCGCTGACCGGGGATGAGCTGGCGGATCACCGCGATCATGCGATCTGGATGGGGGCTATCCGGCCGCTGGATCTGTCGATTTTCGAGTGAATCCTCGACATTGATGGTGTTGCTGATGGCCTCATCGCGGGCAACGCCCGCTCCCACAAGGTCCGCGTACACCGCCAACCCTTGTGGGAGCGGGCGTTGCCCGCGATGAGGCCGCCACTGTCTACAACAAGGTCAGGCCTTGCGCGCGCCGCGCACGCCCTCGGCCAGCGCCGAGCACAGCGCCAGGACGTTATCCACAGCCTGCTCCGGGCTCGCCGCGGTGGCGATCTTGTCCACCAGCGCCGACCCCACCACCACACCTTCGGCCAGCCGCGCGATCGCTGCGGCCTGCTCCGGCGTGCGGATACCAAAGCCGACGCTGACCGGCAGATCGGTATGCCGACGCAGGCGGGCAATGGCTTCGTTCACATGTTCGGTGGTCGCCGACCCGGCACCGGTCACCCCGGCCACCGAGACGTAGTAGACGAACCCCGAGCTGCGCTCCAGCACCCGTGGCAGACGGGCGTCGTCGGTGGTCGGGGTGGTCAGGCGGATGAAGTCGATACCCGCGGCCTGGGCCGGGGTCGCCAGCTCGGCGTCGTGCTCCGGCGGCAGGTCGACGATGATCAGGCCGTCGACGCCGGCTTCGTTCGCCTCGGCGACGAACTTTTCCACACCGAAACGATGGATCGGGTTGTAGTAGCCCATCAGCACGATCGGCGTGGTCTGGTTGTCCACCCGGAATTCGCGAACCATCTGCAGGGTCTTCGCCAGCGTCTGCCCGGCGTCCAGGGCACGCAGGGTCGCCAGCTGGATGGCTACGCCGTCGGCCATCGGGTCGGTGAACGGCATGCCCAGTTCGATCACGTCGGCACCCGCCGCCGGCAGGCCCTTGAGGATCTTCAGCGAGGCGTCGTAGCCGGGGTCGCCGGCGGTGATGAAGGTCACCAGGGCGGCACGCCCTTCCTGCTTCAGCTCGGAAAAACGCTGTTCGAGACGGCTCATGCCTGCTTCTCCTGCTCTGCGGTGGCCATATGGCTCATTACGGTTTGCATGTCTTTGTCGCCGCGCCCGGACAGGCAGATCACCATCAGGTGGTCCTTGGGCAGGTTCGGTGCGCGCTTGATGGCTTCGGCCAGGGCGTGGGAGCTTTCCAGGGCCGGGATGATGCCTTCCAGGCGGCAGCAGGTGTGGAACGCGCCAAGGGCTTCGTCGTCGGTGATGCTGACGTACTCGACGCGCTTGATCTCGTGCAACCAGGCGTGCTCGGGGCCGATGCCCGGGTAGTCGAGGCCGGCGGAAATCGAGTGGGCGTCGGTGATCTGGCCGTCTTCGTCCTGCAGCAGGTAGGTGCGGTTGCCGTGCAGTACGCCCGGTACGCCACCGTTGAGGCTGGCGGCGTGCTTGTCGGTGTCGACGCCGTGGCCGCCGGCTTCGACGCCGATGATCTGCACGCTGCTGTCATCGAGGAAGTCGTGGAACAGGCCCATGGCGTTGGAACCGCCGCCGACGCAGGCGATCAGGCTGTCCGGCAGGCGGCCTTCCTTCTCGTGCAGCTGGGCGCGGGTTTCCTTGCCGATGATCGACTGGAAGTCGCGGACCATCGCCGGGTACGGGTGCGGGCCGGCCACGGTGCCGATCAGGTAGAAGGTGTCGTCGACGTTGGTCACCCAGTCGCGCAGCGCTTCGTTCATCGCGTCCTTGAGGGTGCCGGTGCCGGCGGTGACCGGCACGATCTCGGCGCCCAGCAGCTTCATGCGGAACACGTTGGCCTGCTGGCGCTCGATGTCGGTGGCGCCCATGTAGATCACGCAAGGCAGGCCGAAGCGCGCGGCGACGGTGGCGGTGGCCACGCCGTGCATGCCGGCGCCGGTTTCGGCGATCAGGCGTTTCTTGCCCATGCGCTTGGCCAGCAGGACCTGGCCGATGCAGTTGTTCACCTTGTGCGCGCCGGTGTGGTTGAGCTCTTCACGCTTGAAGAAGATCTTCGCGCCGCCGCAGTGCTCGGTCAGGCGCTCGGCGAAGTACAGCGGGTTCGGCCGGCCGATGTAGTCGCGCTGGAAGTAGGCCAGTTGCTCGAGGAATTCCGGGTCGGCCTTGGCCGCTTCGTATTCGCGGGCCAGGTCGAGGACCAGGGGCATCAGGGTTTCGGCTACGTAGCGGCCGCCGAAGGCGCCGAACAGGCCATTGGCGTCGGGGCCGCTGCGGAGGTTGGTCTGGGTCATGGGTCGCTCCGGGAACAAGGATTGTTCTGACAATGGTCCTACTCTAACCACGACAGCCTCGGCTGAAAACCGATAAGATCGCTGCAACCTGTCAGGAAAACTCATACGTCATGTCCAGGGAACTGCCTCCGCTCAATGCCCTTCGGGCCTTCGACGTCACCGCCCGGCTGGGCAGCGTCAGTCAGGCCGCCGAACAACTGCATGTGACCCACGGCGCGGTCAGCCGGCAGTTGAAGGCGCTGGAAGGCCATCTCGGGGTGAGCCTGTTCGTCAAGGACGGGCGCGGCCTCAAACTCACAGATGCCGGGTTGCGCCTGCGCGAGGTCAGCGGCGAGGCCTTCGAGCGCCTGCGCGTGGTCTGCGCCGAGCTGAGCCAGAGCGGGGCCGATGCGCCCTTCGTCCTCGGCTGCTCGGGCAGCCTGCTGGCGCGCTGGTTCATTCCACGTCTGGGGCGCCTGCAGGCCGATTTGCCGGACCTGCGCCTGCACCTCTCCGCCGGCGAAGGCGATCTCGATCCGCGTCGCCCCGGGCTGGACGCGCTGCTGGTGTTCGCCGAACCGCCCTGGCCGGCGGACATGGAGGTGCATGTCCTGGCGCGCGAATGCGTGGGGCCGGTGCTCAGCCCGCATTTTGCCGGGTTCGAGCGCCTGCGCCAGGCGCCGGCCAATGCCCTGCTCGATGAAGCGCTGCTGCACACCACCTCGCGGCCGCAGGCCTGGCCCGACTGGGCCCGCCAGCATGGCATCGAGCCTGCGGCGCTGCGCTACGGACAGGCCTTCGAGCATCTGTATTACCTGCTGGAGGCGGCGATGGCCGGGTTGGGCGTGGCCATCGCGCCGCAACCGCTGGTGGCCGATGACCTGCAGGGCGGACGCCTGGCCGCGCCGTGGGGGTTCAGCCCGACCGAGGCGTCACTGGTGCTGTGGGTGCCACGACGCGCCGCGGACGGGCGCGCCGAGCGCTTGGCGGGGTGGCTGCGCGCGGAGCTGGCGCAGCAGGGCGATCAGTCGCCGCGCTTGCACATCAGGTAGGCGGCCAGCAGCCCGAGGGCGCCGATGGCCACCCCGGCGGTGGTCCAGGGGTGTTGCTGGGCGTAGTCGCGGGTGGCCAGGCCGGTTTCGCGGGTACGGGTCTTCACCTCCGTATAGGCATCGCCGAGCAGGTCGCGGGAATGGCGCAGGGCGTTCTCGGCGCTGCCGCGCAGGGCCTTGAGGGTTTTGCGCGATTCGTCCGAGGCATCGTCTTTCAGGCTTTCGAGGGATTTCAGCAGGCTTTCGATTTCCGCTTCCATGCTTTGCAGCGAGGCTTTGCGTAGCGAGCTATTGGCCATGGTGACTCTCCTTCAGGGTTGAGTGAGGTGCTGTAGGTTCCGACTCCGCGCGGTCTGGAAAGTGCACTGAAAAGTGCACTGCGATCGAACGTTCTTCGCCGCTACCGCCTCAGAGGTAAAACGGCCCGGCGCTGCTAGGCTCAATGCGCACACCCTCAAGGAGAACAGCGATGTCCGATCATCACACCTACAAGAAGATCGAGCTTGTCGGCTCGTCCCCGACCAGTATCGAGGACGCCATCAACAATGCCCTGGCCGAAGCCGGCAAGAGCATCAAGCATCTGGAATGGTTCGAAGTGGTGGATACCCGCGGGCATATCCGCGACAACAAGGCGGCGCATTTTCAGGTGACCCTCAAGGTCGGGTTCCGCATCGCCAACAGTTGAAATATTCGGGCGGTTTCATGGGCAAGGCTTCGAGGGGGACTCGGAGCCTTTGTCGTTTTGATCCAACAAGGAGAGCGATCGATGAAGCACATGATGGTGGCAGTAGCCCTGATGACCCTGGCCGGCACGGCCTTCGCGGCGGGCAAGCCCTGCGAGGAGCTGAAGAGCGAGATTGCGGCGAAGCTGGATGCCAAGGGGGTGAAGCACTATTCGCTGGAAATCGTCAGCAAGGGTTCTGGCGGGCATGTGGTCGGGACGTGCGAGGGCGGGACCAAGGAAATCGTCTACAAGCGCGGCTGAGTCCGGGGGCCGCTGTGCGGCCCTTCGCAGGCAAGCCAGCTCCTACAAGGGCGCGGCCCAATTCCTCGTAGGAGCGGGCGTTGCCCGCGAAAGGACCGCAAAGCGGTCCCGGAAGCTCAACGGTTCAAGACCGTCTCTGCCATCAATTCATACGACCGCAGCCGGTCTGCATGCTCATACAGGTCCGAGGTGAAGATCAGCTCATCCGCCCCGGTCTGCTCCAGCAACACTTCCAGCTTGGCCTTCACCTTCGCCGGGCTGCCGATCATCGCCAGGCCGAGAAAATCCCCCACCGCCTCGCGCTCATGCGGCAACCACAGGCCATTCATGCTTTCCACCGGCGGCTTCTGCATCAGGCTCTGGCCGCGCATCAGGGCGAGGATGCGCTGGTACACCGAGGTCGCCAGGTACTCCGCCTGCTCGTCGGTATCGGCCACCACCATCGGCACGCCGAGCATCACGTAGGGCTGTTCGAGCACCGCCGAGGGCTTGAAGTGATTGCGATAGACCCGGATCGCCTCATGCATGAAGCGCGGCGCGAAGTGCGAGGCGAAGGCATAGGGCAGGCCGAGCTGACCGGCGAGCTGGGCGCTGAACAGGCTGGAACCCAGCAGCCAGATCGGCACCTGGGTGCCGTGCCCGGGCACGGCGATGACTTTTTGTTCAGGCGTGCGCGGGCCGAGGTAGCGCATCAGTTCGGCGACGTCCTCGGGGAAGTCGTCGGCGCTGCCGGAGCGCTCGCGGCGCAGGGCGCGGGCGGTCATCTGGTCGGAGCCGGGGGCGCGGCCGAGGCCCAGCTCGATGCGTCCCGGATAGAGGCTGGCGAGGGTGCCGAACTGTTCGGCGATCACCAGCGGCGCATGGTTGGGCAGCATCACCCCGCCTGAGCCGAGAAGAATGCTCGAGGTGCCGCCGGCCAGATAGGCCAGCAACACCGAGGTGGCCGAGCTGGCGATACCGTCCATGTTGTGGTGTTCGGCCACCCAGAAGCGGTGGTAGCCGAAGCGTTCGACATGCCGGGCCAGGTCCAGGGAATTGCGCAGGGCCTGCGCCGGGCCGCCGTCCTGGCGCACCGGCACCAGGTCGAGGGTGGAAATCTTGATGTCCGCGAGTCGCTTCATGGAGTCTCCAGGGCAAACGGAAGCCGCCGGGAGGGGCGGCCTTTGTTGCTTCTGTGGGGGCACTTGGCGAGGAATCAATGCCCCTGCTGGCAAACGGTGTGAACTTGCCAGCATGAGCGGCCTCTGAAGTCAGGAACGGCGCGGCGCGCGCCGACCATCCGCGGAGGCACCATGAAAAAGACGGCATCGGCTCACTGGGAAGGCGGTCTGAAGGACGGCAAGGGCCAGATCAGCACCGAAAGCGGCGCGCTCAGGCAGACGCCTTACGGTTTCAACACCCGTTTCGAGGACACGCCCGGGACCAACCCGGAAGAACTGATCGGCGCGGCCCACGCGGGGTGTTTCTCCATGGCGCTGTCGATGATCCTCGGCGAAGCCGGCTTCAAGGCCGAGAGCATCGATACCCGGGCCGAAGTGACGCTGGACAAGCAGCCCGACGGCTTTGCCATCACCGCGGTACACCTGATTCTCCAGGCCAGGATCCCCGGCGCCAGCGACCAGCAGTTCCAGGAATTGGCGAACAAGGCCAAGGCCGGTTGCCCGGTCTCGAAAGTGCTCAACGCGAACATCACCCTGGATGCCACGCTGCAATCGTGATCGCCGGGTAGCAGAACCATGGCATGCTTCTGCCGGTCCAACGACTGTTGGCTGAAGTTCTCTTGCCACGAGGAAACTGCTCATGATCCGTAGTGCAATCGCTGTCCTGGCTTCGCTGCTGGCGGTCAATGCGTTCGCCGTGCCCAAGCCGTGCGAGGAGTTGAAGGCCGAGATCGAAGCGAAGATCCAGGCGCGCGGGGTGACCTCCTATACCCTGGAAATCGTGCCCAACAGCGAAGTCCACGACCAGAACCTGGTCGTGGGCAGCTGTGATGGCGGCACCAAGAAGATCATCTACCAGCGCAACGGCCGCTGATTCACGGAATGCAGTGGGTCAATCGCTCCTGGGCCAGCACCTGGCGTCCGGCGTCGTACAGCCAGACGTTGGGCTGCGCGGCGATGGCGCGGGCCTCCAGGCGGTAACGCTGGCCGGCCTGGAAACCATCGTATTCGAGGGTCAGGTAGCAGGTGCGCTCGGTAGGATCGGTGGTGAAGATGCCGGTGTTGATCTCATAGTCGAAGCGCACCACCAGTTCGTGCTTGCCGGGCGGCACCTGGAAGTAGCGACCATCGTTGAGACGCTTGCCGTCCAGGCGATCGGCCATCAGGACCTTGCCGGGCGTGGTGGTGTAGAGATCGACCCAGGCCTGTTTCTGATCGACCGGGGGCAGCGGGCTGGCGCAAGCGCCAAGGGTACTGAACGCGAGCAACATCGCTGGCTGGCGCATGATGGTCTCCGCAGGCAGGCGATATGAAGCCAAAGCATAGCGCCATTAGTGGCCATCAGGTGCGCTGGCAGCCAGCCGGCAAGCCGCGGCCGACCAGTTTGCTCCGCTCGTCGTACAGCTTGGCCCAGGGGCGGAAGCCGATGCTGCCGGTTTCCAGGCGATAGCGCTGGCCGGCGCTGAAGTCGCTGAACTTGAGGTCGAGCTGGCAATCGCGCCACAGCGGTTCGCTGACCGGGCCGATATTGCTCGGGTCCACGGCGAACAGATAGCGCACGGTGAGCTGGTGATTGCCGGGGGTGACCTGGAAATAGCGCTTGTCAGCCCAGGCACGTTCGTCCACTTCGACGGCATGCAGGGTCTGGTCATGTCCGGGAGCGAGATCGACCCAGGCCTGGGACGGATCCGGATCGGGCAGGCCGGCACAGCCGGCGAGCGCCAGCAGGGCGCTGGCAGCGAGCATCGTTCGCATGGCAATACTCCGGGCGGGCAGGATAGTCTTGAGACGAAACGGACTTGAGCGAGACCACCCCACGCATGATTCGATTTCTTCTTCTGCTGCGCTCAAGCTCCGGGGCACTCGACCGTTTTTTTCGCCATTTGGTTCCCCTGTCGCTGCTCGGCCTGCTGAACGGTTGCAGCAGCCTCGGCTACTACGGCCAGCTCGCCGACGGCCAGTTGCAGTTGTTGCGTGCGCGCCTGCCGGTGGAGCGGGTGATTGCCGACCCGGCCACCGATGCCCGATTGCGCGGGCATCTCGAACAATCCCAGCGGGCACGGGCGTTCGCCAGCGAGCGGCTGATGCTTCCGGACAACCGCAGCTATCGGGTGTACGCCGATATCGGTCGCCCCTTCGTGGTGTGGAACGTGTTCGCCACGCCGGAGTTTTCCCTGGAGCCGAACAATCACTGTTTCCCCATCGCCGGCTGCGTCGCCTATCGCGGTTACTACAGCCTGGGTGGCGCGCGCGGTGCGGCGGCGCTGCAGAAGCTGGAGGGGCTGGATGTGTATGTCGGCGGCGTCGAGGCGTATTCGACCCTGGGCTGGTTCGACGATCCGATCCTCAACTCCATGCTCGGCTGGGGCGACGAACGCCTGGCCACGGTGATCTTCCACGAGCTGGCGCACCAGCGCGTCTATGTGAAGGACGACACTGCATTCAACGAGTCCTTCGCCACCTTCGTCGAGCAGGAAGGTACCCGGCAATGGCGCGCATTTCGTGGATTGCCCGCGCAGGCTGTGGATGGCGGCAAGCCGCGTGAGCAGTTCGTCGCCCTGGTGCTGGCGACCCGGGAGCGGCTCAAGGTGTTGTATGCACGGCCGTTGTCGGCCGAGGCCATGCGCGCCGGGAAACAGGCGGAGTTCGAGCGCATGCGCCGGGAGTATCGGCACTTGCGCGACAGCGAGTGGGGCGGGGTTGGGCGTTTCGATGCCTGGATCAATGCACCGATGAACAACGCCAAGCTGTTGCCGTTCGGGCTGTATGACCAGTGGGTGCCGGCGTTCGCGGCGCTGTTTGCCGAGGTGGGTGGGGATTGGCAGGGATTTTATGACCGGGTGGAGGCGATGGGCAGATTGCCAAACGATCAGCGCCAGCAAGCCCTCAAGACGCTGGCACGGTTAACCCCGTAGGAGCGTGGCTTGCCCGCGAAGGACCGCAAAGCGGTCCCCGATGACACCGCAATTGGGACCGCTCTGCGGTCCTTCGCGGGCAAGCCGCGCTCCTACGAGGAAGTATCGCGTTCAGGACATGAAGGCCCGATGCATCTGCGCCAACGTCGCAAAGTGATAGGCCGGCTGCTCCGCCACCAGTTCCTCATGGCTGCCAAACCCGTACCCCACCGCCACCGCCTCCAGGCCGTTGCTGCGCGCGCCGATCAGGTCATGCTTGCGATCACCGATCATCAAGGTCTGCGCCGGGTCCAGCCCCTCTTCCGCCAGCAAATGCCCGATCAGCTCGATCTTGTTGGTCCGCGTGCCGTCCAGTTCGCTGCCGTAGATCACCTTGAAATGCCGGTCGAACTCGAAATGCCGGGCAATCTCGCGGGCGAACACCCACGGCTTGGACGTGGCGATGTACAGCGTACGGCCTTGCCCCTGCAATTCGCCGAGCAGTTCGCGGACACCGTCGAACACACGGTTCTCATACAGACCGGTGACCTTGAAGCGTTCCCGGTAGAAATTCACCGCCTCCCAGGCCCGGGCCTCGTCGAAGCGGTAGAACTGCATGAACGCCTGCAGCAGCGGCGGGCCGATGAAGTGCTCCAGGCGGGTCAGGTCGGGCTCGTCGATGCCGAGCTTGGCCAGGGCGTACTGGATGGAACGGGTGATGCCTTCGCGCGGGTCGGTCAGGGTGCCGTCGAGGTCGAAGAGGATGTTCTGCTGGTGCATGGCGGTCTCGCGAAAAAAGGAAGTCACTCGGGGCGGTCGTAGCCTTCGGCCAGGTGCTGGTCCTTGAGGCGCACGTAGTTGGCGGCGCTGTAGGGGAAGAACGCACGCTCCTTGTCGTTCAGCGGCCGGGCCTGTTTCACCGGGCTGCCGACGTAGAGAAAGCCGCTTTCCAGGCGCTTGCCCGGCGGTACCAGGCTGCCGGCGCCGATGATCACCTCGTCCTCGACCACGGCGCCGTCCATGATCGTGCTGCCCATGCCCACCAGGATGCGGTTGCCGAGGCTGCAGCCGTGGAGCATGACCTTGTGGCCGATGGTCACGTCGTCGCCGATCAGCAGCGGGAAACCGTCGGGGTTGAACGGGCCGGCGTGGGTGATGTGCAGCACGCTGCCGTCCTGCACGCTGGTGCGCGCGCCGATGCGGATACGGTGCATGTCGCCGCGGATCACGGTCAGCGGCCAGACCGAGCTGTCATCGCCGATCTCGACGTCGCCGATGACCACCGCGCTGCGGTCGACGAAGGCGCGTTCGCCAAGGCGCGGCGTGTGCTGCTGGTAGGTGCGAATGGCCATGAATAGGAAACCTCTCTGGGGCTAATTAGCTGCGGTCGACGGCGATTGTAATTAAGATGGCCCGGTGTTTCTTCTGCCAAGGTGTCCAACCGTGAGTGCGAACAACCCGCTTCTGCAGTCCTATGACCTGCCGCCCTTCTCGGCGATCCGTGCCGAGCATGTGCTGCCGGCGATCGAACAGATCCTGGCCGACAACCGCAACGCCATCGACGCGATCCTCAAGGACCAGGGCCAGAACCCCAGCTGGGCTGGTCTGGTCCTGGCCATGGACGAGCTCAACGACCGCCTCGGCGCGGCGTGGAGCCCGGTCAGCCATCTTAATGCCGTGTGCAACAGCGCTGAACTGCGCGAGGCCTACGAGGCCTGCCTGCCGGCCCTGAGCGCCTACTCCACCGAGCTTGGGCAGAACCGCGAGCTGTTCCAGGCCTATGAGGCGCTGGCCGCCAGTCCCGAGGCCGCCGGCTTCGACGTGGCGCAAAAGACCATCATTGAGCACGCCCTGCGCGACTTCCGCCTGTCGGGCATCGACCTGCCGCCGGAGCAGCAGAAGCGCTATGCCGAAGTGCAGAGCAAGCTGTCCGAGCTGGGCAGCCGCTTCTCCAACCAGCTGCTCGACGCCACCCAGGCCTGGACCAAGCACGTCACCGACGAAGCCGCCCTCGCCGGCCTGACCGACTCGGCCAAGGCGCAGATGGCCGCCGCCGCCCAGGCCAAGGGCCTCGACGGCTGGCTGATCAGCCTGGAGTTCCCCAGCTACTACGCGGTGATGACCTACGCCAACGATCGCGCCCTGCGTGAAGAGATCTACGCCGCCTACTGCACCCGCGCCTCCGACCAGGGCCCGAATGCCGGCCAGTTCGACAACGGCCCGGTGATGCACGAGATCCTCGACCTGCGTCAGGAGCTCGCCGGGCTGCTGGGCTTCGCCAACTTCGCCGAGCTGAGCCTGGCGACCAAGATGGCCGAATCCAGCGACCAGGTGCTGGGCTTCCTGCGCAACCTGGCGCAGCGCAGCAAACCCTACGCCGCCCAGGACCTGGCCCAGCTCAAGGCCTATGCCGCCGAGCAGGGCTGCGCCGATCTGCAGAGCTGGGACAGCGGCTACTACGGCGAGAAGCTGCGCGAGCAGCGCTACAGCGTGTCCCAGGAAATCCTCCGCGCCTACTTCCCGATCGACAAGGTGCTGTCCGGCCTGTTCGCCATCGTCCAGCGCCTGTACGGCATCGAGATCGCCGAGCAGAAGGGCTTCGACACCTGGCACCCGGACGTGCGCCTGTTCGAGATCAAGGAAAACGGCCAGCACGTCGGCCGCTTCTTCTTCGACCTCTACGCCCGCGCCAACAAGCGCGGCGGTGCCTGGATGGACGGCGCCCGCGACCGTCGCCGCACCGCCGGCGGCGCGCTGCAGAGCCCGGTGGCCAACCTGGTGTGCAACTTCACCCCGGCCGCGCCCGGCAAGCCGGCGCTGCTGACCCACGATGAAGTGACCACCCTGTTCCACGAATTCGGTCACGGCCTGCACCACCTGCTGACCCGCATCGAGCATGCCGGTGTGTCCGGCATCAACGGCGTGGCCTGGGACGCGGTGGAACTGCCGAGCCAGTTCATGGAGAACTGGTGCTGGGAGCCGGAAGGCCTGGCGCTGATTTCCGGTCACTACGAAAGCGGCGAACCGCTGCCCCAGGACCTGCTGGAGAAGATGCTGGCGGCGAAGAACTTCCAGTCCGGCCTGATGATGGTGCGCCAGCTGGAGTTCTCCCTGTTCGACTTCGAACTGCATGCCCGCCACGGCGACGGCCGCAGCGTGCTGGAAGTGCTCGAAGGCGTGCGCGACGAGGTCTCGGTCATGCGTCCGCCGGCGTACAACCGCTTCCCCAACAGCTTCGCGCACATCTTCGCCGGCGGTTACGCGGCCGGTTACTACAGCTACAAGTGGGCTGAAGTGCTGTCCGCCGATGCCTTCTCGCGCTTCGAGGAAGAAGGCGTGCTCAACGCCGAGACCGGCCGCGCCTTCCGCGAGGCGATCCTGGCGCGTGGCGGTTCGCAGGAGCCGATGCTGCTGTTCGTCGACTTCCGTGGGCGCGAGCCGTCCATCGACGCGCTGCTGCGCCACAGCGGCCTGAGTGAGGACCTGGCGGCATGACCATCACCAAGAAACGCTTCATCGCCGGCGCCGTGTGCCCGGCCTGCAGCGAGCCGGACAAGCTGATGATGTGGAGCGTCGATGGCGTTCCGCACCGTGAGTGCGTCAACTGCGGCTTCGCCGACACTCTCAACGAGCAGGGCCTGTCGGTGCCGAAGGAGCTTGGCACGCGGGTCAACCAGGAGCAGCCGAAAGCGCCGAAAGCCGCGGTGCAGACGGTGCAGTTCTTTCCCAATCCGAAGCTGAAGAAACCCGAGGCGTGAGACGGGAGCCGTCCGCCGCCAAGGCGGACGGCTCGTTTCGTTTCAACTGATCTTCAGGAAACTGATATCGGTGATCGCGAACGGAGACTCCACATACTCCTGGTTGCGTTTCTCAGTGGAGTTGTCGATATTCATAACACCGATATGGACCTCGACCGGAGGGTGGTCTTGTGTGATCGTGACGTCCCTGCTGGTTGTATCCCACTCCAGTTTTGAAACCAGCAACACAGTTGTCGAATGTCCCATACCGTTTCTGTCGACGTATGATATGCCGCCTGCATGAATCGTTCTGACATCCTGTGGGATACCGTTCTCATCCGTTGCGCGGTGGGTGAAGGAGAGCCTGTAGGTTCCCGGCCCCGCCCAGAAGTATTGGTTCAAACTTTCCTCTGGCGGCGCAGGTAGCTGTACCACGCAGTTGCGTTGGGCTTCGTACTCCATGACCTTGTGCTTGTCCTTGTCGAGGTATATCCAGCCATCGAGATTGCCCGTCACGAAGTCCCCATTCACGACAAACTCTTCGTTGATTCTGGTCATTTCTGTGATCTCCCTGCTAGCGCCGAGGTTGGCGTCCGAGCCTCAGCATCGTCCTGCCCATGGGTTGTCACAACTGACAGAACTGCTAGGTCGCGCTACCGCCTGGCTGGAAAACACGCAAGCGGTGAGATAACTTGGTACTGTATGAATAAACAGTATCGAGGCTGTTCGACATGGCTACTCCAACCCCGGTACGCGGTCGCGGTACCGCGCACAACCCGCACAACCGCTTCGCCCCCAGCCGCTCGGTGGCCGAGGATGACGGCTGGTACCAGGAAGTGCCGCTGACCCAGGGCACCGAGATTCGCATCGAGACCGCCAAGACCATCATCACCCGCAACAACTCGCCAGACCTGCCCTTCGACCGCTCGATCAATCCCTATCGCGGCTGTGAGCACGGCTGCATCTACTGCTATGCGCGACCCAGCCACGCCTACTGGGACCTGTCGCCGGGGCTCGATTTCGAGACCAAGCTGATCGTCAAGACCAATGCCGCCGCCGTGCTGGAGCAGCAGCTGTCGAAGCCGGGTTATGTCTGCGCGCCGATCAACCTCGGTTCCAATACCGATCCGTACCAGCCCATCGAGCGCGAGCAGCAGTTGACCCGGCGCCTGCTGGAAGTGCTGCTGCGCTACCGCCATCCGGTGACCATCGTCACCAAAGGCTCGCTGATCCTGCGCGATCTCGACCTGCTCGAGGAATTGGCGAAACAGCGCCTGGCCTCGGTGATGATCAGCCTGACCACCCTCGACGACGAACTGAAGCGCACCCTCGAACCACGCGCCGCCGCACCCAAGGCGCGCCTGCGGGCGATCCGGGTGATGCGTGGGGCGGGCATTCCCGTGGGCGTGCTGTGCTCGCCGATGATCCCGATGATCAACGACAGCGAACTGGAACGTAAGTGCTCCATGAACCCCACATTCAAAGCGCTCAACTGATTCCGGATGCTGTGCTCCCGATTTCTTTCCGGAGCCCGCCGACCATGATGCGACCCGACGCCAAAGTCGAAAAAGTCTACCTCTATCCAAAACCTGTCGAC
>NZ_JAVYJH010000017.1:62-112694 GCF_032621685.1 Pseudomonas sp. zfem002 | reverse complement strand
CCATTTCGCGTAATCAAGCGTCAGTTCGGTTATGTGAAAACCCGCTTCCGTGGCTTGGCCAAGAACACGGCGCAACTGACCACGCTGTTCGCCCTGTCGAATCTGTGGATGGTGCGCCGGCAATTACTGACTGCTCCGGGCGAGGTGCGCCCGTAACGGCAGATGACCAAGGCTTTGCCTTGGTTATCCAATAATCAGCGGCTGAAAATCGGGCTTTTCGGCATCCCTAAGCCGCCAATTTCCGGCTGATGAGTAACTTGTTCGGAGTTTCCCTAGCTAGACTTGCTGTTGACATATGATTAATTTGCGCATGCAGTATGAAGTATTTGACGGCTTAGTATTGGCTACTTTTTAGCATAACGTTAGCGATAGCAAACGGGAAGTCGTTGCGCTGATTCTGTCAACATTGTAATCAGGAGGTCATCGTGTAGTTATCAGATGAAAGAAATAATGACTCTAGAAAAATCCATTCCTCCTCTAATCCTTCTGCCTTACGAATCCTAAGCGCTCTCAAGTCCCGAAGCTCATGGTCTCCGGTGCCCCGACACCGCATGCCCGTCCAGTGTTGGTCGATGGCTTGCGTGTTACCTCCGTAAATTCCATAGCAAGCGCTATGGGTGAGCAGCATCTCAGAGCTTGATAATGACACCTCCAGAATTCGACGTTAAAACCCTGCCTGGAAAATTGGCACTTTTTATTCGTAATGCTCGGAAGGAGGGAGTCAGTACTAATCTGTTAGTCGGTTTCGTAACTGCTTGGTTACTGACTTTCGCAAACTCTGAGCTTTGGGCGCTGATTTGGAAGCTGGTGTTCAAGAAAAATGATATTAACTGGTTGCTTGCCGGCAGCCTGCCGGTGCTTGTGTTCGCTTGGGTTTTTACAGTGCTCAGCTTGTTGTCGTGGTGGCGGCTCGCCAAACCACTGCTGTGCCTAGTCCTGATTAGTGCGGCTTTTGCAAGCTACTTTATGAGTACTTACGGTATCGTTATTGACTACACAATGTTCACCAACGTTGTGGAGACCGACATCGGTGAAGTGTTCGAGTTATTGAATTGGAAGCTTTTCCTTTGGGTTGCCATTGTAGGAGGCTTGCCCGTTTACATAATTAGCCAGGTTCCCATCCGGCGAAAGCCTTGGGCGAAGGCCCTGGCCAGTAGACTTGTTGTCCTTTCACTAGCGCTGGTCGCCCTTTCCGGCATCCTGCTGAGTCAGTATCAGTCGTATGCCTCCTTGCTGAGAAATAACCGAGAGATTCGACTTATTCTGGTACCTACCAATCTGTTTGCAGCCGGTCATGGGTACCTGAAACGCCAACTGGCCACGCCTAAAACACTGACGGTCATAGGTTCCGATGCAGTGGTAAATCGTCAAGGTGCAGTTCGAAAGCCCAAGCTATTAGTACTGGCTCTGGGAGAGACCGCGCGCGCTGCCAACTTCTCTCTCAACGGCTACTCACGTGAGACCAATCCAGAGCTTCAAAAGCGCAATGTAATCAGTTTCTCGAACGTCAGTTCTTGCGGCACAGCTACTGCAGTTTCGCTGCCGTGTATGTTTCTCGATGTCGGAAAGGATGGATACAAAGATGGCTTAGCCAAGAGTCGTGAAGGGTTGCTTGACGTGCTTCAGCGGGCTGGCATCAACGTCATGTGGACTGATAACAATTCGGGATGCAAAGGGGTCTGTGACCGCGTCCCCAACCGCAAGGTTGCCCTCAGTACAGACTCCCAGCTATGCACCAGTGACGAGTGCAAGGACGGGGTACTACTCGCTGAGATGGAGGACTTCATCAAGAGCTTGGAGGGTGATGCTGTTCTAGTGCTCCACTACAAAGGAAGCCATGGCCCTGCCTACTACAAGCGCTACCCCTCGCAATTCAGGAAATTCGAGCCTGTCTGCGAGACGAATGAACTCGACAAATGTAAGCAGCAAGAGGTGGTCAACGCCTACGATAACTCGATTTTGTACACCGACTACGTGACATCTGCGCTGATCGATATTCTCGCTGCGAACACTAGATTCGACACTGCACTCATGTACGTCTCTGACCACGGGGAGTCGCTGGGTGAGGGCGGTCTCTACCTACATGGGTTGCCCTATGCGATGGCTCCTAGTGAGCAAACCAAGGTTCCATTGGTGCTCTGGATGTCTGACCCGATGGCGAAGAACGAAGGACTCGATGTCGGTTGTCTAAGAGCCCAGGCAAGCTCACCGTTGAGCCATGACAATCTGTTCCACACAGTTCTCGGGATGATGAGCGTTCAGACATCCTCTTATCGTTCAATGCTGGACTTCACTGCACCTTGTAGGCCTCTGGACGTCAGCTCTAAGAGCGTTAGCTATCGCTCAATCCCTTGAACAGGGCTCGGCTAGAGCTTCGAGTCGTTGATGTTACGGCAGATCCCTAGGTACGGAGGTCCATCGAGAGCGCTTGAGCATGCATAGCTGGCTTGAGCTGAAGGCCTACAGGGTTGATGAGTCCGCCTAAAGTGAGCTCGTCCCTGGTTGTGTCAAACTATATTATTCGCCGCAGAGTGCCTTTTTCGATGAAGCATCTGCTTGTGTCAAACTATAATTCGTTTGCTGCGGTAGGCCGCATCGCTGGAGGCCACGGAATCCGGGGGGCTTTGTGTCAAACTATATTATGAGCCTCCAAAAGCGGTACCAGGAGCCGGAGAGAGAAATCTCCCGGCTCCTCTGCTTTCAGAAGCCGCACGTTGTTCCCATTCTGGAGCGATAAATCCATGACTTCCTCGACGCTCCCTGCGCAGGAGTGCTCGGCACGTCAGTACCTGCCGACAGACCAACGGATTTTTTCCTTGGGCCGATAGCCTGACCATCACCCTGGCATTGCGCCGCGAACTGCTTCCAGCAGAAACGATCTGCCGTACAACATCAGTGAAAACAGACAAGAATCTGTCCTGTCCATACGATCAGCTTCGCTTCAAACCCAGTAAATTCGGGTTCATCCCGCCTTCCCGGTGTCTTGCGCGGGCAACATCAAATTGCCATTCTGCGACTTGCTGAAACGTCCAGCAGAGCGCTCGCCTTGCCTCTCGGCCGGCGCGTGACAGCAGATCTCAAAGCCCCCTGGGCGGAGCTCAGGGCACGTCGTATCGGAAGCCAACACAATGAATATAAAAACAAAGCTGACGTGTGCATTCGGCGTTCTCGCCGTCATCCCGGTGGCGCTGATCGCCTGCCTGGTGGTTTACAACCTCAACGAACAAGCCCGAGACGGCTTTGTGGATACGTCCAGCCGTGAAATTCGGCAGATCGACAATACGGTCAATGTCTTCCTCGACGCCATCGCGCAGAACGTCGCGCAATGGGCCGATGATCCGCAGATCGTCGAGACCCGGGAACTGAAGGTCTACACCAGCGAAACCGCGCCGAGCCTGCCGCTGTCGGAAGGCAGCCGGCAACTGCTCGAACGCTTCACCCGCTACGCCAAGGCCCACCCGACGACCGCGTTCGTTTCGATGGCGCGCACCGATGGCAACTACGTGGCCTGGCCCGACGAGCCGGACCTGAAGAACTACGACCCGCGCAAGCGTCCCTGGTACCAGCTGGCGGCCGCCAATCCCGGCAAGGTGATGCGGACCAGCGCCTACCTGTGGGGCAACGAAGCGCTGATCTGTACTGTGCGCACTATCCATGGCCCCGGCGGCGAGGTGGTCGGGGTGATGGGCACCGACGTGTCACTGGGGCAACTGGCCGGTTTCATCGGCAAGACCAAGCTGGGCGAAAGCGGTTACCTGATGCTGGTCGAGGACACCGGCGCGATACTGGTCGACCCGAGCAATCCCGCCAACGCCTTCAAGCAGCTCAAGGATCTCGGCGGCGACTACGCGCAACTGGCCGGCACCAGCAAGGGCCTGGTGGAAGTCGAGCTGGGCGGCAAGCGCTACATGGCCAATGTCTGGACCTCGCCGACCCTGGGCTGGCGCTTCATCGGCCTGATCGAGAAAAGCGAGGTCATGGCCGGCGTCACCCGCCTGACCTGGACCATCCTGGTCATCGCCCTGGTGCTCTCGGCGCTGTTCGCGGTGCTCGGTGCGGCCTTCGCCAACGTGATCATCAAGCCCATCAACGGGGTGTCCGGCAGCCTGGAGGACATCGCGCAAGGCGAGGGCGACCTGACTCGCTCGTTGCCGATCCAGGGCAATGACGAAACCGCGACCCTGGCAGGCTGGTTCAATCAGTTCCTCGAACGCATCCGTGCCCTGGTGCAGCGCATCGGCAACGCTTCCGCCGACCTGCAGAGCGCCTCGGAAACCAACAGCCGTGTCGCCTCGAACATGGGCGATGCCACCGGGCGCCAGCGCCAGGCGGTGGAGCTGGTGTCGACGGCCTTCAACGAGATGGTCGCCACCGCCAACGAGGTGGCGAAATCCTGTACCCACGCGGCGACGTCCGCCGACGCCGGGCAGCGTCAGGTCAGCGCCGGGCAGCAGCAGATCGAGCAGGCCACCAGCAGCGTTGCCCGCCTCAGCGACAACCTGCTGCAGGCGACCGAAGCGATGCAGGAACTGGAGCGCGAAAGCCAGGACATCAACGCCATTCTCGGCACCATCCGCTCCATCGCCGAGCAGACCAACCTGCTGGCGCTGAACGCGGCGATCGAGGCGGCGCGGGCGGGCGAGCAGGGGCGTGGTTTCGCCGTGGTCGCCGACGAGGTGCGCGCGCTGGCCAAGCGCACCGCCGACTCCACCGGCGAAATCGATGGCCTGCTCGGTGGCCTGGCGCGGCGGGCGCAGGATGTCACCCAGCAGATGCGCAGCAGCCTGGACATGTCGCAGCAGAGCGTGGATTGCATTCGCGAGGCGCGGGACAGCTTCGAGGGCATTCGCGCGTCGGTGGACGTGATCCGTGACCAGAGCAATCAGATCGCCACGGCCGCGGAAGAGCAGCATCAGGTGGCTGAGGACATCAACCAGCACATCATCCAGATCCAGGCGGATGCGCAGTTGATCGAGGAGCTGGCCGGGTCGGCGCAGGCGGATTCGCGGCAGTTGAGCGAGTTGTCGCAGGAGTTCAGGAGCCTGGTGTCCAGGTTCAGGACTTGAGTAACTGGGGGCCTGCTCAGCAGGCCCCGGCACCTCATCAGATCTGCATCGCCATCCCGTCCACATTCATCGCCGCCTGGCGCAAGGCCTCGGAGCGGGTCGGGTGCGGGTGGCAGATCAGCGCGATGTCTTCCGCCGAGGCGGAGAACTCCATCGCCACGCAGTACTCGCCGATCATCTCGCTGACACTCGGCCCGACCAGGTGGACACCCAGTACCTCATCGGTATTGGCATCGGCGATGACCTTGGCGAAGCCCTCGGTCTCGTGGTTGATCTTGGCCCGGCTGTTGGCCATGAAGGGGAACTTGCCCACCTTGTAGGCGCGGCCCTCGGCCTTCAGCTGTTCCTCGGTCTTGCCCACGGTGGCCAGCTCCGGCTTGGTGTAGATCACCCCGGGAATCAGGCCGTAGTTCACTTCATGGGGCTTGCCGTGGATGCGCTCGATGCAGGCGATGGCTTCGTCCTCGGCCTTGTGCGCGAGCATCGGGCCGGAGGTGACGTCGCCGATGACCCAGATGCCCGGCACGCTGCTGCGATGGCCCTGGTTCTCCAGCATGCCGCGTTTGTCGGTCTGCAGGCCGACGCTTTCCAGGCCCAGGCCCTGGGTATAAGGACGACGACCGATGGCGACCAGCACGTAGTCCGCCTGCAGGGTCTGCGCTTCACCGCCGGCGGCGGGTTCCAGGGTCAGGCTGACGCTGTCGGCCGATGGCGTGGCCTGGGTCACCTTGCTGCCCAGCTTGAAGCTCATGCCCTGTTTGGCCAGGGAGCGTTGCAGGGTCTTGGCGGTCTCTTCGTCGATACCGGGGCAGATGCGGTCGAGGTACTCGATCACGGTGACTTCGGCACCCAGGCGGCGCCAGACCGAACCCAGCTCCAGACCGATCACGCCGGCACCGATCACCACCAGGTGCTTGGGCACCTCCGGCAGCGACAGGGCGCCGGTGGAGTCGATGATGCGCTGGTTGTCGATGGTCACGCCGGGCAGGGGCGTGGGCTCGGAGCCGGTGGCGATGACGATGTCTTTCGCCTGATAGTCGCTGACGGCGCCCTGGTCGTCGGTCACCCGGACCTTGCCGACGCCGTCCAGCTTGCCCCAGCCCTTGATCCAGTCGACCTTGTTCTTGCGAAAGAGAAACTCGATGCCCTTGGTCAGGCCGGTCACGCTTTCATCCTTCTGTTTCATCATCTGCGCCAGGTTCAGGCTCGGCTTGACCTCGATGCCGAGGTGACCCAGTTCGCCGCTGGCGGCCGCCTCGTAGAGTTCCGACGCATGCAGCAGGGCCTTCGAAGGCATGCAGCCGACGTTCAGGCAGGTGCCGCCAAGGGTCGCGCGACCCTCGACGCAGGCCACGCTCAGGCCCAGCTGGCCGGCACGAATGGCGGCGTTGTAGCCGCCGGGACCGCCGCCGATGATGATGACGTCGTAGCTTTTCATTGTTGTGCTCCCGGATGAAGAATCGACAGTGGCGGCAAGATTAATCGCTCGAATCGTGAATTGTATACAATTTCCGCTTCATTCCGCCGCAAAGTTGCGGCTGCGAGAGCCACGCGACGATAGCGTCCGACTATGGTCTCGATAGCCTGAAAGATCCTACGTATGAACTACCCTGTTTCGGTGACGTCCGAATGTATATATGGGGAGGCTCACTTCATGCTCGTGCAACTTCCACCGGCTCTGCAAAGCTTGCATCTTCCGCTCCGTCTGCGCCTGTGGGACGGCCATGAGTTCGATCTGGGCCCGCAGCCCCAGGTCACCATCATGCTCAAGGACCCCAGCATGATCAGCCAGCTGATCCATCCTGGCCTGGACGAACTGGGTACCGCGTTCGTCGAAGGCAAGCTGGATCTGGAGGGCACCATGAGCGAGGTCATTCGCCTGTGCGACGAGCTCAGCGAGGCCCTGCTCAAGGATGAGGAGGAAGAGCTGCCGGTACGCCGCCAGCACGACAAGGCTACCGACGCCGCGGCGATTTCCTACCATTACGACCTCTCCAACGAGTTCTATCAGCTGTGGCTGGACCGGGACATGGCGTATTCCTGCGCCTATTTCAGAACTCCCGACGACAGCCTCGATCAGGCCCAGCAGAACAAGTTCGATCACCTCTGTCGCAAGCTGCGCCTGCAACCAGGCGACTACCTGCTGGACGTCGGTTGCGGCTGGGGCGGGCTGGCGCGCTTCGCCGCTCGTGAATATGGCGCCCGGGTCTTCGGTATCACCCTGAGCAAGGAGCAGCTCAAGCTCGGTCGCGAGCGGGTCGCCGCGGAGGGCCTGGAGTCGCAGGTCGAACTGCAGATCCTCGACTACCGCGACCTGCCGCAGGATGGTCGCTTCGACAAGGTGGTCAGCGTGGGCATGTTCGAGCATGTCGGGCATGCCAACCTGGCGTTGTACAGTCAGCGCCTGTTCGGTGCCGTGCGCGAAGGCGGCCTGGTGATGAACCATGGCATCACCGCCAAGCACACCGACGGCCGCCCGGTGGGGCGCGGCGCGGGCAACTTCATCGAACGCTATGTGTTCCCGCATGGCGAGCTGCCACACCTGTCGATGATCAGCGCAACGCTCAGCGAGGCCGGGCTGGAAGTGGTGGACGTGGAAAGCCTGCGCCTGCACTACGCGCGCACGCTGAAGATCTGGAGCGACAACCTTGAAGCCCGTCTGGTCCAGGCCGCGACCATGGTGCCGGAACGGGCCCTGCGGATCTGGCGCCTGTATCTGGCTGGCTGCTCCTATGCGTTCTCCCGAGGCTGGATCAACCTGCACCAGATCCTCGCGGTGAAGCCCAAGGCGGACGGCAGTCACGACCTGCCACTGACCCGCGAAGACCTCTACCGCTGATCAGAGGATCGGCGAAATCAGGCGCGCGATACGCATCCCCAGCTGTTGCAGGCGATGCGTATCGCGGCTGTCTTCCGCGGTAATTTCCCGGGACTGTTCGAAGTCGTTGATCAGCATGGATTCCACCGAGCTGGCGAAGCCCTGGTCGATGGTCACCAGGGTGATCTCGAAATTCAGGCGGAACGAACGGTTGTCCAGGTTGGCGCTGCCGATGGCGGCGACATCGTCGTCCACCAGCATCACCTTCTGGTGCAGGAAACCGGGCTGGTAGCGGAACATCCGCACACCGGCGCGTACCGCTTCGAAGGCGAACAGGCTGGAGGCGGCGTAGACGATGCGGTGATCCGGGCGTGACGGAATCAGGATGCGCACATCCACCCCACGCATCACCGCCAGGCGCAGCGAGGCGAACACGGCCTCGTCGGGGATGAAGTACGGGCTGGTGATCCACACCCGTTGCTGCGCGGCCTGGATCGCATCGACGAAGAACAGCGAGCAGGTTTCCTGCGGATCCGCCGGCCCGCTGGCGAGGACCTGACAGAGCAGGCCGTTGTCCGGGTAGGTTTCCGGCAGGATCAGCGGCGGCAGCTTGCGTGCGGCCCAGTACCAGTCCTCGGCGAAGGATTCCTGCAGGCAGGCCAGCACCGGGCCGGTGACCTGGACATGGGTGTCGCGCCAGGGCGACAGGCGGGGATGCTCGCCGAGGTATTCGTCGCCGACGTTATGTCCGCCGAGAAAGCCCTGTACCCCGTCGACCACGACGATCTTGCGGTGGTTGCGGAAGTTGACCTGGAAGCGGTTGAACCAGCCGCGCTTGGTGGCGAAGGCGCGGATCTCGACACCCGCCTCGCGCAGGCTGTGGGTGTACTGGGCGGGCAGGGCATGGCTGCCTACCCGATCGTAGAGCACATAGACCTTCACCCCCTCGGCCGCCTTCTTCAGCAGCAGGGCGTGCAGGCGTCGGCCGAGCCGGTCGTCATGGATGATGAAGAACTGCACCAGGACCGTATCGCGGGCCTGCTCGATGGCCTGGAAGATCGCCTCGAAGGTGGCCTTGCCATCGACCAGCAGGCGCACCCGGTTGTTCGCCAGGCACGGCATGCGGCCGAGCTTGGGCAGGGCGCGCAGGCCGGCGTAGGCCGGGGAGTTGCTGGCGGCCAGGGCTTCCTCGACCCAGGGTCGCCAGTTCAGGTCGGCCATGGCCACGTGCATTTCCTGGTTGGCCTGGCGCCGCGCCTGGATATAGGCATCGAAGGTGCGGCTGCCGAAGACCAGGTAGGGGATCAGGGTCAGGTAGGGGATGAACAGCAGCGACAAGGCCCAGGCGATCGAGCCTTGCGCGGTACGCACGGTGAACACCGCATGCACCGCGGTGAGGGCGCCGATGAAGTGGATCGCGCCGATGAGGTAACCGAAGAACTGGGGGCTGTGGTAGTCCATGCACGTCCTGCGTCGTCCGCCAACAGTCCTCTAACAGACCATGTTCCAGTCTAGTCTTGCAACCCAGGGGGCTTTTGCAAGTCAAAGCCACAGTCCGGCACAGGGCCGGACATTTTCAGGAGTCGCAAGATGAATATTCGCGTGTCGGCGCTGGCGCTGCTGCTTGGCCTGTCGAGTCCCCTGGTTCAGGCGCAGATGCTGCAACCGGGATTGTGGGAGCTGACCACCAGCAATATGCAGGTCGATGGCAAGCCCCTGCCCGACATGGAATTCATGCTCGGCCAGTTGAAGAACCTGCCGCCCGAGCAGCGGGCGATGATGGAGGGGGTACTGGCCAAGCAGGGCATCACCGTGGCCGGCAAGGGCGTGCGTTCCTGCCTGACGCCGGAACAGGTGAAAACCGACGATATCCCCCTGCAGGATCCGCAGTCGGGTTGCACCCAGCGCATCACCGAGCGCACCGGCAAGACCTGGAAGTTCGAGTTCAGCTGTCCCAAGGCCCAGGGGACTGGTCAGGCGCAGTTCCTCAGTGACCGTGAATTCCTGACCACGGTGCAGGGCACCTTCAACGCCTCCGGCGTACAGCAGCAGGGCAGCATGAACACTCGGGCGGTGTGGCTGGGCGCTGATTGCGGAACGGTCAAACCCCGCAGCTAGCAGGTGGTAGAGGGAACAGGGAGGTTCCGCCTACCAGTTCCACTGGCTCTGGGCGACGGCGTCATGGGCGTGCAGGCTCTCGGCGTGTTCCACCCGCAGCTGGAAGCCAGCCACCGCGGCCAGTTCCCGCACTGCCAGGTGCAGGCGCCGCGCGGCGTCTTCGCAGAACATCAGGTTCTGTCCATTGGCCAGGGCGAACGCCTGTTCGTCAGCGCGCTTCACCGCGGTCTGCACGGCGGTGCCCAAGGCTGCTTCGGCCCGATCGATCAGCTCCCGGATCGGTAGCTCATCGCAATCGTCCTTCAAGCGTATGCGCAGTTTCGCGGTGCTGCGTTGGCTGTGCGGGGTGGCCACGATGCCGTGGGCGCCGCCCAGCCAGCTCAGAATCTCCTCGTGGGTCAGGCTGCGATTACCGAAGTCGGTGAGAAATTGCTGCTGAATCAACTGCCTGGCCAGTGCGGCGGAACACGGGCAGGTCGACGAATAGACCACGTCCGTTGATAGTTCCACGTGGAACATTTCATTTGAAAGCCTGGCTTCGAGGATCAGCGGATAGCGTTTGAAGCCGGACTCCGAGCTGACCAGCGCAGGTCTTTCCAGCAGCACATCGAATCTCAAGGTAAGAGAGGCACAGCGGGAAAGCCCCTCGTGACTGTCGAGGAACTGGCGCAGCACGCGGCGGATCAGCGGAATCGAGAGAGCTTCATCCTTGAACGCCGCCAGCGCCAGATACAGGCGCGACATATGGATGCCGCGCGAGTGGCCGTCGCTCAGGTCCACCCCGGCATCGGCGGTGGCGTTGAGGACATGCTGGTCAAGGCGAACCGGCAGGGCGATGCCGCACATGCCGACCCAGTCCAGTGGCAAGGAGTGCCCGCTGGCCTGGGCGGCGATATCGGGAAGGGTCAGGGCGGTCATGTTGCGAACCATGAAGGAGGACGTGGCAATACGTTACATTATAACGGTTCGATTGCCAGCACTTTTTCCCAACCTGCTCACTGGCAACCGGTCAGCCGATTGCAGCGCACGCTGAATCGTTGACCGCTGGAACTGGAGACACGGTTGAGCGTGGTCCAGCCCACCCGGCGGCTGTAGCCGACCCACGCTTCACCGTCGCTGGCCAGGCCGGTGTAGAAGGTCAGCTGACCATAGCGGCTGCTGGTCTGCGCCCAGCGCCTTTGGCTGGGCGCGTCGTAACCGCGCAGGTAGGTGGTCGCACCCTGGGTCTGCACGCTGTAGTAGCTGCCATCGCGATCGCTGCAGGCCAGCAGGTTGGCGCTGCGCGTGCAGTGGGCGGGTTCGCTGCGCGGCATCGCCGCGTGGGCGCTGGCGACGCTGCAGAGCAGGGTTATCCACAGCAGTGGCGGCAGTGATTTCATGAACATCCTTTCACCCGCGTTCGACATGAGGACGGACAGGCGGTTGGCTAAAGTGCATTGTTATAATATAACATTGTCTCGATGCATCGTTCGAATGCACTTTGCCGTCCTGATGAGGAACCCCGCCATGTCCGATCGTCTTCCTGTAACCGTGCTTTCCGGCTTTCTGGGTGCCGGCAAGAGCACGGTGCTCAACCATGTGCTGCGCAACCGCGACAACCTGCGGGTGGCGGTGATCGTCAACGACATGAGCGTGATCAATATCGACGCCACCGAGGTGCAGCGCAACGTCAGCCTCAACCGCACCGAAGAAAAACTGGTGGAGATGAGCAACGGCTGCATCTGCTGCACCCTGCGCGAGGACCTGCTGGAAGAAGTCGGCCGTCTCGCCGCCGAAGGCCGCTTCGACTACCTGCTGATCGAGTCCACGGGCATCGCCGAGCCCTTGCCGGTGGCCGAGACCTTCACCTTCCGCGACGATCAGGGGCGCAGCCTGGCCGAGATGGCGCGTCTCGACACCATGGTCACCGTGGTCGACGGTCTCAACTTCCTGCGGGACTACCAGGCCGCCGACAGCCTCGCTTCCCGTGGCGAGACCCTGGGCGAAGACGATGAGCGTTCGATCAGTGACCTGCTGATCGACCAGGTGGAGTTCGCCGATGTCATCCTGCTGAGCAAGATCGACCTGATCGGCAGCCACGAGCGCGAAGAGCTGAGCGCCATCCTGCGCCGCCTCAACGCCCACGCGCGGATCGTGCCGATGGTCATGGGCCAGGTGCCGCTCAAGGAGATCCTCGACACCGGCCTGTTCGACTTCGAACGTGCCGCCAGCGCGCCGGGCTGGCTGCAGGAACTGCGTGGCGAGCATGTGCCGGAGACGGAGGAATACGGCATCGCCGCGAGCGTGTGGCAGGCGCGTCGGCCGTTGCACCCGCAACGCTTCTTCGACTTTATCCACAGGCCTTGGGTCAATGGCCGCCTGCTGCGTTCCAAGGGCTTCTTCTGGCTGGCCAGCAAGTACCAGGAAGCGGGCAGTTGGTCCCAGGCGGGCGGCATGATGCGCCATGGTTTCGCGGGACGCTGGTGGCGTTTCGTCCCCAAGGCGCAGTGGCCGCAGGATCCGCAGAGCACCGCGGCGATCCTCCAGCAGTGGGATCCGGAGTGTGGCGATTGCCGCCAGGAACTAGTGTTCATCGGCCAGCACCTCGATGTGCCGCGCCTGCACGCTGAACTGGATGCCTGTCTGCTCGACGATGACGAGATGGCCCTCGGCGCCGTCAGCTGGCGGCGCCTGGCGGACCCGTTCGGCGCCTGGCATGACGCCGAGGAGGTGGCCTGATGGCGGTCGCCGAGCCGCTGGCAGCGGTGCGCCAGGCCTTTGGCGATACCCCGCAGGTGCTGACCGAGGCGTTGCTCGATGGGGTCAACCTGGCGGTGTGGCAGCGCCGCCTGCCGGCGCATATCGAGGATTTCGCACACCTGTTGCTGTCGCTCAACGAACCCCTGGCCGATGCCCGTACCCTGGCGATCGGCCAGGACGGTACGGTGCCGCCGCTCGACGGGATCGCCAGCGCCTACGCCGATCTGGCCGGTCATGACGGCTTCATCGCCGACCTGGGCTGGCTGGTTGGCGCCTACGCCTGCCTGCTCGATGCCCGCAGCGTCGGTCTGCGCCTGCGGGTACTGGACAGTGCCATGTGCCCGCGCTTTCACGTCGACCACGTGCCGCTGCGGCTGATCACCACCTATGCCGGCCCGGCCAGCGAGTGGCTGGAAGAAGGCGCGGTGAATCGCCGGCGGCTGGCGCAGGACGAGGTGGATCCCGCGTCCATCCGGCAATTGCTCTGTGGTGACGTCGCCCTGCTCAAGGGCGAGAAATGGCTGGGCAACGAGGGGGCCGGGCTGGTGCATCGCTCGCCGTCTGTGGACAAGGGTAATCGACGCTTGATCCTGACCCTTGACTGGCTGGCCTGAGCGCGGAGCATAGTGGCGGGGATTTCCCGCGAAACGGCTCATTTATGCTGCAGAACATTCCGACTCACCTGATTGCCGGCCCGCTGGGCGCGGGCAAGACCAGCCTGATCCGCCATCTCCTCGGCCAGCGCCCGGCCAACGAGCGCTGGGCCGTGCTGATCAACGAATTCGGCCTGATTGGCCTCGATGCGGCCCTGCTCAGTACCGACGACGCCGGGGTGAGCATGGGCGAGGTGGCCGGGGGTTGCCTGTGCTGCGTGAATGGCGCGCCGTTCCAGGTCGGCCTGGGCCGTCTGTTGCGCAAGGCGCGGCCGGATCGGCTGTTCATCGAACCGTCCGGCCTGGGTCATCCGGCGCAGTTGCGCTTGCCGCCCTGGCGCGGCGTGCTGGCGGTGCAGGCGCCCGTCCTGGTGCTCGATGCGCAGGCGCTGGCGGACGGTGCCGAACTGCCCGAAGCCCAGCAACAGGCACTGGCGAGCGCCGGTCTGCTGGTGATGAACAAATCCGCTGCTGTGGATCAAGACCGGCGCCTGTGGATAACCTCGCGCCTGCCAAAAGTCCCCCTGCAGTGGGTCGAGCATGGGCGGATCGACCTCGCGGATCTGCCGCTGGATCCGCTCACCCCAGTGGATAACTCTGCTGTGGATAACGTCGTTCCGGACGAAAAGACACCGCTGGCGCTGCTGTGGACAGATCCGGCAGTGCCCCTGTGCAGTTATCAACAGGCGGCGGACGGCTGGAGCATCGGCTGGCGCTTTCATCCACAGCAACGCCTCGATACCGAGCGGTTGCAGGCGCTTCTCGAAGGTCTGGAGTGGCGTCGAGCCAAGATGGTGGTGCATGGCAGGCAAGGCTGGCGCTCGGCCAATGTCCTTGCCGGCCAGGCATTGCACTGGGAGGAGAGTGCCTGGCGGCGGGATTCACGGATCGAGCTGATTTTCGCCAAGGCCGGGGATCCTGCCGCGCTGCAGCAGGGGATGCTCGGCTGCCGCCTGCTCGAGGATCACTGACGCCAGCGGTTGTGTTCCTGGCGCCACTGCTTCATTTCGATGACGTTGTCGCCATGCACCGGCGGTTTGATCTCGAACGGGTAGGGGGCCAGTTCGATCTGCACGCTGTGGGCGCCGAACTGGGTGACGGTGCCCGGGTGACGCTGCTCGCCGGTCACGGTGAATTCGAAGCTGTAGATCCGCGCCAGGCGCTTGCGGCCGTTGGCATCCCGGACGAAGGCGATCTTCTTCAGGGCGACGGCGCCGTCAAGCAATTCGAGGTCGAGCTTGGCGCAATGCTGCTTGACCCGCTCCAGGGCCTTTTCCCGCAATCCATGGTTGTGCCACAGCCAGGCTGCTGCCGTGGCCAGGACCATCAACACCAGGATGTTTTCGAGGGTAACCATCTACACATGCTCCAACGAGGTGTGCCAGCTTAACTGCCACCATGCTCTGTCGTACAGGTGGCATTTGGCGCCATACTGCGCCCCTTGTCTGTCATTTCCATGGTTTGGACGTCCCGCATGAAACGCACACCGCACCTGCTCGCGATCCAGTCTCACGTCGTGTTCGGCCACGCCGGCAACAGCGCCGCGGTGTTTCCGATGCAGCGAGTGGGGGTGAATGTCTGGCCACTCAATACCGTGCAGTTCTCCAACCACACTCAGTATGGCCAGTGGACCGGGGAAGTGCTTGCCCCAGCGCAAATTCCCGCGCTGGTGGAAGGGATTAGCAATATCGGTGAGTTGGGCAATTGCGACGCAGTTCTGTCTGGCTACCTGGGCAGTGCCTCCCAGGGCCGGGCGATTCTCAGCGTGGTGCAGCGGATCAAGCAGGCCAATCCACGGGCGCTGTACCTGTGCGACCCGGTGATGGGGCGCCCCGAGAAGGGCTGCATCGTGCCGGCGGAGGTTAGCGACTTCCTGCTCGAAGAGGCCGTGGCGGCGGCAGACCTGCTGTGCCCGAACCAGCTGGAGCTGGACAGCTTTGCCGGGCGTCGCGCGCAGTCGCTGGAGGACTGTGTCGGCATGGCCCGGGAGTTGCTGGTGCGCGGGCCGAAAGCGGTGCTGGTGAAGCACCTGGCGTATCCGGGCAAGGCCGCGGACGAGTTCGAGATGCTGCTGGTGACGGCGGAGGGCAGCTGGCATCTGCAGCGGCCGCTGCTGGCGTTCCCGCGGCAGCCTGTGGGCGTGGGCGACCTGACCGCCGGGTTGTTCCTGGCCCGCCTGTTGTTGGGCGATGAGCTGGTAGCGGCGTTCGAATTCAGCGCCTCGGCGGTGCATGAGGTGCTGCTGGAGACCCAGGCGTGTGGCAGTTACGAGCTGGAAGTGGTGCGGGCGCAGGACCGCATCGTGCATCCGCGGCTGCGTTTCGAGGCGCGGCGGATCTGAAATCTTCGCGCGGGCGGTGATCCCCTTGTAGGAGCTGGCTTGCCTGCGAAAGGACCGTGAAACGGTCCCCGATATCAGCGCCATCCGGGACCGTTTCACGGTCCTTTCGCAGGCAAGCCAGCTCCTACGGGGGGGCGCGCGGCAAGCTCAGTCCGGATCCGTCTCGCTCTTCAATTCCTGATAGCGCTTCTCCAGCTCCTGGCGAATCAGGCGTCGTTGCTTGCCCTGCAGGAAGCGGCGTTTCTCCTCGCTGGTCTGCGGCTCGCGCTGGGGTACCGGCACCGGCTTGCGCTGATCGTCCAGGGCCACCATGGTGAAGAAGCAACTGTTGCTGTGGCGCACCGAGCGTTCGCGGATGTTCTCCGTCACCACCTTGATGCCCACCTCCATCGACGTGTTGCCGGTGTAGTTGACCGAAGCCAGGAAGGTGACCAGTTCGCCGACATGGACCGGCTCGCGAAAGACCACCTGGTCCACCGACAGCGTCACCACGTAGCGCCCGGCATAGCGGCTGGCGCAGGCATACGCGACTTCGTCGAGGTACTTGAGCAGGGTGCCGCCGTGGACATTGCCAGAGAAGTTGGCCATGTCCGGGGTCATCAGGACGGTCATCGACAGTTGGGCGTTTCCAGGTTCCATAGTGTGCTCACGGTGAGGTTGCGCTGAAGCGGGGCGGCGCGATGCGGGCGCTTCTTCCCCATGTGGACTGCCATCTTGAAACGGGACGCCGGCAGCGTACCTGCCGTCACGTGGTTCACGCCATTCACGACGATGAAAGTGCCGATCTGTTTCTACATATTGCGTGGACATTTTGCACGTGATGGCGATGTTACCCTGCGGAAACGGCCCTGCTATGAGGCCATTTCTTACATTTAAAACAGAAATTTCCGCAGCTCTATCAGACCTGACGGTCGGACTGCGTTTTGTTCTTCGTGATGGAGATAAGGAGCGTCCGCCGTGCATGCCATCAGCTTTATCCAGGATCTGGCGGTGATCATGCTGGTAGCCGGTGTGGTCACCATTCTCTTTCACCGTCTCAAGCAGCCGGTCGTCCTCGGCTATATCGTCGCCGGCTTCATCATCGGCCCGCATACCCCGCCCTTCGGCCTGATCCACGACGAAGACACCATCAAGACCCTGGCCGAACTCGGGGTGATCTTCCTGATGTTCTGCCTCGGCCTGGAATTCAGTCTCGGCAAGCTGTTCAAGGTGGGGGCGACGGCGTTCATCGCGGCCTTCCTGGAAATCGTCCTGATGATCTGGATCGGTTTCGAGATCGGCCGCTGGTTCGGCTGGAGCACCATGGATTCGCTGTTCCTCGGCGCGATCCTGGCGATCTCTTCGACCACCATCATCGTCAAGGCGCTCAACGACCTGAAGATGAAGAACGAGCGCTTCGCCCAGCTGATCTTCGGCGTGCTGATCGTCGAGGACATCCTCGGCATCGGCATCATCGCGCTGCTCTCGGGCATCGCCGTCAGCGGTACGGTCAGTTCTGGCGAAGTGTTCTCCACGGTGGGCAAGCTTTCGCTGTTCATGATCGTCGCGCTGGTGGTGGGCATCCTCCTGGTGCCGCGGCTGCTGGCCTATGTGGCGAAGTTCGAGAGCAACGAGATGCTGCTCATCACCGTACTCGGCCTGTGTTTCGGTTTCTGCCTGCTGGTGGTCAAGCTGGAGTACAGCATGGTCCTCGGCGCCTTCCTGATCGGCGCGATCATGGCCGAGTCGCGGCAGCTGATGAAGATCGAGCGCCTGATCGAGCCGGTGCGTGACCTGTTCAGCGCGATTTTCTTCGTCGCCATCGGCCTGATGATCGACCCGACGGTGCTGGTGGAATACATCTGGCCGATCGTGGTGATCACCATCGCCGTGGTGCTGGGCAAGATGCTCTCCTGCGGCATGGGCGCCTTCATCGCCGGCAACGATGGCCGTACCTCGCTGCGCGTCGGGATGGGGCTGTCACAGATTGGCGAATTTTCCTTCATCATCGCGGCCCTGGGCATGACCTTGCAGGTCACCAGCGACTTCCTCTATCCGGTGGCGGTGGCGGTCTCGGCCATTACCACGCTGCTGACGCCTTACCTGATCCGCGCCGCGGATCCGCTCTCGCTGCAGCTGGCGAAAGTGGTGCCGAGCCGGCTGGCGCGGGTGCTCTCGCTGTATGGCGAATGGCTGCGCAGCATTCAGCCCCAGGGCGAGGGCGCCATGCTGGCGGCGATGATCCGGCGCATCCTGCTGCAGGTCGGGGTCAACCTGGCGCTGGTGGTGGCGATCTTCTTCAGCGGCGGTTACTTCGCCGCGCAGATCGGCGCCTACCTGAACGACTGGCTCACCGATGTCGGCCAGCAGAAGGCGCTGATCTGGGGCCTGGCGCTGCTGTTGTCGCTGCCGTTCCTGATCGCCGCCTACCGCAAGCTCAAGGCGCTGTCGATGTTGCTGGCGGAGATGGGGGTCAAGCCAGAAATGGCCGGGCGGCATACCCAGCGCGTGCGTCGGGTGATTGCCGAGGTGATTCCGCTGATCTCCTTGCTGGTGATCTTCCTGCTGCTTTCGGCGCTGTCGGCGAGCATCCTGCCGACCGCCGAGCTGCTGCTGCTGATCGCGGTGCTGGCGGCTGGCGTGGTGGCCTTGCTATGGCGCTGGTTCATCCGCGTGCACACGCGGATGCAGATCGCGCTGCTGGAAACCCTGGAGAACCAGAAGGAACACCATCACTGAGGGGCGCAGCGCACCGGCTTGTGCCGCCACTGGGCCCAGGCCGCGGCCCAGCCGTTGGCGTGGTCGACACCGGGCAGCCTTACCACCTCCAGGCAATCCGCCGGGCCGAGGGTGCGGCGGTAGTGCTGGTACAGGATGGGCGGCACGGTGCGATCCTCGAAGCCGATGAAGTGCCGTTGCGCCACATGGCGCAGGCGTTCGGCGCGGTCCAGTGGTTCCAGCGAGCCGCGCAGCGGGGTCAGGTCGAGTGATTTTACCCACTGCCGCGGGCTGAGATTTCCGGCCAGGGTCTGGACCACGGCGATATCGTTGCGTTGCGCGGCCAGTAGCAGGGCCAGCGCGGCGCCGCCGGAATAGCCGATCAGTTCGAAATCCCGATTACCGTATTGCGCGCGTATCCGGTTCAGGGCCTGGTCGAGGCTGTCGAGCACGGCCTGGCCGAAGCGTTGGTCGGTCCACACCTGCGGGTTGCACGCCGGCGCGCTGACGAACTGGCACGGGCGGGCGAGGTAGAGGCTGGGTTGCGGGTCGGTGACGGCCAGGCGGGCCATCAGCAGGTCGCGCGGGCTTGGGTCCAGGCTCGGTTGCGAGGGGGTGGCCCAGGCGTGGCCATCGCCTTCGAGGTAGACACGCAGGCGGGCACTACCGGGTTTGCTGGCGGGCACGCTCATGGCCAGGGGAAACGGGCGGGTTGGCTGGGTGACGAAGAGGTGAGCGTGTTGGCTGCTCAGGTTCTGCAACTGGTTGAGTGGGGATTGGCAGGCGGAGAGTGCCAGTAGTGCAAGTGGCAGGAGATATCGGTGCAACATCGCGATCTCTTGGGGCCGCGTTGCGGCCTTTCGCGGGCAAGCCGCGCTCCTGCGGGAGGAGCGCGAAGCGGTCCCGAAATCCTTGGAGGCTTCTTGTGCGAGCGGGACGAATGTCCGAGGGGATGGAGCGGTAGCGACCCGCCACGCACAGGAAGGCGTGGCGATTCTACGAACATTGATGGCGCAGGGCCATTATTTTTCCAGGGGAAATGATTCAGCTTTCCAGCCAGACGTCCCGCGCCCAGTGCCAGACCGATTCCCAGCTTTCCTCGGTGACGATCTCTTCCTCTCCGGACCACAGCACCACGGTGCCGTCTTCCTCGACGCAGTAGTAGTCGTCGCCGTCCTGGCAGATCGGGATCAGGTCGCGCGGCACGCCGGCATCCCAGGCATTGGCCGCCACTTCCGGCAGGTAGGTGTGGGATTGCGGGTCGGTGACGGTGACCGGCTCCAGGCTGCCGTAGACCACGTCGCTGACGGTGAGGAGGAATTCCTTGAAGACGAACGGGATGTTGATGAACAACTGCTCTTCGATCTCTACCAGCAGGTCTTCGTCAGGCAGCTCGAGCGGTACCGGTACCGGCTCGTTGGCTTCACGAAGCTGTTCAATGACTTCTTCCACGGTTCGCGTCCTCTATGTCCTGGCCTTTTGGAAACGTTGCGCGTTATACCCTAGTAGGGCAGTGCGCTAAAAGCAAAACCCCGGGCAAGCCCGGGGTTTTTTCTGCAAAGCCTCAAGATCAGCCGTTCTGGCGGATCCCCGCGACCAGCCAAGGCTGGTTTTCGCCCTGGGCGCGCTCCATGTTCCAGCTCTCGCTGAACACTTCGCCCTGGTCGAAACGGGAGGACTTCGACACACCGCTGAAGGTCAGGGTGGCGATGGTCCGGTCGGCGCGATCGTCGACGCCTTCCAGCTGCACATCGAGGTTGTCGATGTAGGTGGACTGGAAGCCGTCACCCAGCTCGGCACGCTCGCGTTTGAGGAACTCCAGCATCTGCGGGGTCACGAACTCGGCGATCTTGTCCATTTCGTTGGCGTCCCAGTGCTGCTGCAGCGACTGGAAGTGGTTGCGCGCGGCAGCCAGGAAGCTCTGCTCGTTGAACCAGGCCGGCGCGTTGATCACCGGACGGGCAGCCGCGGCGGCACCACCGAAGACCGAAGGCTGGGCAGGCTGCTCGTAGGCTTCGCGCTGGTAGGCCGGGTGACCGGCGGCGGCCATTTGCGGCTGCTGCTGCTTGCGGCGACGGGCGGCAATGAAGCGGAAGACCAGGAACGCGATCAGCGCCATGATCAGGATGTCGAAGATCTGCATGCCTTCGAAGCCATCACCCATCAGCATCGAGGCGAGCAGGCCACCGGCGGCGATGCCGGCCAGTGGGCCGAGCCACTTCGAGGCACCGCTGGCGGCGGCGGGAGCACGGCCTGGCGCGGTCGGGGTGGCGGCAGGGTTGGCAGGGGCGGCCTGACGGGCCTGGTGCGTCGGCGCGGCGCCAGAGCTCTTGCCGCCGCCGAAGCGCTTGGCGTTGGCGTCGAGGCTCATGGTGAGACCGATGCACAGCGCCAGGGCGATGCTGAGAAAACGTTGCATAGAAGGGTATTCCCGTTTTGTGGATTACACGCGCGCCATGGTGCACAAGTTCAGGGACGCATGACAGCGACAAGATGTTTCTATCTTTTGCCTGAAATTTCTGACCGCCTACACAGGATGCCGTAGGCCTTTCTTTCCATGGATGAAAGAAAGGCCTACGCCGACGGTCGGATTTATCTTTTAGATGGCTTCGAGCTTGGCATAGCCGAGCATCAGCCACTTGCTGCCCTCGGCGAAATTCACCTGGACCCGGGCCTGGGCACCGGAGCCTTCGAAGTTGAGGATCACGCCCTCGCCGAACACCGCATGCTGCACCCGCTGGCCGAGGTTGAAGGCGGTCTGCGGAATATTGGCGTTGGCGAACAGGCTGCTGACGGTCTGCTTGGCCCCGGCGAATGGCCGGCTGACGCTGTTGGACAGGCGCACTTCCTGAACCAGCCCGGCGGGAATCTCGCGGACGAAGCGCGACACCTTGTTGTAGGTCTCGCTGCCGTAGAGACGGCGGGTTTCCGCGTAGGTCAGCACCAGGTTCTGCATGGCCCGGGTCACGCCGACGTAGGCCAGGCGGCGTTCCTCTTCGAGACGGCCGGGCTCTTCCAGGCTCATCTTGTGCGGGAACAGGCCTTCTTCCATGCCGACCAGGAACACATAGGGGAATTCCAGGCCCTTGGCGCTGTGCAGGGTCATCAGCTGGATGCTGTCCTCGTGCTCGTCGGCCTGGGCATCGCCCGCTTCCAGCGAGGCGTGGCCGAGGAAGGCCGACAGCGGCGAGAGGTCGGCATCTTCGTCGCTGACTTCGAAGTTGCGCGCGGCGCTGACCAGTTCCTCGAGGTTTTCCACCCGGGCCTGGCCTTTTTCGCCCTTTTCTTCCTGGTGATAGACGATCAGCCCGGACTGCTCGATGACCGTCTGGGTCATCAGGTGCAGCGGCATGTCGAGGACCTTGGCGGAAAGGTTCTCGAGCAGTTCGATGAAGGCCCCCAGGGCGCTGGCGGCGCGGCCCTTGAGGGCCTTGTTGGCGAGCAGCTGGAGCATGGCTTCCCACATCGACAGCTGGGCATGCCGGGCATGCTCGCGGATGCTTTCGACGGTCTTCTCGCCGATGCCCCGCGGTGGCACGTTGATCACCCGCTCCAGTGCCGCATCGTTGCCGCGACCTTCCAGCAGACGCAGGTAGGCCATGGCGTTCTTGATCTCGGCGCGCTCGAAGAAGCGCTGGCCGCCATAGATGCGGTACGGGATGCGCTCGCGCAGCAGCGCCTCTTCCAGCACCCGCGACTGGGCGTTGGAGCGATAGAGGATGGCGATGTCGCTGCGTGCCAGGCCGGTCTTCAGCGCGCTCTCTATGGTTTCTACCACGTAGCGGGCTTCGTCGTGTTCGTTGAAGGCGGCGTAGAGGCTGAGCGGCTCGCCGTCGCCGTCCTCGGTCCACAGTTCCTTGCCCAGGCGCCCGCTGTTGTTGGCGATCAGGGCGTTGGCGGCCTTGAGGATGCCGGCGGTGGAGCGGTAGTTCTGCTCCAGGCGGATCAGCTCGGCGTCGGGGAAGTCACTGGAAAACTGCTGGATGTTCTCGATGCGCGCACCGCGCCAGCCGTAGATCGACTGGTCGTCGTCGCCCACCACCATCAGGCTGTCGCCACCCTGCGCGAGCAGGCGCAACCAGGCGTACTGCACGGCGTTGGTGTCCTGGAACTCGTCCACCAGCAGGTGGCGGAAACGCCGCTGGTAGTGCTGCAGCAGGCCCGGATGGTCGCGCCACAGGTCCAGGGCGCGCAGCAGCAACTCGGAGAAGTCGATGACCCCGGTGCGCTGGCAGGCGGCCTCGTAGGCCTCGTAGATGCTGCGCATGGTGCCGAGGAACAGGTCGCCGTTGACCTGGATGTGCTGCGGGCGCAGGCCTTCGTCCTTCTGCCCGTTGATGAACCACTGCGCCTGGCGCACCGGCCAGCGCTGTTCGTCGAGGCCGAGGTCGCGGATCACCCGTTTGACCAGGCGACCCTGGTCATCGCTGTCGAGGATCTGGAAATTCTGGTTCAGCCCGGCTTCCTGCCAGTGCGCGCGCAGCAGGCGATGGGCCAGGCCGTGGAACGTGCCGACCCACATGCCTGCCGGGTTGATGCCCAGCAGTTGTTCGATGCGATGGCGCATCTCGGCGGCGGCCTTGTTGGTGAAGGTCACCGACAGGATCGAGTGCGGCGAGGCCTGCTCGACCTGGATCAACCAGGCGATGCGGTGCACCAGCACACGGGTCTTGCCGGAGCCGGCACCGGCCAGGACCAACTGACGCCCGACCGGCGCGGCTACGGCCTGGCGCTGGGCATCGTTGAGGGAGTTCAACAGGAGAGAGAGATCGTCGTGCATCCGCCCATTCTATGGGGGCAATGGATCCCTGGGCAAACCCGCCCGGCAAAAAGAAGCCGGTCGCGACCATCCGGTCATCGGCTGCAGCCCTTGGCCCGCGCGCTTGAGCGGTCGGCTCGTACCAAGGAAGGAGAATGAGGGGGTGCGAATTTATGACACAGAGCAGTTTGGCACCGCGCGTTGCTTGTGTATGCTCCGTCCACGTTTGCGGCTCACCATTACAAGAACACTGCCCATGACACTCGCATCTGGTCCTGCCGGCGTGCCAATCGAGGCACGCCGCGGCATTCGCAAGCAATACGCCACGCAGCTGGCGGTCGAGCGTACCCGCTTGCTGTATCAAGGTTCGCTGTTGCCGACCCTGTTCATGCTGTTGAACGGTCTGGTCTGCGCCTGGCTGCTGTGGAGTCCGCAGCGCTACCTGCTGGTCAGCGTCTGGGTGGTGTGGCTGATGGCGCTGGTGTCGTTGCGGGTGATCCAGGTCGCCGCGTTCGATGCCGCGATGCCCGATCGCCAGGCCAAGCCGACCTGGTGGCGCATGTTCCTCCTCGGCTCGGCCTTCAGCGGCCTGACCCTGGCCAGTGCTGCGATTGCCCTGGTCCCTGTGGATAACTTCGTGCAGCAGGCCTGGGTCTTCGGCCTGCTCGGTGCCGCGGCGCTTTCCGCCAGCGTGGCCTATGCGGTCAGCCTGCCGGCCTTCCTCAGTTTCGTCCTGCCTTGCCTGGTGCCGCCCATCGTCTTCCTGTTCTGGAGCGGCGATCAGCAGCAGCAGGGCTGGGGGCTGCTCGGCCTGTTGCTGCTGGGGGCCCTGCTGGTGGTGGCCTGGCAGGTCAACCGGCTGATCGAGAACAGCCTGTTGCGGCGCTTCCAGAACCAGGCGCTGATCGAGCACTTGCAGGCCGCGCATGCCCGCAGCGAACAGCTCAACAGGGCACTGGCCGACGAAGTCGATCAGCGCCGGGGTGTCGAGGAGAAGTTGCGCGAAGCCCAGGCCGGGCTCGAATCCCGGGTGATGCAGCGCAGCGCCGAGCTGGATGTGGCCAGCCAGGCCCTGAGCAAGAGCGAACAGCGCCTGGCCCTGGCCCTGGAGGCCAGCGAGCTGGGCCTGTGGGACTGGAACCTGCAGACCGACGAAGTCCACCACACCCAGTTGCGCGAGCTGTTCGGCCTCAACCCCGACGCGGTCAAGGCGATGCTGGCCCACCTCAAGCCGCGCCTGCACCCGGATGATGTGCCAGCACTCAAGCGCACGCTGGTCGAGCACCTCAAGGGGCGCACCGAGGACTACCGCATCGAGTACCGCTTCCGTCACAACGACGGCCATTGGTGCTGGATCGAGGACCGTGGTCGTGCCGTCGAGCGCGACCCTGACGGCAGGGTGGTACGGATGATCGGGACCCGCCGCGACATCAGCGCGCGGCGGGCCCAGGAAGAGCAGCAGCGACTGGCGGCGACGGTGTTCGAGGCGGCCAGTGAAGGCATCGCCATTCTCGGTCCGGACTACGAACTGCTGGCGCTGAACCAGGCGTTCTGCCGCATGACCGGCTACAACCGCGAGGAACTGCTTGGCCGTAATGCTCTCGAATTGCCCTGCAGCCTGGATGCACGGCGGCATTACGGCGCGATCGACCAGGCGCTGGAACAGCACGGTCGGTGGCAGGGGGAACTGGTCGAGGCGCGCAAGGACGGCACGCTGTATCCGCAATGGCTGCAACTCAACGGGGTGTTCGACAGTCGCGGCACCATCAGCAATGTCGTGGGCTTCTTCAGCGACCTGTCGGAGCGCCGCGAATCCGAGGAGCGCCTGCGCTACCTCGCCCATTACGACGAACTGACCGGCCTGGCCAACCGCGCGCTATTCCGCCTGCGCCTGCATGAGGCCGGCCAGCGCCTGCGCACCAGCGGGCGCAGCCTGGCGCTGATGCACATCGACCTGGACCGCTTCAAGCTGCTCAACGACAGTCTCGGCCACGAGGTCGCCGACCAGTTGCTCAAGCAGATCGCCCTGCGCATCGGCAATGCCATGCCCGAGGCGGATACCGTGGCACGGCTGTCCGGTGACGAATTCGTGGTGCTGTTCGATGGCTACAGCAACCTGTCCAGCCTGGTCCGCGTGGCGACGCGCCTGCTGGACAAACTGCGCGTGCCGGTGCGCTTCGACAACCACGAACTGGTCATCAGCGCCTCGGTGGGCATCGCCCTGTTCTCGGACCTGACCCTGGACCTCAACCTGCTGGTCAGCCAGGCCAACATGGCGATGCAGCACGCCAAGCACCTGGGCGGCGACAACTTCCAGTTCTATACCGAGAGCCTGCAGGCCAGCACCCTCGACCGCCTGCAACTGGAAAACCAGCTGCGCAAGGCCATCGACGAACGCCAGCTGGAGGTCTACTACCAGCCCAAGGTGTGTCTGGCGACGGGTCGCCTGCATGCCGCCGAGGCCCTGGTGCGCTGGAATCACCCGGTCATGGGCATGGTGCCACCGGGCGATTTCATCGGCCTGGCGGAAGAAACCGGGCTGATCGCGCCGATGGGCGAGTTCGTCCTGCGCCAGGCCTGCTGGCAGGCCTGCGAATGGCAGCGCCAGGGCCTGGAGCCGATCCGCGTGTCGGTGAACCTGTCGGTCTACCAGTTGCGCCAGGGCAAGCTGGTCAGCCTGGTACGCCAGGTGCTGGAGGAAAGTGGCCTGGCACCGCATCTGCTGGAGCTGGAACTGACCGAAAGCCAGTTGCTGGACAGCGTCGAGCACATCATCGCGACCTTCAAGCAGTTGCATGAGCTGGGGGTCAAGCTGGCGATCGACGACTTCGGCACTGGTTATTCCTCGCTCAGCTACCTGAAACGCCTGCCAGTGGACTACGTGAAGATCGACCAGGCCTTTATCCGCGGTCTGAAGGAAGGCAGCGAGGATGCCTCGATCACCCGGGCGATCATCGTCATGGCGCACAGCCTGGATCTGATGGTGGTCGCCGAGGGCGTGGAAACCGAGGAGCAACTGCGTTTCCTGCGCGAGCAGGACTGCGACGAAGTGCAGGGCTACCTGATCAGCCGGCCGGTCCAGGCCGATGCGCTGGCGCGCCTGCTGCGCGACGAGATGGTCTGGTAGGTCGATTGGGGCCGCTTCACGAGCAAGCTCGCTCCCACAAAGTTCGCGCGAATCCTGTGGGAGCGAGCTTGCTCGCGAAGCGGCCCCCCAATGCCTAGCCGTGCCAGGCGCGGCCCTGGCGGGCCAGCAGGCTGTGGGCCTGTTCCGGGCCGTTGGTCCCGGCGTGATAGGGGCGCGGGGTCTGGAAATGCTCCTGCCAGCCCTTGAGGATCGGATCGATCCAGGCCCACGCCGCCTCCACCTCGTCACGGCGCATGAACAGCGTCGAGTCGCCTTCCAGTACATCCAGCAGCAGGCGTTCGTAAGCGTCCCAGCGCCGCGTCTGGCCAAACACCTGGGCCAGGTTGAGGTTCAGTTCCACCGGCTCCAGGTGCATGCCCTTGCCGGGGGTCTTGGTCATCATCTGCAGGCTGATGCGTTCGTCGGGCTGCAGCTGGATCAGCAGCTGGTTGGCGCGATCACCGTCGAACAGGCGGTGCGGCACCGGCTTGAACTGGATGACGATCTGCGACGAGCGCTTGGCCAGGCGCTTGCCGGTGCGCAGGTAGAACGGCACGCCGGCCCAGCGCCAGTTGTTGATATGGGCTTCGACAGCGACGAAGGTTTCCGTGTCGCTGTCGTTGTCCACATCCTTCTCGAAGTAGTAGGCGGGGACTTCCTGGCCGCCGATCTTGCCGGCGCTGTACTGGCCGCGGACGGTCTTGTCCTGCACATCCTGGTCGGTGATCGGCTTGAGCGCGCGGAGGATCTTCACCTTCTCGTCGCGCACCGCTTCGGCATCGAACTGCGCCGGCGGCTCCATGGCCACCAGGCAGAGCAGCTGCAGCAGGTGGTTCTGCAGCATGTCGCGGGTGGCGCCGGCGCGGTCGTAGTAGGCGCCGCGGTTTTCCACGCCGAGGGTTTCGCAGACGCTGATCTGCACATGGTCGATCTGGCTGGCCCGCCACACCGGCTCCAGCAGGGCGTTGGCGAAGCGCAGGGCCATGAGGTTCTGCACGGTTTCCTTGCCCAGGTAGTGGTCGATGCGAAACACCTGGGACTCGTCGAACACCGCGCCGATCGCGCTGTTGATGGCGGTGGCCGACTCCAGCGAATGGCCGATGGGCTTTTCCAGGACGATGCGCGATTCGCTGTCGACCAGTCCGGCGATGCTCAGGTGGGTGACGATGGGGACGAAGAGGTTGGGCGCGGTGGCCAGGTAGTAGATCCGCGCCAGGCCTCCCGGCTCGCCGAGAAAATGCGCGAGGCGGCCGAAGTCGGCGCTCTGCGCGGCGTCCATGGAGAAATAGTCGAGGCGGGTGGCGAAGCGGCCCCAGGTGTCTTCGTCGAAGTCGCTGCGAGCGATCTGGGCGCGGCAGCGGCGTTCTGCAAGCTTTTGAAAACTATTGCGTGGCATCGGGCTGCGGGCCAGGGCGACGATCCGCACGGCGGGGTGCAGACGACCCTCGCGATACAGGTGGTAGAGCGCCGGAAGCAGTTTGTGCAGGGCCAGATCGCCGGTGCCGCCGAAGACCAGAATGTCACAAGGAATAGTCAAACCCACCACACTCCTGTCTCGTTTAGCTGGGCGGTTCGCCAGTCATGTAGTATAACTACAAGATTGCTACAACCGGCCAGCCGATCATAACCGAGTCCTGCCATTGAATCTGTTGCAACACATCGCCCAGTCGCGGCATCTGCTACGCAAGTCGGAGCTCAAGGTTGCCGACCACGTATTGCTTGACCCCGCGGCGGTCATGCATAGCTCCATGGCCGACCTGGCGCACAGCGTCGGCATCAGCGAGCCGACCATCGTGCGTTTCTGCCGGGCCATCGGCTGCTCGGGCTTCCAGGACCTGAAACTGAAGCTGGCGCAGAGCCTGGCTGCCGGTGCCAGCTTCGGGCAGTTCGCGATTCATGAAGACGACTCGGTCGCGGACTACAGCCTGAAGATCTTCGACACCACCCTGCACACCCTGATGGAAGTGCGCGAGCACCTCGATCCCCAGGCCCTGCAGCGCGCCGTGACCGCCATGGCCCAGGCCCAGCGCGTCGAGTTCTACGGTTTCGGTGCCTCCGGCGCGGTGGCGGCGGATGCCCAGCACAAGTTCTTCCGCCTGCTGCTGAGCGCCGCGGCCTACTCCGACCCGCACATGCAGGCGATGTCGGCGGTGACCCTCAAGCCTGGCGACGTGGCGGTGTGCATTTCCCAGTCCGGTCGTTCCAAGGACCTGCTGATCACCGCGAACATCGTCCGCGAGAGCGGCGCCAACCTCATCACCCTGTGCCCGAGCCAGACCCCGCTGGCCGAGCTGTCGACGGTCAACCTGGCCATCGACGTGCATGAAGACACCGAAATCTACACCCCGCTGACCTCGCGTATCGCCCACCTGGTGGTGATCGACGTGCTGGCGATGGGCGTGGCCATGGCTCGCGGGCCGAGCCTGGTCAATCACCTCAAGAGCGTGAAGCGCAGCCTGCGCAGCCTGCGGTTGTCGCCAAAGTCGCTGAAGAGCGCCGACGAGTAATTTCAGTCTGCCCGCGATCCCCGTAGGAGCTGGCTTGCCTGCGAAGGACCGCAAAGCGGTCCCGGACTCACCCCTGTCGGGGACCGCTGCGCGGTCCTTCGCAGGCAAGCCAGCTCCTACAGGGCACGCGGCAAGCAACCAGCTATCACGATTCACACCCCTGTCACCCTCCCGCCGTCAAACCGTCAACTTGCCGCTGCAGTCTGAAACTCCCGCACTCGATCAGGGAGATATGCAATGGCTCGTGAACTCGATGGCTCGTATCAACCCAGCGCCAAATCCCGCAAGCAGCAGGAAAAGGATCAGCGTCGCATGGAATTCCGCCGCGCGATCGAAAGCTATTCCGAACAGCGCCGCCTGCTCCAGGACATCGCCGACTTCCCCGACCTGAAAGATTTCAACGTATGGCAGGTGTCGGCGGCAGAACCCCGGAGAAGCGCTCAACAAGTCCGCTGATCTGCGCACGTTCGCTGCGAATGAATGCAAGAAACGCCAAGGCCACCGGCGACTGCCGCTTGGCCTTGGATTGCACCACGCACCAGCTTCGATACAGTGGCAATTCCTCCACCGGCAACTCGCGCAGCACCCCGGTAGCCAGTTCCAGATTCAGCGCGTGGCGGGTCAGCAGGGCGATGCCGAGACCGGCAATCACGCATTCGCGCTGAGCATCGGCCGAGGTGACTTCCAGGGTCTGGGTGAAGTGCACGCGCTTCTCCTTGAAGTATTCCTCGCAGGCCTTGCGCGTGCCCGAGCCCTGCTCGCGGATCAGCAGGGTATGCGGTTCCAGGTCCTGCAGGCGCAGGCGCTCCATCCGGCACAGCGGATGATCCGGCGGGGCGACGGCGACGATGGGGTTGTTGAGGAACGGCAGGAACTCCAGGCCCATGTCCTGCGGGACCATGGACATGATGATCAGGTCGTCGCGGTTGTCGGACAGACGGCGAATGGCCTGGGCACGGTTGACCACGGTCAGGGTCAGGTTGACCTCCGGGTGCAGATTCCTGAACGCCGCGAACAGGTGCGGCACGAAGTACTTGGCGCTGGATTCCACGGCCAGCTTCAACTGGCCCTGCAGCGAGCCCTGCATGTCCGAGAGCTGCATGTCGAGGCTTTCCAGACGTCCGAAGATGTCCCGGCTGGCGCGTTGCAGGGCTTCGGCGGCCTCGGTGAGGTAGAGTTTCTTGCCGACGTATTCGAACAGAGGCTGTCCCACCAGCTCTTCCAGCTGGCGAATCTGTAGACTAACGGCGGGTTGTGTCAGCGCCATTTCCTCCGCGGCGCGGCTGTAAGAGCGCAAATCGCACACCTCATTGAAGATCTGCAATTGACGCAATGTCATACGCATCAATGACTTACGCACGTTATCCCCAGTTCTCTGAAAAACCTTGTTACCGCACTATAAGCAATTGCTAATAGAGCCCCTAATAATTATTGATTTTTGTTTATTCACGCACGGCGCTAGGGTGATTGCACGACTGGCCAGTTGATTCTGGTCACGCGCCGACCCGCAGTGGCGGGTCGTTTGTCCAGCGGCTTTGGGAAGACTCCAGTGATAAAAAAAATCCTGATCGCCAACAGGGGTGAGATCGCAGTTCGGATCGTGCGGGCCTGCGCCGAGATGGGCATTCGCTCCGTGGCAATCTATTCCGACGCCGACCGTCATGCCCTGCACGTCAAGCGCGCCGACGAGGCCCACAGCATCGGTGCCGAGCCCCTGGCCGGTTACCTGAACCCGCGCAAGCTGGTCAACCTGGCTGTGGAAACCGGTTGCGATGCCCTGCACCCGGGTTACGGTTTCCTCTCGGAAAACGCCGAGCTGGCGGATATCTGCGCCGAACGCGGGATCAAGTTCATCGGTCCGGCCGCTGAAGTCATTCGTCGCATGGGCGACAAGACCGAAGCCCGCCGCAGCATGATCAAGGCTGGCGTACCGGTCACCCCCGGCACCGAAGGCAACGTCGCCGACATCCACGAAGCGCTGAACGAAGGCGATCGCATCGGTTATCCGGTGATGCTCAAGGCCACGTCCGGTGGTGGTGGCCGCGGCATTCGTCGCTGCAACAGTCGCGAAGAGCTGGAACAGGCCTTCCCGCGGGTGATTTCCGAAGCGACCAAGGCCTTCGGCTCGGCGGAAGTCTTCTTGGAAAAATGCATCGTCAACCCCAAGCACATCGAAGCCCAGATCATTGGTGACAGCTTCGGCAACGTGGTGCACCTGTTCGAGCGTGACTGCTCGATCCAGCGCCGCAACCAGAAGCTCATCGAGATCGCCCCGAGCCCACAGCTGACCCCGGAACAGCGCGCCTATATCGGCGACCTGGCGGTACGCGCGGCCAAGGCGGTCGGCTATGAAAACGCCGGTACCGTGGAGTTCCTGCTCGCCGAGGGCGAGGTGTACTTCATGGAAATGAACACCCGGGTGCAGGTGGAACACACCATCACCGAGGAAATCACCGGCATCGACATCGTTCGCGAGCAGATCCGTATCGCCTCGGGCCTGCCCCTGTCGGTCAAGCAGGAAGATATCCAGCACCGCGGTTTCGCCCTGCAGTTCCGGATCAACGCCGAGGATCCGAAGAACAACTTCCTGCCGAGCTTCGGCAAGATCACCCGTTACTACGCCCCCGGCGGCCCCGGCGTGCGTACCGACACGGCGATCTACACCGGCTACACCATTCCACCGTTCTACGACTCCATGTGCCTGAAACTGGTGGTCTGGGCGCTGACCTGGGAAGAAGCCATGGACCGCGGCCTGCGCGCCCTGGATGACATGCGCGTGCAAGGGGTGAAGACCACCGCCGCGTACTACCAGGAAATCCTGCGCAATCCGGAATTCCGCAGCGGCCAGTTCAACACCAGCTTCGTGGAAAGCCATCCGGAACTGACCAACTACTCGATCAAGCGCAAACCCGAAGAGCTGGCGCTGGCTATCGCCGCCGCCATCGCCGCGCATGCAGGCCTGTGAGGAACCCATAATGTCCAAGAAAATTTTCGTAACCGACACGATCCTGCGCGACGCCCACCAGTCCCTGCTGGCCACCCGCATGCGCACCGAAGACATGCTGCCGATCTGCGACAAGCTCGACAAAGTCGGCTACTGGTCGCTGGAAGTCTGGGGCGGCGCGACCTTCGACGCCTGCGTGCGCTTCCTCAAGGAAGACCCGTGGGAGCGTCTGCGCAAACTGCGCGCCGCGCTGCCCAACACCCGCCTGCAGATGCTGCTGCGCGGGCAGAACCTGCTCGGCTACCGCCACTACAGCGACGACGTGGTCAAGGCTTTCGTGGCCAAGGCCGCGGTCAACGGCATCGACGTGTTCCGCATCTTCGACGCGATGAACGACGTGCGTAACCTGCGGGTTGCCATCGAAGCGGTGAAGGCTGCCGGCAAGCATGCCCAGGGCACCATCGCCTACACCACCAGCCCGGTGCACACCATCGACGCCTTCGTCGCCCAGGCCAAGCAGATGGAAGCCATGGGTTGCGACTCGGTCGCGATCAAGGACATGGCCGGCCTGCTGACCCCGTTCGCCACGGGCGAGCTGGTCAAGGCGCTGAAGGCCGAGCAGTCGCTGCCGGTGTTCATCCACTCCCACGACACCGCCGGCCTGGCTGCCATGTGCCAGCTCAAGGCGGTCGAGAACGGCGCCGATCATATCGACACCGCGATCTCCAGCTTCGCCTGGGGCACCAGCCACCCGGGTACCGAGTCGATGGTCGCCGCGCTCAAGGGCAGCGAGTTCGACACCGGCCTGGACCTGGAATTGCTGCAGGAAATCGGCCTGTACTTCTACGCCGTGCGCAAGAAGTACCACCAGTTCGAAAGCGAGTTCACCTCGGTGGACACCCGCGTCCAGGTCAACCAGGTGCCAGGCGGCATGATCTCCAACCTGGCCAACCAGCTCAAAGAGCAGGGCGCGCTGAACCGCATGAACGAAGTGCTGGCGGAAATCCCGCGGGTCCGCGAAGACCTCGGCTTCCCGCCGCTGGTCACCCCGACCTCGCAGATCGTCGGCACCCAGGCCTTCTTCAACGTGCTGGCCGGTGAGCGCTACAAGACCATCACCAACGAGGTGAAACTGTACCTGCAAGGTGGGTACGGCAAGGCACCGGGCGTGGTCAACGAACAACTGCGGCGCCAGGCCATCGGCAGCGAAGAAGTGATCGACGTGCGCCCGGCCGACCTGCTCAAGCCGGAAATGACCAAGCTGCGCGCCGATATCGGCAGCCTGGCGCACTCCGAAGAAGATGTGCTGACCTTCGCCATGTTCCCGGACATCGGGCGCAAATTCCTCGAAGAGCGTGAGGCCGGCACCCTGACCCCTGAAGTCCTGCTGCCGATTCCGGAAGCTGGCGCCGTGACCTCGGCCGGCGGTGAAGGCGTACCGACCGAGTTCGTCATCGACGTCCACGGCGAGACCTATCGCGTCGACATCACCGGTGTCGGCGTCAAGGCCGAAGGCAAGCGTCACTTCTACCTGTCCATCGACGGCATGCCGGAAGAAGTGGTGTTCGAGCCGCTCAACGAGTTCGTCGGCGGTGGTGGCAGCAAGCGCAAGCAGGCCACTGCGCCGGGTCATATCAGCACCACCATGCCGGGCAACATCGTCGATGTCCTGGTCAAGGAAGGCGACACCGTCAAGGCGGGCCAGGCCGTGCTGATCACCGAAGCGATGAAGATGGAAACCGAAGTGCAATCGCCGATCGCCGGCAAGGTTGTCGCCATCCACATCGCCAAGGGCGACCGCGTCAACCCGGGCGAAATCCTGATCGAGATCGAGGGCTGAGAAAGCCCTCGGCGGTAAACGGTTAACCTCATGGGGAGCGAATTGCTCCCCTTTTTTTGTTTGTATGTCTGCATTTAAATGCAGAAAGTTAACGTATTTCTTCTAAATTATGCATCTTAATGCAGATTTGGTGGGTGCTGGGCTGGTCGATTTGCACTATATTGCAGATCAAGCTGCGTTACGCTGGCCGAGGCCGCCATGTATCCATTGACCCTCCAACTTTACGCGCTTTCTGCTCAGGCACATCGGGCGGGAGAAACCGGAAGGGCTGGCGGATGACATTTTCCTGCTCGCGCGAAGCACTCCCGCGCCTATTGGCAACCTGCGTATCAAGGCATCTGTGGAGGCACTGGATACGTCGGCGCCCATGGGTTTCGGCTTCGATGATGTCGTGACCCGCGATCAGCGCTTTCTCGAATATGCCTACGAACAGGGCGCGGCCATCGGTGGCGCGACGGGCGCCGGGGGGGAGGCACCCAAGCTGTTGCTGAGCGAAGGCCGGGACGGCTTGCTCTACCCGGACGCGGTGCTGGATGACGGTCAGGCCATCTGCCACTGGTTCGTGAAGTTCGCCCGCAATCAGGCACTGAATGGACGTCGCCCGTGGAGCGCGGTGGCGAGATTGACTGGCGTGCGGCCTGTAGCCTGCTGGAGCCACTGGTGGACCCGCAACAGACTTTCGAACGCCTGCGCCAGGATGCTCGCCAGTTGATGGCATTGCCGGATCTGTTGAGGGACCTGGGTTTGCCGGATGCAGTGATGAATCACCCGGCAATCGCCTTGAAGAACCTCGAACAACGTATGAACGACTGGGAATTGCTATGACGGTTTCGATCGAGATTCGCGCTTTGTTGATCGAGGGCGTCCTGCAGGGTATTGCCGATGGGTCTCTGGAACTGGGTGCCGCGGTGCGCAAGTTGCGGACGGAGGTGGCGAAGCTGCAACAGACCCAGTTCGCGCGGATGTGCAAGATTTCGGTGCGTACCCTGATTCAGATAGAACAGGGAGAGGGCAATCCGACGCTCAACTCGCTGAACGCGGTGTTTCGACCATTCGGATTGCAGATGGGGGTCTTGCGGCGGCCGGATCGGGTGAGGTGAAGCAGGGCCGCAAGCGGCCCCGTTTGGTTCAACGGATCGTGCGGCACGCCTCCAGCGTCCTCAGCTGACCCTCGGGCCGCTGGTTGTCCTCGCTCAGCCAGCGCTCGAAACCGGCCGCGACCGCCGGCCACTCGTCATCGGTGATCGAATACCAGGCCGTGTCGCGGTTCTGGTCCTTGACCACCATGTGCTGGCGGAACACCCCCTCGAAGGTGAAGCCGAAGCGCTCCGCAGCCCGACGCGAGCGGGCGTTGGCGTTGTTGCACTTCCATTCGAAACGACGGTTGCCCAGTTCGAAGGCCAGCTTGCCCAGCAAGTACACCGCCTCGGTGCCCTTGGGCGTGCGCTGCATGGCGGCGCCGAAGGCGATATGCCCGACTTCGATACGGCCATGGGCGGCAACGATGGACATCAGGCTGAGAATCCCCTGGACCTGGCCACTGGCCCGATCGATGACGCTGTAGAACAGCGGGTCGCGGCCGGCGGCGTTGTCCTGCAGCCAGCGGTCGAAGGGCTCGCGCTCGGTGAAAGGCCCGTAAGGCAGGTAGTCCCACAAGCTGGCGTCGGCGTTCGGGCCCTGGAGCACTTCCCAGAGATCATCGCCGTGCCGGGCGGGATCGAGTTTTTCCAGGCGAATGAAGCGCCCGTCCAGCGGCTCGGCCTGCGGCTCGCGGGCGGGTTTCCAGTTGAGAGGGCTGCTCATGAATGCCCCTCCATCGGTTTGCGGAACTGGATGAAGCCGGGACGCTCGGCGACCTTCTCGTACAAGGTGATCGCGGTGGCGTTGGTTTCGTGGGTCAGCCAGTGGACCTTGCAGCAGTTTGCAGCGCTGGCGGCGGCGTAGACGTGTTCGATCAGCTTGCGACCGATGCCCAGGCCGCGCTGGTCGCCGTCGACATACAGGTCCTGCAGGTAGCAGGCGTTTTCCACAGCCCAGTTGGTGCGGTGGAAGATCCAGTTGACCATGCCCAGCGCCTTGCCATCGACCCAAGCCAGGGCGGAGTTGGTGGTTTCCGCGGGGTCGAGAAAGCGCTTCCAGGTCTCGGCACTGACCGCGTCGGGCAGTTCGGTTTCATAGAAACGCAGGTAGGCCTGCCACAGGGGCAACCAGGCGGCGTGGTCGGCGGCGGTGACTGGACGAATCTCTACGGTAGACATGTATGCGTTCCTTCAGGGTTGCTGCATCAGGGCAGCGAGGTTGTTGTCCAGCAGGTCGGCGCTGGCGGCAAGACCGCTGCGCACACCTTCGTGATCGATGGCCGAGCGGTTCTGGCTCAGCTTGCGGTTGCATTGCAGGCGCTCGATGGGCACGGCGAAACCGACGATGGCCTTGAGCATGCCTTGCAGGTAATCGGCCGGTGCGTCGTCCACCGACCAGGGCCGGGCGCGGCCCTGTTCATGCTGGTCGCTCAGGCGCCGGACGATATCCAGCAGGGGTTCCGGGCTGTGGATAACGTGCGGCGTGCCCCAGGCGTGTACCGCGACATAATTCCAGGTCGGCACGGTGCGCGGGTCTTGCGCCTTGCTCGGATAGTAGCCGGGGCTGACGTAGGCATCGGCCCCGGGGAACACCAGCAGTACTTCGGCAGCGCTTTCCAGGTCGCGCCACTGCGGGTTGCCGCGGGCTACGTGGCCGTACAGGGTGCCCTTGGGACCGGCATGCGGGTCCAGCAGCAGCGGTACGTGGGAGGCCTGCAGACCGTGCTCGCCATGGCTGATCAGCACTGCCAGGCGGGTGCTGGCGATATGTTCGAGCTGGCGTTGCAGGTCGTCGTCTTTGAAAGCGCTGGGTGTGTACATGGAAAAAATCCCTTGGCGATTGGGAGCAATCCTAGGCAGGCTATTGGTTCATGGTAAGAGCCATTTCATGCCAATTTCATGGGTCCATTGATCATGGTCGAATCGTCTGTCTCCCTGCTTTTCGATCCTTCCGGAATCGTCCTGGACCGCCGCCAGGGCCTGAGTCGCCAGCTGTACCAGGCGTTGCGGGCACGGGTGCTGGACGGGCGACTGGGCAGTGGCACGCGCTTGCCTGCGAGCCGGGACATGGCGGCGATCCTCGGTCTGTCGCGCAACAGCGTGGTGCGCGCCTACGACCAGTTGTACGCCGAGGGTTTCATCGAAAGCCGGGTCGGCGACGGCACTTACGTCAGTCAGCTGCCAAAATTGTCCACAAAAGTATCCACAGGGTTATCCCGGGGTTTATCTACAGGGTTATCCACAATTTCGGCGGAAAATACTGGTGATTCGTCCAGTAAAGTTATCCACACTGCCGCACTTTTTCGTCTGGAAAACCATCATTTGCCTACGCCAAGAAGCGGTCCACCGCGGGCGTTTCGCGTCGGTGTACCGGCCTACGACCTGTTCCCGTTCGAGGTCTGGGCCAAGCTGCAGGCGGGTTTCTGGCGAAATCCCGAGATGGCGACACTGGGCTATGGCGATCCGGCGGGGGAACCGCTGCTTCGGGAACTCATCGCGGCCTACTTGCGGCGATCGCGGGGGCTTTCCTGCACGCCTGAACAAATTGTGATCACCAGTGGTGCACAGCAGGCCATCAGCCTTTGTGCACAGTTGCTGCTGGAGCCCGGGGCCGGGGTGGCTGTGGAAAATCCGGGCTATCGTGCGGCCGCCTGTGCCTTCGCCCTGACCGGAGCGGCGGTGCACGGCGTCGCTGTGGATAACGACGGGCTGGATTGTGCTGCGCTTTCCCGCTTGGGCGATTGCCGCGTGGCCTATGTCACGCCCTCCCACCAGTACCCCACCGGGGTGGTGATGAGCCTGGCCCGGCGCCTGGAGTTGCTGGCCTGGGCCGAGCGCAACCAGGGCTGGATCGTCGAGGACGACTATGACGGCGAGTACCGTTACAGCGGTGCGCCGTTGGCGCCTCTGGCGGCGCTGGATCGCAGCGGGCGGGTGTTGTATGTCGGGACCTTCAGCAAGGTCGCGTTTCCAGGGCTGCGCCTCGGCTACCTGGTGCTGCCGCGGCAACTGGTGCAGCCGTTTTCCCGCTGTCGGGCGCTGATGGTGCGGCATTCGGAGGTGGGTACCCAGGCGGTGATGGCGCAGTTCATGGCCCAGGGGCATTTCCAGCGGCATATCCGCCGTATGCGCCGTGCGGCGCTGCTGCGGCGCAATGCCTTGCTGGCCGGGTGGCCTGTGGATATCCCTGGGGTCGCGGGATTGCCCGAAATGGTCGCCGGCCTTCATGTCAAAGTGGATGTGGATAACGCCGAGCGGGAGCGTTGGCTGGTGGAGAAGGCTCTGGAAGTGGGGGTGGAGCTGAACGGGCTGGGTGATTACTGGTTCTGTGAGCCGGAGCGGGCTGTGGATAAGAAGGCGGGGCTGGTGTTGGGGTTTGCCGCTGTCGGCGAAGCCGGCATCGCAGACGCCTTGCGGCGCCTGCGAAGAGCCTGGGGCGGCGGCACCCTGTAGGAGCGCGGCTTTTCGTGGGCGAGCTGCGTTTTACAGGCAAGCCAATCCGTCAGGTCCCCGCCTTGATCTTGGTCCAGGCCCGTGTCCGTGCCCGCTCGCCCTCGCGATTCAGTGGCTGCAGGGTATACAGCCTGGTCATCGCCTCCGCGGTCGGGTACAGGTTGGGGTTGTTGCGGATCGCCGGGGCGACCAGCCCGGTGGCGTCCTTGTTCGGGTTCGGGTAGCCGACGAAGTCGCTGATCGGCGCGATCACCTGCGGTTGCAGCAGGTAGTTGATGAACGCATGGGCATCGTCCGGGTTGGTCGCGCCTTTCGGAATCGCCAGCATGTCGAACCAGATCGGCGCGCCTTCCTTCGGCAGACGCATGTCCACCACCACGCCGTTCTTCGCCTCGATGGCACGGTTGGCCGCCTGCGAGAAGCTGCCGGAGTAGCCCACCGCCACGCAGATATCGCCATTGGCGATGTCGGCCATGTACTTGGACGAATGGAAGTAGGTGATGTGCGGTCGGATCTTCAGCATCAGTTCCTCGGCCTTCTTGTAGTCCGCCGGCTTGTCGCTGTTCGGCGGCAAGCCCAGGTACTGCAGGGCCAGCGGCATGATTTCCGACGGTGAATCGAGCAGCGCCACGCCGCATTGCTTGAGCTTGGCGATGTTCTCTTCCTTGAAGATCAGGTCCCAGCTGTCCACCGGCGCGCTATCGCCCAAGGCGGCCTTGACCTTGGCCGGGTTGAAGCCGATCAGCACGGTGCCGTACATGTACGGCACGGCGAACTTGTTGCCCGGGTCGTTGGCCTCGATCAGCTTCATCAGCGCCGGATCGAGGTGCTGCCAGTTGGGCAGCTTGCTGCGATCCAGCGGCTGGAACACGCCCGCTTCGATCTGCTTGGCAAGGAACACGTTGGACGGCACCACCACGTCGTAGCCGGAGTTGCCGGTGAGCAGCTTGGCTTCCAGGGCCTCGTTGGTGTCGAAGATGTCGTAGATCAGCTTGACCTGGCCGTCCTTCTGGAAGTCGGTCAGGGTCTGCGGGGTGATGTAGTCGAACCAGTTGTAGACCCGCAGCGTCCGTTGCTCGGCAACGGCCTGGAGGCTGCCGGCGAGCAGGGTGGTACACAGCAGGGGGGCGAGCAGTCGCTTGAGTCGAGTCATGCCTGGGCTTCCTGTTGAGCGCGTTCGAAACCTTCGAGAACGTTCACGGCATTGATGCCGATTTCTTCCACCGCATAGCCACCCTCCATCACGAACAGGGTCGGCTTGCCCAGGCGCGCGATACGCTCGCCCATGGCCAGGTAATCGGGGCTGTCGAGCTTGAACTGGGAGATCGGATCATCCTTGAAGGTGTCCACCCCCAGGGAAATGACCAGCACGTCCGGTGCGTAGGCGTCGATCCGCTGGCACGCCTGGTCGAGGGCATCGCGCCAGGTGGCCCAGTCGCTGCCGGCGGGCAGCGGGTAGTTGACGTTGTAGCCCTCGCCGGCGCCTTCGCCCTGTTCGTCGGCATAACCGAGGAAGAACGGGAATTCCGCCTGCGGGTCGCCGTGGATCGAGGCGAAGAACACGTCGCTGCGCTGGTAGAAGATTTCCTGGGTACCGTTGCCGTGGTGGTAGTCGACATCGAGGATGGCCACGCGCTGGTGGCCTTGGTCGAGAAACGCCTGGGCGGCGATGGCGGCGTTGTTCAGGTAGCAGTAGCCGCCCATCACATCGCTGGCGGCGTGATGTCCCGGCGGGCGGCAGAGGGCGAAGGCGCTGTGGGCGCCGGCCTGGATCGCCGCCTGGGCGGTGAGCGCGACTTGCGCCGCGCTGTAGGCGGCCTGCCAGGTGCCGGCGGTGATCGGTGCGCCGGCGTCGAAGCTGTAGTAGCCCAGTTCGCCGAGCAGGCTGGTGGGCTTGACCCGGCGCAGGGTCCGCGCTGGCCAGGTGAACGGCAGCAGGTCGCCGTCGCGCTCCAGTGCGGCCCAGCGCGCCCAGGCGCCTTCGAAGAAATTCAGGTAGTCGGCGCTGTGCACCCGTTGCAGGGGCGCGCGGCCGAAATCGGTGGGACCGCTGATGGGGCCGATATTGCGCGCCTTGACCCGATCCAGGACATGGTCGGCGCGGGAGGGCATCTCGAAGCAAGGCTTGAGCTGGCCGTCGATCAGCTCGCAGCGGCCGTGGTGCAGGCGGTGGTCATCGGAATAGATCGTCAGCATTGTTGTTCTCCAAATCACTGGCGTATTTCCCGAATGGTGCGGGGCGACGCGGTGAAGCAGAACGGCGCAAACGGCCAAAAGGGGATCGAAATGGCCAGGGTCAGGCCCTGAAATGACTCGGCGCCACGCCACTCCAGCGCATGAACGCATGGCGGAAACTGGCCGTTTCGCTGAACCCCAGCACCTCGGCGATCCGGTAGATCGGCATCTGCCCCTCGGCGAGCAACTGCTTGGCCCGTTCGAAGCGTAGCTCGTCGAGCAGTTGCTGGTAGCTGCTGCCCATTTCGCCCAGGTGCCGGCGCAGGGTCCGCGACGAGCAGTTCATCTGCCGCGCCAGGCCTTCCAGTCCCGGCGGCGTCTCCAGCTGGTCGGCGAGTGCCTGGCGGATCCTGCCGAGCCAGGCCTGGCGCCCGGTGAACTCCAGGTTCAACTGCCGGCAGCGCTCGGCCATCGCCCGATGCGTCACCAGGTCGGCGAGGGGCAACGGCTGCTCCAGCCAGGCGCGATCGAAGGCGAAGGCGTTGTCGTCGGCATCGAAACGCAACGGGCAGGTGAAGGTCTCGCCGTACTTGGGGTGGTAGTCCGGTTCGGCATGGGCGAAGCGCGCGCCCAGCAGCGGCAGCGGACGACCCAGCAGGTCATCGCAGATGACTTTCAGCGAGACCAGGCAGAACTCGGCGTTGAACGCCGCCAACTGCGGTTCTTCGCGGTAATCGCTGGCGCTGAACCAGATCCGCTCGCCGTCCTCGATCAGGCGCAGGTGGAAAAGTGTTCCCAGCAGCGCGGGGTAGCGCAGTGCCAGATGCAAAGCGTCACCTAAGGTGGCACTGGACAGTAGGGCATAGCCGAGCATGCCGTAGGACGAAACGTGCATGCGCCGGCCCAGTTCCAGGCCGATGTCGTGTCGCCGGGCCACCGCGTTGGCGCACACCTGCATCTCCTGGCGGGTGGTGATGCGTGAGTCGGCGCGGCCCAGGTCGGCCGTGCGGATGCCACTGCCCTGCAGCAGTGCATCGTCGGTCAGCCCCTGGTCCTGAAAGGTCTGCAGGACCAGGGAAACCGCGTGCAGGGTCGTCAGGTGAGAGTGCAGCATGCTCGATACCGGGCTGATGGGCTGTGCGGGAAACGAGCAAATTGCATGCCTTCAGCGCAGCTCGCCGGCCAGGTCCACTTCAACCAGGCGGCGTACTTCCTCGACTGGCAGGGCGCTGCCGAGCAGCAATTGCAATTTGCCTAGCGCGGCTTCCCGGGTCATGCCGCCACCGGACAGCACACCGGCCTGGCGCAGACGGCTTCCGGCCTCGTAGATGTCCAGCTCGACGCCGCCTTCGTGGCATTGGGTGATGGCGATGACCACGATGTCGCGGGCATGCGCTTGTTCGAGGGCGGCAAGGAAATCCGCGTTGTCACTGGGACCGGTGCCGCTGCCGAAGCATTCCAGCACAAGACCCCGCGCACCGCTGTGGATAACTGCGCGCAACAGCTCGGCGGAAAAGCCCGGAACCAGCGGTAATACGGCGATATCCACAGCCTGGCGCGATTGGCGATAGTCCAGCGCGGCAGGTCGCGTGGGAGTTTCGTTCGCCGTAGCGTTGCGCTGCAGGGCAATGAAAGGATGGCGACCGAAGCTGCGGACCTTGGCGGTACGGTGTGGCGGCAGCAACTCGCCATGGAAGAACAGCTGCACCCCGGACGGCTGGCCTGTGGTCAGCGTTTGCAGTGCACCGGTGAGGTTTTCCCAGGCATCACTGTCGTCCGCACCCACCGGCAGCATCGAACCGGTGAACAGCACGGGCGCATCCAGCCCGAGCAACTGGAAGCTCATGGCCGCCGCGCTGTAGGCCAGGGTATCGGTACCGTGCAGGACCAGCACCGCGTCGCAGCCGGCATCCACCGCTTCGCTGATCGCCGTGCGCAGGCGCAACCAGTACTGCGGAGTCATGTTGGCGCTGTCGATCAGCGGTGCCATCTCGCGAAAGCGCCAGGGAGCCAGGTCGGTCCTTGTGGATAACCCGGCGCGCATGCGCTGCTCGAAGCCGGAAGCGGGGGTCAGGCCATTGGCACCGGTCTGCATGCCGATGGTGCCGCCGGTATACAGCACCATGATGCTGCGGGCGGGGCGGGGGGACGCCGAAGTCATGCGCCATTCTCCATGGTCGGTCTTGTTCGTAGCCGGGCACAGTACGACATCCGGAGAAAGGCTGTAAGACGATTCGCGTAGCGAGGTGTTTCGCGAGCATAAAAAAAGGGCCCGGGTGTAAGCCTGGGCCCTCGAAAGGTGAGAGGTGTCTAGTCCCTCGACCTGGTGAGACGGTTGTTGCGTGGGGTTACGCTTTCAGCGGAACCAGACGCGGAGCGATCATGTTTTCCGGACGCAGGATGTCGTTGAGCATCGCTTCGTCCAGCAGGCCTTCCTCGCGCACCAGTTCCAGTACACCGCGGCCGCTTTCCAGGGCAATGCGGGCGATACGGGTGGCGTTTTCGTAGCCGATGTAAGGGTTCAGGGCGGTGACCAGGCCGATCGAGTGTTCGACCAGTTCACGGCAGCGCTGTTCGTTGGCGGTGATGCCGACGATGCAGTGCTCGCGCAGCATGTCCATGGCGCGCTGCAGCAGACGGATGGAGTCGAAGATCTTGTAGGCGATCAGCGGTTCCATGACGTTCAGTTGCAGCTGGCCGCCTTCGGCAGCGACGGTCAGGGCCAGGTCGTTGCCCATGATGGCGAAGGCCACCTGGTTGACGGCCTCCGGGATAACCGGGTTGACCTTGCCTGGCATGATCGAGCTGCCTGGCTGGCGGGCCGGCAGGTTGATCTCGTTGATGCCGGTGCGCGGGCCGCTGGACAGCAGGCGCAGGTCGTTGCAGATCTTCGACAGTTTGACCGCGGTGCGCTTGAGCATGCCGGAGAACAGGACGAAGGCGCCCATGTCCGAGGTGGCTTCGATCAGGTCAGCGGCCGGAACCAGCGGCTGGCCGCTGATGGTGGCCAGGCGCTGCACGGCCAGGGCCTGGTAGCCCGGGTCGGCGTTGATGCCGGTGCCGATGGCGGTACCGCCCAGGTTGACTTCGGTCAGCACTTCCGGCGCCAGGGTGCGCAGGCGGTTCAGGTCTTCGGTCAGGGTGGTGGCGAAGGCACGGAATTCCTGGCCCAGGGTCATCGGGACCGCGTCCTGCAGCTGGGTACGACCCATCTTCAGTACGTGGCTGAATTCTTCACCCTTGGCAGCGAACGCCTGGATCAGGCTGTCGAGGCTGGCCAGCAGTGCGTCGTGACCCAGCAGCAGACCCAGGCGGATCGCGGTCGGGTAGGCGTCGTTGGTCGACTGCGCCATGTTCACGTCGTTGTTCGGGTGCAGGTGCTTGTACTCGCCTTTCTGGTGGCCCATGGCCTCCAGCGCGATGTTGGCGATCACTTCGTTGGCGTTCATGTTGGTAGAGGTACCAGCACCGCCCTGGATCATGTCCACCACGAACTGCTCGTGGAAGTCACCGCGGATCAGGCGGGCGCAGGCCTCGCTGATGGCGGCGTGCTTGGCATCGCTCAGGTGACCCAGCTCACGGTTGGCGTCGGCAGCGGCCTGCTTGACCATGGCCAGGGCCACGACCAGCTTCGGGTAGTGCGACAGCGGAACACCGGAGAGGTGGAAGTTGTTGGCGGCGCGCAGGGTCTGGATGCCGTAGTAGGCATCGGCAGGGACTTCCAGGGTGCCAAGCAGGTCTTTTTCAACGCGGAACGATGCAGCAGCGGACATGATGAGTATCATCTCGAAATAACCCGGCATGTGCCGGAATGTCGCCAATCGTAGGGGCGGAAGCCGTTTTGCGGCCAATGCTGTTGCACGCTAACCTATGCACAAACGGCATAACGTCCCATGTGACGTTCTTTCGCATTCGAGCGTGTGCCATTTTGGTGCGCGCTTTTTGGAGAGATTCCGATGAACCTTGAAAGCAAATGGCTGGAAGACTTCAGTGCGCTGGCCGCGACCCGCAGTTTCTCCCAGGCCGCCGAGCGCCGCTTCGTCACCCAGCCGGCCTTCAGCCGGCGTATCCGCAGCCTGGAAGCGGCACTCGGGCTGACCCTGGTCAACCGCTCGCGCACGCCCATCGAGCTGACCGCGGCGGGGCAGTTGTTTCTCGTCACCGCCCGTACCGTTGTCGACCAGTTGAGCGAAGTTCTCCGCCATTTGCATCATCTTGAAGGCGGGCAGGGCGAGGTGATCCAGGTCGCCGCGGCACACTCGCTGGCCCTCGGCTTCTTTCCGCGCTGGATCGCCCAGCTGCGCAACGACGGCCTGAACATCGCCACCCGCCTGGTGGCGACCAACGTCGGCGATGCGGTGCATGCGTTGCGTGAAGGCGGCTGCGATCTGATGCTGGCCTTCTATGACCCGGATGCGGCCCTGCAGATGGATGCGGAGATTTTCCCGTCGCTGCACTTGGGCCATACCGAGATGTTGCCGGTGTGTGCCGCGGGTGCCGACGGCAAGCCGCTGTTCGATCTGGAAGGCGAGGGCAGCGTGCCGCTGCTGGCCTACAGCGCCGGCGCGTTTCTCGGGCGCTCGGTGAACCTGCTGTTGCGTCAGCGCAACCTGCGTTTCACCACTGTCTATGAAACCGCCATGGCCGACAGTCTGAAAAGCATGGCCCTGGAAGGCCTGGGCATTGCCTGGGTGCCGCGCCTGTCGGCACGCGCCGAGCTGGAGCGGGGCGAGCTGGTGGTGTGTGGCGGGCCCCAGTGGCATGTGCCACTGGAGATCCGCCTGTACCGCTGCGCACTGGTGCGCAAGGCGAATGTGCGTTTGCTGTGGCGCAAGCTGGAGTCGGGACGGCAGGACGCGACCACGATCAATGCTGCAGGCGCTTGAGGTAGGTGGCGATGTGTTCGCGATTGGTCTGCGAGTAGCGGTAGCAGTTGGAGCGGACACTGAGGCGGGTCGGGAACATGTAGGTTTCGCAGAACCAGCCGTTGAACAGCACTTCGGAAGCCTCGTGAGTGGCACTGAGGGTGTGGCCCAGCTCATGGCCCGGGGTGGCGTAGGAGCGGATCGAGGCGATGGCGGCGCTGCCGGTCTGGTGGGCGAGGCCCAGCGTGGTGCCGCTGTCGTCCAGCGGGTCGCGGACCAGCAGCAGGTAGCGGCTCATGCCGCCAGGGCTGTTCTGCTGCCGGCGCCAGGCGCCGCTGGCGTCCGCCCATGCGGACAGCGCCTTCAGGCCGTCCATGCTGCGGTAGTCGAGGTCGGTCAGGCCGGGTGCCTGGCGCCTGAAGCGCAGCTCGATGGGGATGTTGGCGATCTGGCGCATCTCGTTCAGCCAGTCGTCGAAGTAATCCGCCTTCAGTTGTTCGTTGGACAGTTCAGCCAGCTCGTCGTGGGCAAATACCCAGACGGTCAGGCTGCGGTGGTCGGCACCGACGAAGGTGGTGTGGAACAGCGCGGCGATGGCCAGCGGCAGCGTGGTACGAAGGTGTTTGCGCATGAGTTCGTCCTTGACGTGTGGGTCGGGTGGCTGACAGTAGCCCCCGGGCCCGGTCCCAGAGCATCTGGAAGCCTCTCAGCGGGGTTTGCGCCCGCCTTACCAACGGGGCTGGGCGCCTTGCCCTCGACTGCGCTATAATCCCGCGCCTTCGACCGGGTCGGTCGATTCAGAATCTTATGACGAGCCACGCCGGTCTACCTGCGTGGCTCGTTGCTTTTGGTGCGCCGCAAGGCGCTTACAGGAGAGGCTCGACGATGAGTGCACTGGTTGGCGTGATCATGGGCTCCAAGTCCGATTGGTCCACCCTTAGCCACACCGCCGATATGCTGGAAAAACTCGGCATTCCCTACGAAGTGAAGGTGGTTTCCGCCCACCGGACACCGGACCTGCTGTTCCAGTACGCCGAAGAGGCCGAAGGCCGCGGCATCGAGGTGATCATCGCCGGCGCCGGCGGCGCTGCGCACCTGCCGGGCATGTGTGCGGCCAAGACCCACCTGCCGGTGCTGGGGGTTCCGGTGCAGTCGTCGATGCTGTCTGGTGTCGACTCGCTGCTGTCCATCGTGCAGATGCCGGCCGGTATCCCGGTGGCGACCCTGGCGATTGGCAAGGCCGGTGCGATCAACGCCGCGCTGCTCTCGGCGAGCATCCTCGGCGCCAAGCACCCGCAGTTCCACACGGTGCTGAAGCAGTTCCGCACAGAGCAGACAGACAGCGTTCTGGACAATCCAGATCCGCGTCAGGCCTGAGGTCACTCGCATGAAGATCGGTGTAATCGGTGGTGGCCAGCTCGGCCGCATGCTGGCCCTGGCGGGCACTCCGCTGGGCATGAATTTCGCCTTCCTCGACCCGGCTCCGGACGCTTGCGCGGCCCCGCTGGGCGAGCATCTGCGCGCCGATTACGGCGACCAGGACCACCTGCGCCAGCTGGCCGACGAAGTCGACCTGGTGACTTTCGAGTTCGAAAGCGTGCCGGCCGAGACCGTGGCCTTCCTTTCGCAGTTCGTGCCGGTCTACCCGAGCGCGGAAGCCTTGCGCATCGCGCGTGATCGCTGGTTCGAAAAGAGCATGTTCAAGGACCTGGGCATTCCCACCCCGGCTTTCGCCGATATCCAGTCGCAAGCCGACCTGGACAACGCCGTGGCCAGCATCGGCCTGCCGGCCGTGCTGAAGACCCGCACTCTGGGTTACGACGGCAAGGGCCAGAAAGTCCTGCGCAGCCAGGCCGATGTGGTCGACACCTTCGCCGAGCTGGGCAGCGTGCCGTGCCTGCTGGAAGGCTTCGTGCCGTTCAGCGGCGAAGTCTCGCTGGTCGCCGTGCGTGCCCGCGATGGCGAAACCCGCTTCTACCCGCTGGTGCACAACACCCACGAGAGCGGCATCCTGCGTCTGTCGGTGGCGAGCAGCGAGCATCCGCTGCAGGCACTGGCTGAAGACTACGCCGGACGGGTCCTGGAAAAGCTGGATTACGTCGGCGTCCTGGCGTTCGAATTCTTCGAAGTCGATGGCGGCCTGAAAGCCAACGAAATCGCCCCGCGCGTGCACAACTCCGGGCACTGGACCATCGAAGGCGCCGAGTGCAGCCAGTTCGAGAACCATCTGCGTGCCGTGGCCGGCCTGCCGCTGGGTTCGACGCGCAAGGTCGGCGAAAGCGCCATGCTCAACTTCATCGGTGAAGTCCCGCCTGTGGATAAAGTCGTCGCCATCGACGACTGCCATCTGCACCACTACGGCAAGGCCTTCAAGGTCGGGCGCAAGGTGGGTCACGCCACCCTGCGCTGCGCAGACACGGCCACCCTGGAGCAGAAGATCCAGCAGGTCGAAGCCCTGATCGCGGGTTGAACTGAACCTCTCCCGCCGGCAACCCTCTGATGGCAGGACGCCAAAGCGCTGACTAGGCTTTGGTGGTGTTCATCATCAGAGGGATTGCCATGGGTATCATCGGAACCATCTTCATCGGCCTGATCGTCGGTCTGCTGGCGCGCTTTCTCAAGCCCGGCGACGACAGCATGGGCTGGATCATGACCATCCTGCTGGGTATCGGCGGCTCGCTGGCGGCGACTTACGGCGGCCAGGCCCTGGGTATCTATCAGGCGGGCCAGGTGGCCGGTTTCCTCGGGGCGTTGGTGGGCGCGATCATCCTGTTGGTGATCTACGGCCTGATCAAAAAAAGCTGATGGCGGGATAGAATGCTCGGCAACTTTCTTACGGTTGCCGAGCATTTTTCATGCGTGCGTTATTCCTCATTCCCCTGCTGCTGTGCAGCACTCTCGCCTGGGCCGAACTGCCCGAGACCGACTGGCTGGAACTGATGCCCAAGTCGGATCAGAAAGCGCTGGAAGCGATGCCGGAAATCGACCACAACTCCCCGGAAGCCATGGGCACCTTTGACGCCAAGGGCGGCCTCAAGCAGAGCAAGGGCCTGCCGGCGGTGATGTACTCGACGCACACGGTGGCGGCGATGAACGGCAAGTCGATCCGTCTTGGCGGTTATCCGGTGCCCCTCGAGGCCGACGGCAAGGGCAACAGCACGCTGTTCTTCCTCGTACCCTATCCGGGCGCGTGCATCCACGTACCGCCGCCGCCGCCGAACCAGCTGGTGCTGGTGCGCTATCCCAAGGGAGTGAAGCTGGCGGATATCTACACGCCGATGTGGGTCAGCGGCACGCTGAAGATCGAGAAGGTCAGCAACGACATGGCTGACGCCGCCTACGCGCTGGATGCGGCGAACGTGCGGGTGGTGGAAGACGCGGACCTATAACACTACGCGGACCTCAGATTCGCTCGCTGGACAGGGTCAGGCCCAGGGTATGGCTGGCCCCCGGTGCCAGCTCCACGATGTCGTCCCAGACATTCGCCGTCTCGATGCACAGCATCCGCTGCCAGCCGTCGTCGGCCATGTCCGGCAACTCGGCGGCCCGCGCGACCCACGGGTTCCAGATCACTGCACTGCGTGAGCCGCGGGAGGCGATGCGAATGCGGCGATTCCACGCCGGATCGACAATGGCCAGTTCGGCAGGGGTATCCAGGTAGATGCGGTCGGTCTCGCCGCTGAAGGTCAGGTCGGCGACTTGGCTGCGCTGCTCCCAGTCCGCCAGGGTCTCGATGTAGTCGCGCCCCTTTACGCCTTCGACGCTGACCGAGCGTACGTCGCTGACCGCGAAATAGCTGTGCAGCGCCTGGCTCAGGGTGACGTGGTCGTTGCCCTGGTTGCGGCTGGTGAGGTCAAGGCTCAGGTGCTCGCCCATGCGGATATCGAGGGTCAGCTCGACCTGATGTGGCCAGCCGGGCAGGTCGCCCTGAGTGTCCGGGAGGGTGAACGACAACTGCACGGCATCGCCGCTGCTGTCGATGCCCAGAAGCTGCCAGTCACGCCCGCGCACCAGGCCATGGGCCGGCGCCTCGCTGCCCTTGAACTGCTGACGGACAGCCTCCGGGTTGCGCTGCAGGTTGCCGAACCACGGCCAGCACACCGGTACGCCGGCGCGCACCGACTTGCCGTGGTTGAACAGGGCCTGGTCGCTCAGCCAGAGGAGGGGTGGTTCGCCCAGTCGCTGGTAGCTCAGCACCTGCGCACCCTGCTGGGCCACCAGCAGCTCGGCGTTGTCGCTGGTAATGCGCCAGCAGTTGAGTTCGCCGTGTTGTTCCGATTCGACCTTGGGTGTGGACATGCGCTGATCTCGATGAAGTGACGTAAGGGTTGGACCTTTCGCGATTCAACGAGTTTACCGCGCACCCGGCTCAGCGACGAGGCGGCACCGAGCGGGTGCGGCCACTGCCGTCGATGGCGACGAAGACGAAGACTGCTTCGGTGACCTTGCGCCATTCACTGGACAGCGGATCGTCGCTCCACACCTCGACCATCATCTGGATCGAGCTGCGGCCGATTTCCAGGGTCTGGGTATAGAAGGACAATTGCGCGCCGACCGCTACCGGGACGAGGAAGGCCATGCGATCGATCGCCACGGTGGCGACCCGGCCGCCAGCGACGCGGCTGGCCATGGCGGTGCCCGCCAGGTCCATCTGGGCGACCAGCCAGCCGCCGAAGATATCGCCGAAACCGTTGGTTTCGCGGGGAAGTGCGGTGATCTGCAAGGCCAGGTCGCCTTGCGGGATCGGATCTTCTTGTTCGAGTTCAATCATGCCGGGGGTGCCTCTGACCCGTGATGCTTCGTTGGTTGACGCAGTAACGCCGCAGAAAGCGATCCAGCACACTCTGTTCGCTTCGAAAGGCGGCGCAGGGAAACTCTGCGAAACCGACCAAGCATACGTGGCAGCGTTTTCGCACAATATCCCACCTTTGACTCAACCGGGATCTACCAGAGGCCAGTATATAGAGCCTCGCAGACACCGACGACCGTGCAGCCACGATTATCTGCGCGGAATATGTAGATCTGTGTCGCTTTCGGACAATTTGTTATCGTTCGGGGTTCCTACAGGCCGTTCGCCACCCTTGCTGCCAGGCCTGGACCTTCCAATAAGAGAAGCCTCAATGACATCGGTTCCCTCCAGCCTCGAACAGCCGGCCCGGCCGCTGACCCGCAACGACTACAAGACCCTGTCGCTGTCCGCCCTCGGTGGCGCGCTGGAGTTCTACGATTTCATCATTTTCGTGTTCTTCGCCACCGTGGTCGGCAAGTTGTTCTTCCCGGCGGACATGCCGGAGTGGCTGCGCCTGATGCAGACCTTCGGGATCTTCGCCGCGGGTTACCTGGCGCGGCCGCTGGGGGGGATCGTCATGGCCCACTTCGGCGACCTGCTGGGGCGCAAGAAGATGTTCACCCTGAGCATCTTCATGATGGCCGTGCCGACCCTGATCATGGGCCTGCTGCCGACCTACGCGCAGATCGGCATGGCCGCGCCGATCCTGCTCCTGCTGATGCGCGTGATCCAAGGCGCGGCGATCGGTGGCGAGGTGCCGGGGGCCTGGGTCTTCGTGTCCGAGCACGTCCCGGCGCGCAACACCGGCTTTGCCTGCGGCACGCTGACCGCGGGCCTGACCGCGGGCATCCTCCTTGGCTCGCTGGTGGCGACGCTGATCAACAGCGTCTACAGCGCCGAGGAAGTCGCCGACTACGCCTGGCGCATCCCGTTCCTGCTGGGCGGCGTGTTCGGCCTGTTCTCGGTGTACCTGCGCCGCTGGCTGCACGAAACCCCGGTGTTCGCCGAACTGCAGCAGCGCAAGGCGCTGGCCGAGGAAGTACCGCTGCGCGCGGTGCTGCGTGATCACCGGGGGGCCATCGTGCTGTCGATGCTGCTGACCTGGTTGCTGTCCGCCGGCATCATCGTGGTCATCCTGATGACCCCGACCGTGCTGCAGACCGTCTACGGCTTCACCCCGACCGTGGCCCTGCAGGCCAACAGCCTGGCCATCGTGCTGCTGACCCTGGGTTGCGTCGGCGCCGGCAAGCTGGTCGATCGCTTCGGCGCGGGCCGCGTGTTCGTCGGCGGCAGCCTGGCGCTGCTGGTCACGTCGTGGACCTTCTATCACACCCTTGCCGAGCACAAGGACCTGCTGTTCCCGCTGTACGCCCTGACCGGCCTGTGCGTCGGCATCGTCGGTGCCGTGCCCTACGTCATGGTGCGCGCGTTCCCGCCGGTGGTGCGCTTCAGCGGCCTGTCGTTCTCCTACAACGTTGCCTACGCCATTTTCGGCGGCCTGACCCCGATGGTGGTGACCGCGTTGCTCAAGTTCAGCCCGATGGCGCCGGCGTTGTATGTGGCTGGAATCTGCACCATCGGTCTGCTGGTCGGCCTCTATCTGCTGGCAACCAAACGCTGACATCTCCTCATTCCGTTGCAGGGCAACCCTGCAACGGCGCCTGCGAAACATGCTGATCCACATGGCTGCCGCCCTGCCATAAGGATGTACCTCAGCCGCCTGCGGCCTGCCCGACACCCTGCGCCATACAGACAAGGAGAATTTGTATGGATAACGGACTATTCGATAACTCGACGGGCGACGTGGTCATCCGCGACGGCTCGGTTGAGACGCAGGGAACACACGACGCGGGCTTCTTCACCACCGGAGGTGGCGGGGGTCTTTCTGGTGGCTTCGGTGGATCAAGCCGCAAGCGGGCGAAAAAGCGCGCCAAGGCCCGGGCGGAGGCGCTCGCGAGGCAGCGTGCCGAGCAGCAGGCCGCAGCCGATGCGGCACATCAGGCGCAATTGGCTGCCGCTCATCGGCAATGGGTCGAACATTTTTCCCGGACCCAGCAAGCCACCCGAACGACGATCGACCAGCACTACACGGCTCATCTGGGTAACGTCGGGCAGGCGCTCGAGGCTGAGCTGCAAGCTGTGCGCAAATACGTGCCCAGTGACGGCAGCGAACGCTGGCAGCTTTATCTGATCACCCGCGAGCGACGGGTCGTTGAAGAGCTGATTGCGGCGAAAACTGCAGAACTTCAACGCAAGACCCAGTTGGCCCGGGGCTTCGACGGGCAGGATCCGCTGCAGCGCTCTGCGCAGGATTACGCCACGCATCTGGCGCAGCAGAGCTCGAGCTAGTCGTTCCTGCAACGCCACCACGCCTGGGAAACCGCCTACATCGCGGCGCACGAGGCACAACTGCTGGCCGAAGCCATTCGCCAGCTCACCGAGCAATCCAGCGCTCTTGTGGCTCGTCATGCCGAACAGAAGCTGGTCTGGCAGGCCCGCGAAGCGGAATGGGAGCGTCAGCAGCAGTACGCGCAATTGCGCGAGGCGCGGGTGCAGTTCAAGCAGCAGGCTGATGAAAACCTGCGTTTGAAGCGGATACGCGAGGCCAATTCGCTGACGATGCCCCTCGGCGCGGCCACGGGCGGGGTGGTGTTGACCTGGGGTGGCTCCGAAGTCGTGCAGGAGGTGGGCAAGGATATCGAGCGCCTTGTCAGGGCCGCGGTCCAGGAGTTGAGTGCTGCCGGGCTGCGAGCGACCAGGGTGTTCAAGCATCCTGCGTGGGCTGCCATATTTCATGTCCCGGCGACGGGTAACGCGGAACTGACGGCAGAGCAACGCCAACGACTTCAGGGTATCGGCGTTTCGGCTGATCTGATGGGCGTGCGTCCGGGTCAGGACCTGCAAGCACTGGCCGCTGCCGGACAGATGGCGGACCTCGATTACCGGGTGAAGCTGGAGGCGCATCAAGGAACGACCGCCATTATCGTCGCCAGTACGGGAGAGGAAATTTCTTCCCGGGTTCCGGTGAGAAATGCCGTTTTCGATCCGCTGACCAATACCTACCGCGCCGAAGGCAGTGCGGTTACCGATCGCGATCTGGTGTTCACCTCCGATGCGGTGTCTGCAGAACTGCCAAGGCCTGAGATCCAGAGCACATCAGGCCTGTTATCGGGTGAGTCGGAGGCGTTCGCGATTCCGGAAGGTGCGGACAGTCGGATCAATGACTGCATCGTCTGCATCCCGGGCAGGGCGCCCGTCTATTTCTCGTTTGACGTGCCGCCGATCGGAACAGGCGTGGTCAGCGGAGCCGGGCAAGTGGCTGTTGCGGGCTGGTGGCAGGCCAGTACCCAGGCAGGCGGTGCGCCGATCCCGGCACAGGCTGCAAGCACGTTGCGGGGCAGGGAATTCACCTCGTTCGACGGTTTCGAACGAGCCCTGTGGCGAGCGATTGGTGAAGAGGCCGCGCCCGGAGGGGACTTCAGCGAGGTCAACCAGCACCGTATCGCCAATGGACTCGCGCCCTATGCGCCGAAAAGCAGTTGGGTTGGCCAGCGTCGCGAGTTCGAGGTGCGTTACCTGCAGAGTGCTGCGCTGGGGAGCGCACCGTACGACCTCGATCAACTGAGCCTGCACAGCCCCGCCAGTGCTTTTGGCGTGCGCCCCGAGTCCCGGCCTTTTGCACCCTGGCTGCAACTGGGTGAGCCGATTTCCCTCGAAGCGGCGAAGTCCCTGGCGCACGCCTCGGGCGGCCGTCGTACCTGGACGCCATTGGCACCTCCAGGCATCGACCTTCTCGGGGCGACCGACCTGCCGCAGAGCCCGGTGCTGCCGGGGACTTATCCAGGTGCGGAGCTCGATCCGTACCGACCACAAGTCGAAACACTTCCGGGGCTGGACGAGGGGGAGATCGGGTCCAGTATTCCGGGGTACGGCGCAGGAGGTGATCTACCGGCGCCGGGTCTGGTTTTTTCGGAGCCGCTGGATGTCGGGCCTTATAACGAGTTGGGGAGAAATAGTATGAAGGATGGGTTGGATATTGATCATATTGTTTCGAAAAAGGCGCTCGAACTATTTCTGAGGAGAGAGTTTCCGAGGATCGATCCTAGAGAAGTGGCGGTTGCTCTTTTGAAAGCACCTAGCATGGCGATCCCGACGGAAGTTCATAGAGAATTCAGCGAAACCTATGGTGGTAGAAATACTAAGACAAAACAAATTCAGGATTCAATGGACCTCACGGCTGGAGTTGATAGAAATGTTGATGCTCTCAAGCCAGGGCTTCTGGAGTATGGGTTAAAAGAGTCTGATATTGAGGCTGCCCGCCAGAAACTTCATGACCTTTTCAAGACGCAGGGCTGGGTTAAATGAAAGCAGATGAATTGGAAGTTATCGTTGGTTATATCGGCAGACCATATGCTGATCTCCTGGCAGACAAGATAATTCCTGATCTGGAGCTTCGAGAGATTTATACCGATTCAGACAGGATGTACCTCGAGCCGGAAGAAGGTCTGAAAGTGGTTATTTCGGCGGATGAGAAATTATTCATAGAGTTTTTCATCACGCTAAAAGCTATGCCCCCTGCATTAGTATTATATCGAGGCGAGTTGCCTGAAATATTTTTCCAAGGCATGGACCAGCAAGTGGTAATTGATTTGTTCGGCGAGCCAGTTGCTTCTCATGGCCCGGTGTTAATGCCTGTACCTATAGGCCAGACAGGAGGTTGGGCATCTTATGTTTACGACGATGAATTGTTCCCTGGAATAGAGGTCGAGTTCCAATACACAGCGGATATGCAGGTGAAGACCCTCGTTTTTGCCTTGAAGAAATAAATTCATCAGCCATCCTGCAGTCAATGCATGGTGGCTTTTCAACTTTGAAAGGAACTTTGAAATGGAATTCAAATCACAACTATCCGACTACACCCAAGACCAATTCAAGGCACTGGTCTCGGCCATCTGGCACGCTGAAATGGACAACGACAGCCACGCCCGGCTGATCGATCATTTCGATAAGGTTGTCGGCCATCCGCTCGGTGCCGACCTGCTTTTCTATCCCCCGGACCGCGATGCTGGAAATGATCATTCGGTCAGTGCCGTGGCGTTTCATGTCAAGCGCTGGCACAACACCAATGGCCGTTCCGCCTTCAGGGATGAGCCGGTTGCCGTTGTCCCCGTAAAACCGCCCGTTCGCCTGAGCCCCGAGGAGCGCAAGCTTGCCGAGTCGACGAAGGATCTGGCCAAGGCCCAGGGACTCGCTGCCGATATCGATGCCGCAGCGCAATCGGCCCAGGCGGCATTGCTGGAATTCACACGCTTGCTGGATCAATGGCAGGCACAGCCATTGGATGCACGCTCGATCGAGGCGCATATCGAGGAAATGACGGCGCTCGAGACCGCGCAATCTTCGACGGTCCGCGCCATGCATGCTCTGCAGTTCCCGAAACTGAGAGTCCAGTTCGCCCGGTCTGACGCCGAACGCAATATCAGCAACTCGTTCCGCGACCCGGGCATTCAAGCCAGCGTTCTCCAGATCGTCACCCAGACCAGCGATCGCCACCTGGCTGCCGTGGCCGATGCCGATCAACGCCACCGAGCGTTGCACGCACGCTGCATGCCGTTGTTCGAGGCTGCGGAGGCGCACCTGGTCCATCGGCTTGCGGCTTCCGGAGCGCCGGAAAAGGCTCCGTGTGTCGTGCGGCTCTCGGCGCGTGCGACGCAACTGCGCCCATGTCTGATAGTGCCGAATGAAAGAACGATCGACCTGCGCCAGCTCGGCAAGATGAAAAAAGCCATCCGCTCTGCCGTGGCGGAGTTCAGTTGGCAAACGACTTCGCTCGACAACGAGCACCCGCGCAGCTTTTCAGGAATCATCGAGTTCTTTTTCGACCACTGGAAGGATCGCGACTGGTACGCCGCGAGCGTGCCACTGAGCGAACTGATGCCGATCGATGGGCATGACTGGCAAGAGCTGGCGAGGTCCGCAGGCGAGGTCGATGTGCCTTATCGGCTGTTCTCCCGGACTGCGCCGGTCACTCGCCGCAAGCTGTTCGTCGGATTGAAGCAGATCACGACGGTTCAGCAGATATGCCTGACACCCACCCACGGAGACCTCTTGCCTGCACAGGTGAAAGTCGTGGGGATCGATCCAGCGCCGAGCAACGGGGTTCACAGCCTCAGGGTACGCGGCTGGCCCCCCCTCGATCTGCGATGGGACCTGGTGTCAGGTGTTGCGGAGCTCTCGCTGGATGACGCACCGAAAACGCAGGCAGTGGCCAGTGACATCAGTATTCCCGTGACACCTTTGCTGGAATCGCTCGATACAGCGGGCGACGCAAGTTTCGACGATTGTGTGCTGGTCTTCCCGGCCGACAGCGGGCTTGAGCCGCTGTACCTGATGTTCAAGAAAGGCAGGGGGTTCCCGACGTAAGAGGAAGGTTTTGCACGCCGGGAACCGCTGCTCCTGGCAACTGATGGCCTTTCATCTAATTGTCATATTCGGGTCATAGAGTGTTCACACGGCCTGCAGATACTTGGGCCCGATCCATCTCACCCCCGAATTCCTGCTAGGAGCAAGGCATGAAACTGAAGCGTTTGATGGCGGCCCTGACCTTTGTCGCCGCTGGCGTTGCCACCGCCAATGCGGTTGCCGCTGTTGACCCAGCTATTCCGACCTACACCAAGACCACCGGTGTGTCGGGCAACCTCTCCAGCGTTGGGTCCGATACCCTGGCCAACCTGATGACGCTGTGGGCTGAGGCGTACAAGAAAGAATACCCGAACGTGAACATCCAGATTCAGGCCGCCGGCTCCTCCACCGCGCCACCCGCGCTGACTGAAGGCACCGCCAACCTCGGCCCGATGAGCCGCAAGATGAAGGACGTCGAGCTGCAGGCGTTCGAGCAGAAGTACGGCTACAAGCCGACTGCCATCCCGGTTGCCGTTGACGCCCTGGCGGTCTTCGTTCACAAGGACAACCCGATCAAAGGCCTGACCATGGCCCAGGTCGATGCGATCTTCTCCTCCACCCGCCTGTGCGGTGGCAAAGCCGACGTCAAGACCTGGGGCGACCTGGGCGTGACCGGCGACCTGGCCAACAAGCCAGTCCAGCTGTTCGGTCGCAACTCGGTATCCGGCACCTACGGCTACTTCAAGGAAGAAGCCCTGTGCAAAGGCGACTTCAAGCCTAACGTCAACGAGCAGCCAGGTTCGGCTTCCGTTGTTCAGTCGATCAGCTCCTCGCTGAACGGCATCGGCTACTCGGGCATCGGTTACAAGACCGCCAGCGTCAAGACCGTAGCCCTGGCCAAGAAAGAAGGCGGCGAGTTCGTCGAAGACAACGAAGCCAACGCCCTGAACGGCACCTACCCGCTGTCGCGCTTCCTGTACGTCTACGTCAACAAGGCCCCGAACAAGCCTCTGGCCCCGCTGGAAGCCGAGTTCGTGAAGCTGGTCCTGTCGCAGGCCGGCCAGCAAGTGGTCGTGAAGGACGGTTACATCCCGCTGCCAGCCAAAGTGGCTGAGAAAGCCCTGGCTGACCTGGGTCTGACCCACAACGCCGGTGTAGCCAAGAACTAAGTGTGACCAGGCGGGGCTCGGAGGATGCCGGGCCCCGCTGCAAATTCCCAGTCCGCTGCCAGGAGACCTGAGCGGCGGGCTTTTTTGCGTCACTGCATTGTCATGTTTCTGTCATACGGGACCGCTAGGGTGTGCGCATGAATGATCTGGCCAACTCCACAATGACCCAAAATTCTCCCCCCGTGCGGATTGATTTCAATACGCCCGAACTGCAACGCAAGCGCCGCATTCGCGCGCTCAAGGATCGCCTGACCCGCTGGTATGTACTGGTAGGCGGGCTTGCCGTGCTGGCGGCGATCACCCTGATCTTCTTCTACCTGGCCTATGTGGTCGTGCCGCTGTTCCAGGGTGCGAGCCTGACCAGCAAGAAGGCCCTGGAGCCAACCTGGCTGCAACAGGACGCGGGCAAGCCGCTGATGATCGCCCTGGAAGAGCAGAACCTGGTCGGCATGCGGGTTTCCGACAAGGGCCAGGCCCTGTTCTTCGATACCAAGACCGGCGCCGAGATCAAGCGCGTCGATCTGCCCCTGCCGGCTGGCGTCCAGGTGACGTCGATCGGTGCCGACCAGCCGGGTAGCCCGCTGATCGTCCTGGGCCTGTCCAACGGTCAGGTGCTGGTGTTCCACCACACCTACAAGATCACCTACCCGGACAACAAGAAAACCATCACACCCGCCATCGACTTCCCCTACGGCCAGGCGCCCATCGCCCTGGACGATCAGGGACGTGCCCTGGAACACGTGAGCCTGAACGTCAATGGCGACACCCTGCTGCTCACCGGTTCCGCCGGCGCGCACCTGCAGGTGCTGCAACTGAGCCGTTCGGAAAACATGATGACCGGCGAAGTCACCAGCGAGCAGAGCCGCATCGAACTGCCGCAGATGACCGAAGCGGTGAAGGCGATCTTCATCGACCCGCGTCAGCAGTGGCTGTACGTGATCAACGGTCGCGCCCAGGCCGACGTGTTCAGCCTGCGCGACAAGAGCCTCAACGGTCGCTACAAGCTGTCCGAGAACGGCGAGGCGGAAGTCACCGCCAGCGCCCAGCTGGTCGGCGGTATCTCGCTGATCGTCGGCGACTCCAAGGGTGTGCTGAGCCAGTGGTTCATGGCCCGTGACCCGGATGGCGAACAACGCCTGAAGCGCATCCGCGACTTCAAGATGGGCAACTCGCCGGTCGTGCAGATCGACGCCGAAGAGCGCCGCAAGGGCTTCATCGCCCTGGACGCCAGCGGCAAGCTCGGTGTGTTCCACAGCACCGCGCACCGCACCCTGCTGATCGAGCAGGCCGTCGACGGTCCGGGCGTGCTGGCCCTGTCGCCACGCGCCAACCGCGTGTTCATCGAGGAAGGCAACAAGCTGCAACCGCTGACCCTGAAGAACCCGCACCCGGAAGTCTCCTTCAGCGCGCTGTGGAGCAAGGTCTGGTACGAGAACTACGACGAGCCTAAATACGTCTGGCAGTCGACCGCTTCGAACACCGACTTCGAGCCCAAGCTGAGCCTCTCGCCGCTGACCTTCGGTACCCTGAAGGCGGCCTTCTACGCGATGATCCTGGCCGCTCCGCTGGCCATCGCCGCGGCGATCTACACCGCCTACTTCATGGCACCGGGCATGCGCCGCAAGGTCAAGCCGGTGATCGAGCTGATGGAGGCGATGCCGACGGTGATTCTCGGCTTCTTCGCCGGCCTGTTCCTCGCGCCGTACCTCGAAGGCCACCTGCCGGGCGTGTTCAGCCTGATGCTGCTGCTGCCGCTGGGTATCCTGGTCGCCGGCTTCAGCTGGAGCCGACTGCCGGAATCGATCCGCCTGCGTGTACCGGATGGCTGGGAAGCCGCGATCCTGATCCCGGTGATCCTCGTCACCGGCTGGTTCGCCCTGTACATGAGCCCGTTCCTGGAAACCTGGTTCTTCGGCGGCGACATGCGCCTGTGGATCACCAACGACCTGGGCATCACCTACGACCAGCGCAACGCCCTGGTAGTGGGTATCGCCATGGGCTTCGCGGTCATTCCGAACATCTACTCGATCGCCGAGGACGCCGTGTTCAGCGTGCCGCGCAGCCTGACCCTGGGTTCGCTGGCGCTGGGCGCCACGCCATGGCAGACCCTGACTCGCGTGGTCATCCTGACCGCCAGCCCGGGCATCTTCTCGGCGCTGATGATCGGCATGGGCCGTGCCGTGGGTGAAACCATGATCGTGCTGATGGCCACCGGCAACACGCCGGTGATGGAGCTGAACCTGTTCGAAGGCATGCGCACCCTGGCGGCCAACGTCGCGGTGGAAATGCCCGAGTCGGAAGTCGGCGGCAGCCATTACCGCGTCCTGTTCCTTGCTGCGCTGGTGCTCCTGATGTTCACGTTCATCATGAACACCTTGGCCGAGCTGATTCGCCAGCGTCTGCGCAAGAAATACTCGTCGCTTTGATAGAGAAGGTAGAGATCCGTGAAAAAGGATTCCCTCAACAGCTGGTTCAAGAGCGGCGCCCCGGGCGTCTGGATCAGCGGTGGCTCGGTCGCCATCGCGGTCATCATGACCATCGGCCTGCTCGCCGTAATCGCCGTCCGCGGCCTGGGTCACTTCTGGCCCGCTGACCTGGTCCAGGCCAGCTACAACGTGCCTGGCCAGCCCAGCCACGTGGTGGTCGGCGAGGTGGTGCAGAAGGAAGAAGTGCCACGCGCGCGTCTGAAAGGTGCTGGCCTGCCGGTACCGGACGACGGCCCGGAGTTCATGACCCGCGAGCTGATCAAGGTCGGCAACCGTGACCTGAACGGCAGCGACTTCACCTGGGTGGTCGGCGAGTGGCTGGTCGACCAGCAGCGTCCGGCCGATCTGATCGCCCTGGAACGTCGCGAGTGGGGCAACTTCTACGGCTACCTGGTCAGCGTCAAGGAAAACGGCAAGGTGGTCGCCGAAGGCGCGGCCGCCTGGAACGAGCTGCAAAGCCGTCTGGCCCGCTCCGAGAAACTCGCCGGCGACCTGCAGAACCTCGAGAAGAAGGATATCGGTGCCATCAACCATGGCCTCGAGCGCCTGCGTCTGCACAGCCGCAAGCTGGAACTGGAAGGCCGGCTGGACGCCGCCGCCCAGGCCGACATCGAAGCCGAGCGTGCCGAGCTGAACAACCGCTACAAGGCCATCGAAGAGCGTCTGGGCAGCCTGCACCAGGACTTCGCTCGCGATGCCCTGGTCGCCCGTGACGGCAACGGCCGCGAAGTCGAGATCAACCTGAGCAAGGTGGTGCACGCCTACCAGCCAAACGGCATGGGCCTGTTCACCAAGCTGGGCGTGTACTTCGCCAAGGTCTGGGAATTCCTCAGCGACGACCCGCGTGAAGCCAACACCGAAGGCGGTATCTTCCCGGCCATCTTCGGTACCGTGATGATGACCCTGATCATGGCCGTGATCGTGACCCCGTTCGGCGTACTGGCCGCAGTCTACCTGCGCGAATACGCCCGCCAGGGCCCGGTGACGCGCCTGATCCGCATCGCGGTGAACAACCTGGCCGGCGTCCCGGCGATCGTCTACGGCGTGTTCGGCCTGGGCTTCTTCGTCTACGTACTGGGTGGCTCGCTCGACCGCCTGTTCTTCCCCGAGGCGCTGCCGGCGCCGACCCTGGGTACCCCGGGCCTGCTCTGGGCCTCGCTGACCCTGGCGCTGCTGGCGGTACCGGTGGTGATCGTCGCCACCGAGGAAGGCCTGGCGCGGATCCCGCGGACCGTGCGCGAGGGCTCGCTGGCCCTGGGTGCGACCAAGGCCGAGACCCTGTGGAAGATCGTCCTGCCGATGGCCAGTCCGGCGATGATGACCGGCATGATCCTCGCGGTGGCCCGTGCCGCCGGCGAAGTGGCGCCGCTGATGCTGGTGGGTGTGGTGAAACTGGCGCCTTCGCTGCCGGTGGATGGCAACTACCCGTACCTGCACCTGGACCAGAAGATCATGCACCTGGGCTTCCATATCTATGACGTCGGCTTCCAGAGCCCGAACGTCGAGGCTGCCCGTCCGCTGGTCTATGCGACCGCGCTGCTGCTGGTCCTGGTGATCGCCACCCTGAACCTCTCGGCAGTCTGGATCCGCAACCACCTGCGCGAGAAGTACAAGGCGCTGGACAGCTGATCGACACCCCTTTGCGACTGCCGCCCGTGCCCTGCGCCGGGCGGTGCGATGAAACGAAATTGATAGCGTATGGAGTCTGACCATGCAGCATGAATCCCACGCCCACGGCATCGATATGTCGGCCCTGGGTCGCGACAAACAGAGCCTGCGCCTGGCCGAAGAAACCGTGGCCATCGAAGTGCCTGGCCTGAGCCTGTTCTACGGCGACAAACAAGCCCTGTTCGACGTCGGCATGAACATCCCGAAACAGCGCGTAACCGCCTTCATCGGCCCGTCCGGCTGCGGCAAGTCGACCCTGCTGCGGACCTTCAACCGCATGAACGACCTGGTCGACGGCTGCCGCGTCGAGGGCGCCATCAACCTGTACGGCAACAACATCTATCGCAAGGGCGAAGACGTTGCCGAACTGCGCCGCCGCGTCGGCATGGTGTTCCAGAAGCCCAACCCGTTCCCCAAGACCATCTATGAAAACGTGGTCTACGGCCTGCGCATCCAGGGCATCAACAAGAAGCGCGTGCTCGACGAAGCCGTCGAGTGGGCCCTGAAGGGCGCCGCCCTGTGGGACGAAGTCAAAGACCGTCTGCACGACTCGGCGCTGGGCCTGTCCGGTGGCCAGCAGCAGCGTCTGGTCATCGCCCGCACCATCGCCGTCGAGCCGGAAGTCCTGCTCCTCGACGAACCGTGCTCGGCACTCGACCCGATCTCGACCCTGAAGGTCGAAGAGCTGATCTACGAGCTGAAATCCAAGTACACCATCGTCATCGTGACCCACAACATGCAGCAGGCGGCGCGCGTCTCCGACTACACCGCGTTCATGTACATGGGCAAACTGGTCGAGTTCGGCGACACCGATACCCTGTTCACCAACCCGGCCAAGAAGCAGACCGAAGACTACATCACCGGTCGCTACGGCTAGGAACTGGTGCACGCGCGGCCACGAGCGGCGAGCAGACGGTGCCCGGGACAGACACGAATGACTTGAAGCCTGCGGCTTGGAGCCGGCAGCTTCGCGGAGCGAAAGCATGATCGATAAAGACAGCCTCACCCATCACATCTCCCAGCAGTTCAACGCCGAACTCGAAGAGGTGCGCAGCCACCTCCTGGCCATGGGCGGCCTGGTCGAGAAGCAGGTCAACGACGCGGTCACCGCGCTGATCGAGGCCGACTCCGGCCTGGCCCAGCAGGTGCGCGAAGTCGACGAGCAGATCAACCAGATGGAGCGCAACATCGACGAGGAATGCGTGCGCATCCTCGCCCGTCGCCAGCCTGCCGCGTCCGACCTGCGCCTGATCATCAGCATCTCCAAGTCGGTGATCGACCTGGAGCGTATCGGCGACGAGTCGACCAAGATCGCCCGCCGTGCCATCCAGCTGTGCGAGGAGGGCGAGTCGCCGCGCGGCTACGTCGAGGTCCGTCACATCGGCGACCAGGTGCGCAACATGGTCCGCGACGCGCTGGATGCCTTCGCCCGCTTCGACGCCGACCTGGCGCTGTCCGTGGCCCAGTACGACAAGACCATCGACCGCGAGTACAAGACCGCCCTGCGCGAGCTGGTGACCTACATGATGGAAGACCCGCGTTCGATCTCGCGGGTCCTCAGCGTCATCTGGGCCCTGCGTTCGCTGGAGCGGATCGGCGACCACGCGCGCAACATCTCCGAACTGGTGATCTACCTGGTGCGCGGCACCGACGTGCGCCACCTCGGCCTCAAGCGCATGAAAGAAGAAGTGCAAGGTGCCGAAGTGCCTAATGTTCCGGGCGAATCTGACGATAAATAAGGTTGCCCCGAGAACTGACGCCCGGCCTTGGCCGGGCGTTTTCGTTTGCGGCAGCGCAATAGAAGGCACCCGCGAACGAATCTGTTGTTGTGTCCCGGCGTGACCGAAGTTTTGGCAAATGGCCATCAGTCAACGTTATGCTAGTCGGGATCAGGAAGGAGTGGCGATGAGTAAAGTCAGTGTGCTGGTTGTGGATGATGCGCCGTTCATCCGCGACCTGGTAAAGAAATGCCTGCGTAACTATTTCCCCGGCATGGTCATCGAAGATGCGGTCAACGGGCGCAAGGCCCAGACCCTGATGACCAGGGACGTCTTCGACATGGTCCTGTGCGATTGGGAGATGCCGGAGATGTCCGGCCTCGAATTGCTCACCTGGTGCCGCCAGCAGGACGCGCTCAAGGCCCTGCCGTTCATCATGGTGACCAGCCGTGGCGACAAGGAAAACGTGGTCCAGGCGATCCAGGCTGGCGTCTCGGACTATGTCGGCAAGCCGTTCACCAACGAACAGCTGCTGACCAAGGTGAAGAAAGCCCTGGCCAAGGTCGGCAAGCTGGAGGCGGCGATGGCGGGCGGTCCGGCGCGTTCTTCGACCGGCTTCGCAAACGATTCCCTGTCGGCCCTGACCAGCGCTGCCAAGCCTGCAGCGCCCGGCGCGCCGGCCGCCGCTCCCGCCGCCAAGCCGTTGCTCAACGCCCCGCCGGTACCGACCCAGCCCGCCACGCCGACGGGCCGCGGCCAGGGCCAGCTGCGCCTGTCCAGCGGCAACCAGCCGTGCATCATCAAGGCCCTGACGCTGAAGGAGGCTTCGCTGGTGGTACGCCGCAGCGAGGCACTGCCGCAGGTGCTGGAAGGTGCCGTGCTCGACCTGGAGCAGGGCGAGCAGTCGGAAGTGGCTCGTCTCAACGGCTACCTGCATTCGGTCGCGGCGCTGGAGCCGAAGCCGGACAGCGACTGGCTGCAACTGACCTTCCGTTTCGTCGACCAGGACGCGCAGAAGCTCGACTACCTGTCGCGCCTGATCGCCCGCGGCACCGCGCAGAAGCAGTACATCCCCGGCGCCTGATGGCACCAGGGCAAGAAGATGGCCGTTTAGCGGCAAATTGCCACCGCTGATCGGCCCAAACCCTCTCAAGCCGTTTCCCCGGCCTCTGGCGTGAAATCGCGCTGCTAGGCTTCGACGACATACCTTCGCCGGACCGACCCCGGTCCACCGCGAGCAGGCCTGTTTTCACGGCGTGCTCGCAGTGGCCGGCTGGGCGTTCCTGAACAACAACATCGTCTGAAGGCCGTCCGTCATGCCATCCCGTCTGCTGCTGTTCTGCGCACTGCTGTTATCCACCGGACCGGCGCTGGCCATGACCATCTATCAAAGCAGGGACGCCTTCGGCGTCGTCACCTACTCCGACCGGCCCATCGCCGGCGCGCGAGCGTTGCTGTTCCGCGATCGCATGGACGAGAAACTCGAACGCCAGGTGCACCTGCAAACCACGCCGCATGCCCAGGGGGTGCATTTCTCGGTGTACAACGAGCTGTATGCGCCGGTGGAGGTGGAACTGCGCCTGGAGCGCCTGGGCAATGCCCGGGAAGCCGGGCCGCGCGTGGTACGTCGGGTGATAGCGCCGCGCGCCACGGTGGCGCTGACCGGGCTCAGTGCCCTGCGCCCCGGGCAGAAAGTCACCTACCGGGAAACCTTCCGCACGGCCCTCGGCGATCCCGCGCTGCGTCCCCAGGCCTACCGCTACCCGCTGCCCTGGCGCGGCGGGCCGTTCCGCCTGACCCAGGGTCCCAACGGTCGCTTCAGTCATTACGGGCCCAAAGGCCGTTACGCCATGGATATCGCCATGCCCGAAGGCACCCCGATCATCGCCGCGCGGGCCGGGGTGGTGGTCAAGCTGGAGAACCGGCAGAGCGGTCGGGGCACCCAGCCGTCGGGCAATTTCGTCAGGATCCTGCACAACGACGGCACCATGGGCGTGTACCTGCACCTGATGCGCGGCTCGGTGCTGGTCCGCGAGGGCCAGCAGGTGGCCTATGGCACGCCGCTGGCGCGCTCCGGCAATACCGGCAGGAGCACCGCGCCGCACCTGCATTTCGTGGTGCAGCGCAATGTCGGGCTGGCGGTGGAGTCGATTCCGTACCAGTTCAACCAGCCCGTCGGCGGCTTGCCGAACTTCACCGCCGGCAATCCGTAGGGCGGCTCAATCGAGCTTGAGCACCTTGGCCAGGACGATCTTCGGCCCCTTCATCTTCTTGATGATGATGCGCAGGCCTTCGACTTCCAGCACTTCTTCCTCTTCCGGAACCCGCTTGAGGGTCTCGTAGACGAGGCCGGCGAGGGTTTCCGCCTCGATATGGTCGAGGTCGATGCCGAGCAGGCGCTCGACCTTGAACAGCGGCGTATCGCCACGCACCAGCAGCTTGCCCGGCTGGTAGGCGAGGATACCGCGCTCGGTCTTGCGGTGTTCGTCCTGGATATCGCCGACCAGCACTTCCAGCACGTCTTCCATGGTCAGGTAGCCGATGACCTTGCCGTCGGCTTCCTCGACCAGGGCGAAGTGCGCGCCGCCCTTGCGGAACTGCTCCAGCAACTGCGACAGCGGCATGTGCCGCGACACGCGCTCCAGCGGCCGGGTCAGTTCCAGCAGGTTGAACGACTCCGGCACATGGTCGAGGGCCGCCAGTTCCAGCAGCAGATCCTTGATGTGCAGCAGGCCGACGAACTCGCCGCGCTCGGCGTCGTATACCGGGTAGCGGCTGAACTTGTGGCGGCGGAACATGGCCAGGATTTCCTTCAACGGCGCATTGACGTCGAGGCTGATCATGTCTTCGCGGGAGTTGGCCCAGTCGACCACTTCCAGTTCGCCCATTTCCACCGCCGAGGCCAGCACGCGCATGCCCTGGTCGCTGGGGTCCTGGCCGCGGCTGGAGTGGAGGATCAGCTTGAGTTCCTCGCGGCTGTAATGGTGTTCATGATGCGGCCCCGGCTCGCCCTGGCCGGCGATGCGCAGGATGGCGTTGGCGCTGGCGTTGAGCAGGTAGATGGCCGGGTACATCAGCCAGTAGAACAGGTACAGCGGCACGGCGGTCCATAGCGACAGCAGTTCCGGCTTGCGGATCGCCCAGGATTTGGGCGCCAGCTCGCCGACCACGATGTGCAGGTAGGAAATCACGAAGAAGGCGCTGAAGAACGAAATGGCCTTGATGATTTCCGGCGACTGCACGCCGACCGCGGCCAGCAGCGGCTCGAGCAGGTGGGCGAAGGCCGGCTCACCGACCCAGCCCAGGCCCAGCGAGGCCAGGGTGATGCCCAGCTGGCAGGCGGAGAGATAGGCATCCAGTTGACTGTGTACGGTGCGCAGGATGCTGCCGCGCCAGCCGTGCTGCTCGGCGATCGACTCGACCCGGGTCGAGCGCAGTTTGACCATGGCGAACTCGGCGGCAACGAAGAAGCCGTTGAGCAGAACCAGGAGCAGGGCGAAGAGAATCATGCCGAAATCGGCGAAAAGGGAGGCGAGACTGATACTGGAAGAGGGATCCATGATGGGGTTTTACGGCGTTCCGTGTTCTTGAAATAGTAAGAAATAGGTGCCAGCTAGTGCTGGCACCGGTCCGCCAATGTAGCGGCTGAGGGCGTAAATGCAAAGTGCGCTGGATCAGTAAGCCTTCTGCGCAACGAGCTGGGCGGCGGGGAAGTGGCAGGTGAAGGTGCTGCCGTGGCCAGGCACGCTGCTGATTTCCAGGCGACCGCGGTGGCGCAGCAGCACGTGCTTGACGATCGCCAGACCGAGGCCCGTGCCGCCGGTATTGGAGGCGCGGCTGGAGTCGACCCGGTAGAAGCGTTCGGTCAGGCGCGGCAGGTGCTTGGCGTCGATGCCGATGCCGGAATCCTGCACGCTGAGGTGCGCGCCCTGTTCATCGCCCCACCAGCGGATACGGATGTTGCCTTCGTCCTGGGTGTACTTCACGGCGTTGAAGATCAGGTTGGAAAAGGCGCTGCGCAATTCCGTCTCGCTGCCCTTCAGGCGCAGGCCGGACTGGGCGTCCAGGCTGATGCGCTGGTTGCGCTGGCCGGACAGGGCCTGGGCATCGCCCTTGATCGATTGCAGCAGGCTGTCGACGGCCACCGGATGGTTGTCCGAGGGGTAGTCGGTGGCTTCCAGCTTGGCCAGCAGCAGCAGGTCGTTGAGCAGGGTCTGCATTCGCGAGCCCTGTTGCGCCATCTGCTGCAGGGCGCGGACCCAGCGCGGATTGACGTCCTCGACGTTGTCCAGGAGGGTTTCCAGGTAGCCGGCGATCACGGTCAGCGGCGTGCGCAGTTCGTGGGAGACGTTGGCGACGAAGTCCTTGCGCATCTGTTCCAGCTGATGGATGCGGGTGACGTCGCGGACCAGCATCAGGTGCTCGTTGTTGCCGTAGCGGGTGATGTGGAACTGGATGCGCACGCGGTCGCTGGTCGGCGAAGGGATTTCCAGCGGTTCGACGTAGTTGTCCTGCTCGAAGTATTCCTTGAAGCGTGGATGGCGGACCAGGTTGGTCACCGGCTGGCCGCTGTCCTGCGGGGTCTTCAGGCCCAGCAGGGTCTCGGCGGCGCGGTTCCACCACTCCAGGTTGCCTTCGCTGTCGAGCATGATCACCGCGTCCTTCAGCGCGGCGGTGGACTCCTGGACACGGTCGATGACCGCCTGCAGGCGCCCGCGCACGCGCTGGTCGCGACGTTGCAGGTGATAGATGCTGTCGAACACCTCACCCCACAGGCCGTAGCCATCCGGTGGCGGCTCGTCGGATTTGTGCTCCTGCAGCCATTGGTGCAGGCGCAGCATCTGCTTGAGGGTCCAGCCCAGGTAGACCGCCAGGCCAAGGGCCAGGCTCCAGCCGTAGTAACCGCTGATCAGCCCGACCAGCAGGCAGACGGTGATCAGCAGCAGCATGTGGCGAATCAGGGTGCCGTGCCAGTTCTGGTTCAATTGGGAATCCTTGCGGATCGGCTTCGCACTGCAAGGCTGAAGCCGATCTCCTTGTGCTTTTGCTCTTGCCTGAGGCTTTCAGCTTTGCGGCGTGTCAGCCCTTGGTCGAGAAACGGTAACCGGTGCCACGCACGGTTTGTACCAGATTCTCGTAGGCATCACCCAGCGCCTTGCGCAGACGCCGGATGTGCACGTCGACGGTGCGCTCCTCGACGTAGACATTGCCGCCCCACACCTGGTCGAGCAACTGGCCGCGGGTGTAGGCGCGCTCCTGGTGGGTCATGAAGAACTGCAGCAGGCGGTATTCGGTCGGGCCCATCTCGGCCGGTTTGCCGTCGATGGTCACGCGGTGGCTGATCGGGTCGAGCAGCAGGCCGCCGACTTCGATCGGTGCTTCGCCATCGGTCGGGCCGGCGCGGCGCAGCACGGCCTTGAGGCGGGCGACCAGTTCGCGTGGCGAGAACGGCTTGGTGATGTAGTCGTCGGCGCCGACTTCCAGGCCCTGGATCTTGTTGTCTTCCTCACCCTTGGCGGTGAGCATGATGATCGGCACGTCGCTGGTCAGCTCGTCGCGCTTCAGGCGGCGGGCCAGTTCGATGCCGGAGGTACCCGGCAGCATCCAGTCGAGCAGGATCAGGTCCGGCTTGCGGTCGACGATGATGGCGTGCGCCTGCTGGGAATTCTCGGCCTCCAGGCAGTCATAGCCGGCCATTTCCAAGGCAACGGCGATCATCTCGCGAATTGGCGCTTCGTCGTCGACGATCAGAATGTTTCTGCCAACCATGCTCAAACCTCTCCCGGACTCTGGTGTCTTGGCCCGCATTAGATAACGGAATTATTGCAGCTGTGTGACAAGTCCGGGGCCGTTGCAGCAACTTCCTGTTACTGAACTAGGCTTTAAATCCCGATCCCGACCTACACGGTGAATCCAATGACACGACATACGCTGAACTGGATGGCTCTTTGCGCGACCCTGGCACTGCCGGGATTGGCCATGGCCGACCATGCCATGGAGAAGGACGGCATGCTGGTGGATCACGCCGGGATGACGCTCTACACCTTCGACAAGGACAGCGCCGGCAAGTCGATGTGCAATGGCGAATGCGCGAAGAACTGGCCGCCCCTGATGGCCGCGGGCGGCGAGAAGGCCGAAGGCAAGTGGACGCAGGTCAAGCGCGACGACGGCAGCCTGCAATGGGCCTATGACGGCAAGCCGCTGTACACCTTCGTCAAGGACAAGAAGGCTGGCGACATGACGGGCGATGGCATGAAGGATGTGTGGCACGTGGCCAAGCCGTAGCGCTGGATGATGCATCCCTTGTAGGAGCTGGCTTGCCTGCGAACGGGCGCGAAGCGGCCGCAGAACGGTGACCGCAGCGTGTCAGGCGTACCTGGGACTCAGGTCTTGCGACGGCTGCGCCGTCGTTCGCAGGCAAGCCAGCTCCTACGAGGGATTGTTCACATCACGAGGTCAGCGCGTGATGTAGTGGATCACGATGCTGACGAAGATGATGAACCCGGCCCAGTGGTTGTGCAGGAACGCCTTGAAGCAGGCCTCCCGCTCCAGGCCGCGGGTCGACCAGAACTCCCAGGCGAAGCACAGCGCCGCGCCCAGCAGGCCCAGGTGGAACCAGCCCCCCAGACCGAACTGATTGCCCGCCAGCAGCAGGCACAGCAGCGACGCGCCCTGCAGCGACAGAATGATGATGCGATCGGCCTCGCCGAAGAGGATCGCCGTGGATTTCACGCCGATCTTCAGGTCATCGTCGCGGTCGACCATGGCGTAGTAGGTGTCATATCCCACCGTCCACAACAGGTTGGCGATGTACAGCAGCCAGGCGATCGCCGGCAGCTCGCCGGTGGCCGCGGTGAAGGCCATGGGGATACCCCAGGAATAGGCCGCGCCGAGCACCACCTGCGGGTAGTAGGTGTAGCGCTTCATGAACGGGTAGCACGCCGCCAGGGCGACCGCGCCGAACGACAGCAGCACGGTCGTGTGGTTGGTGCACAGCACCAGCAGGAAGCTGACCCCCAGCAGGATGACGAACAACGTCAGGGCCTCGCGGGCGCTGATCCGCCCGGCCGCCAGGGGCCGCTCGGCGGTACGCTTGACGTGGCCATCGACCTTGCGGTCGGCGAAGTCGTTGATGGCGCAGCCGGCGGCGCGCATGAACACCACGCCGAACAGGAAGATCAGCACGTTGGCCAGCGTGGGCGCGCCGTTGCCGGCGATCCACACCGCCGACAGGGTCGGCCACAGCAACAGGTAGATGCCGATCGGCTTGTCCATGCGGCTCAGCTGGATGAAGTCCCAGGCCCGTGGATGCAGGCGATTGAGCGACTTGAGCAGATTCAGGTACATCAGCGGACCTCCTTGTACGCTGCGGTTGCCTGCCACAGGGCGGGCAGGAAGACTTCGGCCACCAGCAGGCACAGGGCACCACGGTCGAAGCGCGAGCGGCGTCCCCAGAGGCCGTCGACCGCCTGTTCGGCGGGCAGCCAGGCGGCTGGATACTGGCAGACCTCGATAGCCTGACGGGCGAAGCCCTGGTCGCAGAACAGCAGTTCGCCCAGCGAGCGACTGCCCAGTGATTCCATGTCCAGGCCGTCGTCGCGCAGGGCCTCGCGGCCAGCCACGCTGCGGGCGAACACCCAGGGCTCGCCGTGGCCGCGCAGATAGACTTCGCGGACCCAGCCTTCACTGCCGGGCGCCAGGCCCAGGGCCAGGCATTCGTCTTCGCGCAGGGGCTGCCAACCTTCGTAGAGCGGGGTCACGGAAAATTGCTGGGCGCACAGGCGGGTCAGGCGGCGGGTCAGGGAACCCTGGTCGAACAGCCAGTCGAGGATCAGCACCGGGGTCTTCGCGGCGAGCCGCGGTGTGTGCGGCGTCCAGGGTGCGGCGGGATATTGCGGGGATTCGTTTGGCACGGTAGGTATGCAGTTACAGGCCAGTGAAGCGCCGGAGCTTAACATGTTTGGCGAGGCGGCTTGCATAGGTTGGCCTGGCTCAGTACAAAGCCCGCTGAAGGTCGATCGCCATTTCCATAACACAATGATCGTGCCTGGCCTGAATCCGAGGAGAAACTGATGAAAAAGTGGCAATGCGTGGTGTGCGGCCTGATCTATGACGAGGCCGAGGGCTGGCCTGATGACGGCATCGCCCCGGGCACGCGCTGGGAAGATGTACCGGAGGACTGGTTGTGCCCGGATTGCGGCGTGGGCAAGACCGATTTCGAAATGATCGCCATCGGCTGATCCGCTTTTTTCCCCTGACAAGGACATTCAAGGCATGACCGATCCCGTAGTGATAATCGGCACCGGACTGGCGGGCTACAACCTCGCCCGCGAATTTCGCAAGCTCGACGGCGAGACGCCGTTGCTGCTGATCAGCGCGGACGACGGCCGCTCCTATTCCAAACCGATGCTTTCTACCGGTTTTGCCAAGAACAAGGATGCCGACGGCCTGAGCATGGCCGAACCCGGCGCCATGGCCGAGCAGCTCAAGGCCGAGGTGCGCACCCACACCCGCATCAGTGGTATCGATCCCGGCCACAAGCGCCTGTGGATCGGCGAAGAGCAGGTGCGCTATCGCGACCTGGTGCTGGCCTGGGGCGCGGAAACCGTGCGGGTGCCGATCGAAGGCGATGGCGGCGACGCGGTGTTCCCGATCAACGACCTCGAGGATTACGCGCGCTTCCGCGCTGCCGCGGCCGGCAAGCGCCGGGTGCTGATCCTTGGCGCCGGCCTGATTGGCTGCGAATTCGCCAATGACATGAGCCTGGGCGGCTTCGAGGTCGCGGTGGTGGCGCCGTGCGAGCAGGTCATGCCGACCTTGCTGCATCCGGCCGCCGCGGCGGCGGTGCAGAGCGGTCTGGAAGGGCTGGGCGTGCGTTTCCACCTGGGGCCGGTCGTGACCCGCCTGCAGCGGGTGGCGCAGGGGCTGGAAGCGCACCTGTCGGATGGCAGCATGATCGCCTGCGACCTGGTGGTCTCGGCGGTCGGGCTGAAGCCGCGCACCGACCTCGCGGCGGCGGCGGGCCTGCGTATCAATCGTGGGGTGGTGGTGGACCGACAACTGCGTACTTCCCACGCCAATATCTTCGCCCTGGGCGATTGCGCCGAGGTTGATGGGCTCAACCTGCTCTACGTGATGCCCCTGATGGCCAGCGCACGCGCGTTGGCGCAGACCCTGGCGGGCAACCCCGGCACAGTGACCTACGGCCCGATGCCAGTCACGGTGAAGACCCCGGTCTGCCCGCTGGTGGTATCGCCGCCGCCCCCGGGCACGGACGGAAAATGGACGGTCGAAGGGCAGGGCGGAGACCTGAAAGTGCTCTGCCACGACGCTCAGGGCCAACTGCTTGGCTATGCGCTGACCGGCAGCGCGGTGATGGAGAAGCTGGCCCTGAATCGCCAGCTTCCGCCCCTTCTGGCGTAAATACCGGTCGTTCTGTCGGATTTAGCGTCCCATTGTCTTGCCAATGGCCGCCCAGAGACTGGCGCGGCCATTGGCGGCGTGCCATCCTCACTCCCGTCTGCCGCAGTTTAGAGCCTGCGGTGCCTTGGGCGCTGCTTGCAAAGGCAGCACGGCATAACAACAAAAAATTCCGTCAAAGAGGCTTCACCATGCGTAAACCCGATCTCGCCGCAGCCATCGCCGAAAAGACCGACCTCACCAAAGAACAGTCCAACCGTGTTCTGAATGCCATTCTCGATGAAATCGCCGTTGCATTGAGCAAGAAGGACACCGTGACCCTGGTTGGTTTTGGCACCTTCGAACAGCGTCACCGCGGTGCTCGTACCGGCAAGAACCCGCAAACCGGCGAGCCGGTGAAAATCAAGGCGAGCAACACGGTCGCCTTCAAGCCAGGCAAAAACCTCAAGGACAGCGTCAATCCGTAGTGGACGCAGCGAATGCAGACAAAGCGGGCATCCCAGGGATGCCCGTTTTGTTTTGTGGCGAACGTGAGAGAAAAACCACTGATTCTGTAGCTTTCGTTCGCTAAAAAGATAAACTGCGGCCGCCAGTCATTTTTTCACCGAGGCGCAGTCATGAAGTTCCGTTTTCTCCTTTGGGCCATGGGGCTGTTGATGGCCCGGGCCAGCCGCAAGAATCCGGCGTTCCAGCAGCAGTTGCAGAACAAGGACCTGGTATTCCAGCTCCAGACCCTGGACGGCAAGGCCGCCCGGCATTTCATCGTCAAGGACAGCCGCATCAGCAGCAGTGGCGGCACGCACCCGGCGCCAGCGTTCGCCATCGCCTTCAGGGATGCCGCGTTCGGCTTCGAGACCCTTCAGGCGAAGAACAAGCAACTGGCGTTCATGCAGGGGATTCAGGACAAGACCATCCAGATCAAGGGCAATCCGGCGCTGGTGATGTGGTTCCAGGGCTTGATGAAGTACCTGAAGCCGAAGAAGTAGGCGCGGGCTCGCCCGCGAAAGGCCTGCACAGCAGGCCCGTTTCGAGGTGACACAGGGACCGCGTTGCGCTCCTTCGCAGTGGACAAGCCACGCTCCTGCGGGGGCGTGCAGTGCTTCAGTGCTGGGTGAACTGCGACGCCAGCTCGCGCAGCATCACTTCCGCTTCCAGCACCTTGTTCACCACATCCTCGGCCTTCTCGCGGCTGATGTTCAGGCGCTCGAGCAGTTCGTCCGGGATCGCCTCGTCCGGTCCGGAACCGATGCCACGGGCGCGCAGCAGGCGTACGGAGAGGCACACCAGGTTGGCGAACGGCGCATGGTCACCGGCGTAGTACGGATCGTTCTGGAAGCGCAGCGCGGTGGCCAGTTCATCCGGCATGTCCCAGAAACGCATCAGCCAGGCACCGATCTGTTCGCGGCTGATACCCAGCAGGTGCTGCTCGACGTAGCTGTGGCAGACGTGCGGGTTGACCTCCAGGTGTCGGCAGATCAACGAGAAGTGCGGCGGGAACACATGGGCCAGCAGCAGGTAGCCGAAGTTGTGCAGCAGGCCCGCCAGGTAGGTCAGGCCCGCCTCGGGACGTTCGGCCCGGGGCATGGCGCGGGTCAGGCCTTCGATCACCGCCGCGGTGTAGATCGATTGCTGCCAGTACGGCGTGGTGTGTTGCGGGTGGTCCTTGGGCAGGCTGAGGGTCTTGCCCAGGGCCAGGCCCAGCGCCAGGTTGATGACCAGGTCGAAACCCAGCACGCGGACGATGGCGTCTTCCACCGAGCGGATCTTTCCGGGCGAGGCGTAGTAGGGCGACGCCGCCCAGCTGACCACCTGGGCGGCCAGCGCCGGATCGGTTTCCACCACGCCGGTGATGTCGTCGATGGTGGCGTTGGGATCGACGCGCAGCTTGATGATCTTCTGCGCGGTTTCGGCCAGCGGCGGGATCTCGATGGTCGATTCCAGACGCTGCTGAATACGCCGTGCGGTGAATGCCTGGACCGCCTGGGTAATTTCCTCGCGGTCGTCCGCCGGTCGGTCGAGGTTGGGCTGGATCTGACTCAGCAGCTCGCCGAACTGGCCTGCACTGGCCTTGCTGAGCATCTTGCGGAAGTCGTCGCGTTCGAACTCCAGCAGCAGGCCGGCTTCACCGGACTGCACCAGCAGCGTCGGGGGCTTGAGCACGCTCTCGTCGTACAGGCAGGGCGAGCTGGTCAGCGCCGGGATACCGGGCAGGACCTTCAGGCCGTGCTTGTCGAGCATGTGCTGCAGGCGCTCCAGCGGAACGGCGGCGAGCTTGCGTCCGGTCAGTTCGGTCAGGCGGCTGAGGTCGAGCAGTTGGTTCTGAGGGAACAGGACCATCAGGGCACCGACCGAGTCGTCGAGCAGGACGGCCTGGAGGCGGGTTTCAGGCGGCAACTGCGGGTGGTCGGCCACTTCGCGGTAGGCGACACCCAGCTTGTCGAGCAGCAGCCGGATAACAGACGGAACCTGTGGGGTTGCGGTATCGAGGGCAACTTCAATCATGGGTCTGTATCCAAATTCTTCACAGAGGCAAAAGTATAACCAGCTTGACTGGCGGCCTGGATCCAATTCCGCCGAACGTGTCACACCTGGCCGTATTGTTGACCGTGACGCAGCCAGCGCTCCAGCAGCGGGCTGACGTGATCGGGCCAGCGCGCCAGCAGCGCTTGGGCTGCGTCGCGCACGGCGGGCAGCAGGTCGGCGTCGCGCATCAGGTCGGCGACCTTGAACTGCAGCAGGCCGGTCTGGCGGGTGCCGAGCATTTCACCGGGGCCGCGCAGCTCCAGGTCTTTCTCGGCGATGACGAAACCGTCATTGGTTTCGCGCATGATCCCCAGGCGTTCGCGACCGATCTGCGACAGCGGTGGATGGTAGAGCAGCACGCAGTGACTCACCGCGCTGCCACGCCCGACCCGGCCGCGTAACTGGTGCAACTGGGCCAGGCCCAGACGCTCGGGGTTTTCGATGATCATCAGGCTGGCGTTGGGCACGTCGACGCCGACCTCGATCACCGTTGTCGCCACCAGCAATTGCAGGCGGCCCTCCTTGAATTCAGCCATTACCGCGGCTTTTTCCGCGGCTTTCATGCGCCCGTGGATCAGGCCCACGCGCAGCTCGCCGAGGGCGCTCGAGAGTTCTTCGAACGTGGTTTCGGCGGCCTGGCAGGTCAGTTCCTCGGACTCTTCGATCAGCGTGCACACCCAGTAGGCCTGGCGCCCTTCGGCGCAGGCGGCGCGGACCCGATCGACCACTTCGAAGCGGCGACTGTCGGCGACCAGCACGGTGTTGACCGGGGTCCGCCCGGGCGGCAGCTCGTCGAGGATCGAGGTGTCCAGGTCGGCATAGGCGCTCATCGCCAGGGTTCGCGGGATCGGCGTGGCGGTCATGATCAGCTGGTGCGGGCAGAAACGTCCACCGACGCCCTTCTGGCGCAACGCCAGGCGCTGCTGGACGCCGAAGCGGTGCTGTTCGTCGATGATCGCCAGGGCCAGGTTGTGGAATTTCACCTCGTCCTGGAACAGCGCGTGGGTGCCGACCACCATCGGCGTGCCGCTGGCGATCTGCTCCAGCGCCGCGGTACGGGCCTTGCCCTTGAGCTTGCCGGCGAGCCAGGCGACTTCAATGCCCAGCGGTTCGAGCCAGCGTTTGAAGGTGATGAAGTGCTGCTCGGCGAGGATCTCGGTGGGCGCCATCAGTGCCACCTGGTAGCCGGCTTCCAGGGCCTGCAGGGCGGCGAGGGCGGCGACCACGGTCTTGCCGGCGCCGACATCGCCCTGCACCAGGCGCAGCATCGGTTCGTGCTGGCTCAGGTCGTAGGCGATCTCGTTGCCGACCCGCTGTTGCGCGCCGGTGGGCGGGAAGCCCAGGTTGGCGAGGAACCGCGTGGGCAAGCGAACGGCCCTGGGCAGTACCGGCGCGCGCAGCGCCCGCAGGCTTTCGCGCAGGCGTTGCTGCGACAGCTGATGGGTCAGCAGTTCTTCGAAGGCCAGGCGGTGTTGCGCCCAGTGCTGGCCTTCGGCGAGTTCGTCGACGTCGGCGTCCGCCGGTGGTTGATGCAGGTAGCGAATCGCTTCGTCCAGCGGCCCCAGCTGGTAATCGCGGGCCAGTTCCTCCGGCAGCCAGTCGGGCAGGCTGCGCGGGCCGAGCAGCGCCAGGCTCTGCTGGCAGAGCTGGCGCAGGCGTTGTTGGGTCAGGCCTTCGGTGGTCGGGTAGATCGGGGTCAGCGTCTGGTCCACCGGTGGCGGTGGCTCGTTGCCGTTCAGGGTGCGGTATTCCGGATGGTAGATCTCCAGGCCGGAGGCCCCGGGACGGGCTTCGCCATAGCAGCGCACGTGGGTACCGCGCTTGAGCGCGTCCTTCTGCGCCATGCTGAAGTGATAGAAACGCAGGCTGAGCACACCGCTGCCGTCCCCCAGGCGCACCACCAGGCTGCGGCGCTTGCCCATGACCACGTCGGCGCCACTGACCACGCCTTCGATCACCGCATCCTGGCCCGGGCGCAAGGCGCCGATGGGCACCACGCGGGTGCGGTCCTGGTAACGCAGCGGCAGGTGGAACAGCACGTCCTGGAGGTTCTCCAGACCGACCTTGGCCAGTTTCTCGGCCAGGGCATCGCCAACGCCTTTCAGTGCCGTGACCGACACCCGGGACAACTCGGTCATGACGACAACCTACTCGTCCGCCGGTGGCTTGGCCACGGAGCACAGACGGATCGAATCGGCGAGGATCTCGATGGCCTTGGGCCGCGGGAAGCTGGCGCGCCAGGCGATGGCGACGGTGCGGTAGGGGGCCGGCTGGCTCAGTGGACGCACTTCGATCACCCCGGGGGCGTAATGATGGCTATGCACCGCCGACAGCGGCAGGATCGACACGCCCAGGCCGGAGGCGACCATATGGCGGATGGTTTCCAGCGAGCTGGATTCGACGGTGGTGTGCCTGGCGCCCTCGCTGCCCTTGTTCAGGGTCGGGCATGCCTCCAGGACCTGGTCGCGGAAGCAGTGGCCCTCACCGAGCAGCAGCAGGCTCTTGTCGTTGAGCAGGCCGGCGTCGATGGTCTTCTGCTGGGTCCACGGGTGGCCGCTGGGCATCAGCACGTAGAACGGCTCGTCGTAGAGCGGCAGGGTCAGGACGTCGGCCTCGTTGAACGGCAAGGCGATGATCACCGCGTCGAGTTCACCATTGCGCAGCTTGTCGCGCAGGACGTGGGTGAAGTTCTCCTCGATGTACAGCGGCATCTGCGGAGCGACCCGGTGCAGTTGCGGAATCAGGTGCGGGAACAGGTACGGACCGACGGTGTAGATCGCGCCGACCTTGAGCGGTGCGGTCAGCTGGTTCTTGCCGGCCTGGGCCAGCTCGCGAATGCCCTGGGCCTGTTCGAGGACTTTCTGCGCCTGGGCGACGATGCTTTCGCCCACCGGCGTCAGGCGCACCGCGCTCTTGCTGCGCTCGAAGATCAGCACGCCCAGTTCGTCCTCCAGCTTCTTCACGCCCACCGACAGGGTCGGCTGACTGACGTGACAGCGCTCGGCGGCATGGCCGAAGTGCTGCTCCTGAGCAAGAGTGACGATGTAGCGCAATTCTGTGAGGGTCATAAGGTGCGTCCATGAAGTAGCGGCCCCAGCATAGCGGCTGCAACCGATAGACGCACCTTATCAGACTTGCATCGGTGCGACAGAAACGACGATTACGCTCAATAAAAAGCCGGCCGCGTGGGCGGCCGGCTTTTCATCGAGGCTTAGCGTTTGTCCAGCGAGTAGACGAACGGTGCAACCACTTCGATGCTGCCGTTGTTCAACAGCTCCTTCGGTGGCGGCGGAACCGGCTGTGCCTTGCGGATCATCTCCAGGGTCGCGCGGTCCAGTGCGGCGCTGCCCGAGCCACCGGCCAGCGAGTAGGAGAGGACCTTGCCTTCGGCATCGACCACGAAACGCAGGCGGTTGATACCTTGCAGGCCACGCCGGCGGGCGTCTTCCGGGTAGCGTTTGAACTTGCCCAGGTGACGCAGCAGGTCGCTTTGCCAGGTCGGCAGGGCGTTGCTGTTGGTCGCGATGCTCGGTGCCGGGGCTGCCGATTTCTGCGCGGGTGCGGTACTCGGCGGCGTGTCGGCGACTTCCTGCTCGACCGGTTTCTCCTTCGGCTCTTCCTTCTGCTCGGGCTTGGGCGGCTGTGGCTTGGCCTTCGGCTTGGCAGGTTTCGGAATGGCGATTTTCGGCTTCGGTGCCTCGACCAGCTTCGGCAGCGGCGGTTCTTCCACCGGTGCGGGCGGCTGCGGCGGTGTCACCACCTTGGGCGGTGGCGGCGGCGCCGGTTCCGGCATCGGAGCCATCTCGATCATCATGGCCGCGGGCGGCAATTCGATAGCCTGTGGTGTCGACCAGTTCAGGGTCAGCACGATGGCAATGGCATGCACTGCCAGTACGAGTAACAGGCTACCGCCGTAACGCCCCAGCTTGTACCGGGTCTCGATCATTTCTTCGCTGCCGTCTCGAGCCCGACCAGGCCGACCTTGAGATAGCCGGCGGCGCGCAGAATGTTCATGACGTCCATCAGATCGCCGTAGTCCACGCCCTTGTCGGCCTGGAAGAAGATCGTGGTTTCCTTGTCGCCCTTGGTCTTGGCGTCCAGCATCGCGCCCAGCTGGTCGTGCTGCTGCACCAGGTCTTCACCCAGGTACAGCTTCTGGTCGGCCTTGACGCTGAGGAACACCGGCTTTTCCGGCCTCGGCGCGGGCTTCGCGGTCGAGGCGGGCAGGTCGACCTTGATGTCCACCGTTGCCAGTGGCGCAGCCACCATGAAGATGATCAACAGCACCAGCATCACGTCGATGAAGGGCGTTACGTTGATTTCGTGGTTTTCGGCGAGATCGTCGCCACCCTCGTTAAGATGCAGGCCCATGGCTTACCCCACTTTCACCATGTGCGGCTGGGCGGCACGCTCGCCCGGCTGGTGGTCCAGGTCACGGCTGACCAGCAGCAGGACCTGCGCCGAAGCGTCGGAGACCTGTGCCTTGTAGCCGGCGATGGAGCGGGCGAAGACGTTGTAGATGACCACGGCCGGGATTGCCGCGACCAGGCCCAGGGCGGTGGCCAGCAGGGCTTCGGCGATACCGGGGGCGACCACGGCGAGGTTGGTGGTCTGGGTTTTGGCGATGCCGATGAAGCTGTTCATGATGCCCCACACGGTACCGAACAGACCGACGAACGGTGCGGTGGAACCGATGGTGGCGAGAACGCCGGTGCCGCTGGACATGTTGCGACCGCTGGCGGCGACCAGGCGCTCCAGGCGGAAGGCGACACGTTCCTTGATGCCTTCTTTCTCGCGGGCGTTGGCCGACAGGTGCATTTCTTCCAGGGCGTCATGCACCAGGACATGGGCCAGGGTACCTGGCTTGTCGGTGCTCTCGGCGGCGTCCTTGAGGGTGGTGGCCTTCTTCAGGGCGGCGATTTCGCGGCGCAGGCGGCGCTTGGCACCCAGCAGCTCGAAGCCCTTGGCGATCCAGATGGTCCAGGTGATGATCGAGGCGATGGCCAGGCCGATCATGACCGCTTTGACCACCACATCGGCGTTCTGGTACATGCCCCATGGCGACAGGTCGTGACCCATGCCCAGGGTGGTGTCTTCGGCCAGTGGCTCGCCGTCCGCATTCAACGGCTGGTCAGCCGCGCCTTCCACCGGAGCGACCGGGGCAGCCGCAGCCTGCTCGGCGCCCGCGGCGACCGGAGCGGTACCTTCCGCCGCCGGGGTAGCTGGCGCAACGGCGGCGGCCGGAGCTGCCGGAGCTGCGGTCGGCTCGTCCGCCATGGCGACTGGCGTCAGCATCAGGCTGAACATCAGCGCGGCGGTGGCGCGCAGGGCGCGCGACGTGGTTGGCGAAGCGGAAGGTTGGATGCGTGTCATGCTGGCCGGACCTGATGAAGAAGAAGGGGTGGATGGTCTTCAAGGCCTCGAAACAGGCCGAGAACAAAAAAAGGGTGGCCATTATTGCAAGTAATTCTTGTTAGCAGAAGTAATAAAGTAGCTTTTTTTACCGCGGTCGCTAGCCGCCTATCGATTTTGCCCGGATAGTGCGGGGCAATTGTCACGGGAGTTTCATCATGTCTATCCCTTCGGTTCTGATCGTCGGCTGTGGCGATGTAGGTGGTCGTCTGGCCCGGCAAATGCTGGCGGGCGGATGGTCGGTCAGCGGGTTGCGGCGCAATGTCGGCGCACTGCCGGAAGGTGTCACGGCCATCGCCGCCGACCTTGAGCAGCACCAGGTACCCGCGGCCTGGCCGGCGCAGAGCCCGGACTACCTGGTCTATTGCGTGGCCGCGAACCAGCATGACGAGCCCGGCTACCGTTCGGCCTATGTCGAAGGCTTGCGCAATGTCCTGGCCTGGCTGGCCGAGCGCGGCCAGGCGCCGCGTCGCCTGCTGTTCGTCTCCAGCAGCAGCGTCTATGCCCAGCAGGGCGGCGAGTGGATCGACGAAACCGCGGAAACCGCGCCGCAGGCGTATTCCGGGCGCGTGATGCTGGAGGCGGAGCGTCTGGCCTTGGACAGCGGCATCCCGGCCAGCGTGGTGCGGCTCACCGGGATCTACGGACCGGGCCGCGAGTGGCTGCTGAGCCAGGTGCGCCAGGGGTATCGGGTGGTCGAGGAGCCGCCGCTATACGGCAACCGTATCCATGCCGAGGACGCGGCCGGCCTGCTGGCCTTTCTGCTGCGTGCCGATCAGGCCGGAACGGCGCTGGACGACTGTTACATTGGTGTGGACGACGCGCCGGCGCCACTGGCCGAAGTGGTCGCCTGGCTGCGCGAATACATGGGCGTTACCGAGTGGTCGGAGCAACAGCAGGTGCGGCGGACCGGCAGCAAGCGCTGCAGCAACGCCCGGGCCCGGGCGTTGGGTTGGGTTCCGGCCTATCCCAGTTATCGCGAGGGCTATGCGGCGATTCTCGAAGGTCGCGGTTGAAACAATCGGGGCTGCATAAAGCAGCCCCGATACGGAAACCTATTTACGCTCCAGCAACCAGCGCCGCGGGCCGGGGCGAAGCTCCGGCATTTCGTCGGGCTGGGCGTCATTGATGGCCTGGAAGATTTCCAGCTGCTTGCCGTCGCGCTTGAAGATCCACGGGTTGCCCTGCTGGTTGCGCTCCAGCCAGAGGCTGTCGTACTTGCCGGTCATGGTCGCGCAGTCGCCGGCCAGGCACAGGGCATAGCGGTCGAGGTTGGGCAGGCCGTCGAGGCTGCCGTTGTCGCGAAAGCGCACGGTGCCACCCTGGCCCGGACCTTCGAGGACGCGCCAGTCGCCCTTCATGTAGGCACCGTAGAGGGCCTTTTCAAAGGTGGCGCCCGGTGGCACATCGGGATCGATCACCTCGGTGCTGCGCTGGAAATGCTGTTCCGGCGCCCAGTCGCTGGTCGCCTGGACCAGGTCCTTGCCGTCCAGCTCGAGGTTTTCCACCTGATCGCCGTCCAGCTCCACTTGCCAGTGGTTGTCGTCGACCGCTTTCAGGCGACCTTCGACCAGCTCGAAGCCATTGCTGTAGCTGGCCTGGCCGGCGGCGACATTGACCTTCCACTCGAAGTTCGGACCGTTGCGCTCCAGTGCGTAGCGCAGGCCGGTGCCTTTGGCGGCGGCGTCGATCGCGGCCTGGTTGATCCAGATGCCGTTGTAGTCTTCGGGTTTGTGGCTGGCACAGCCGCCCAGCAGTGTGGCGACCAGCGAAAGGGCAAGCGCGTGGCGCATGACGGGGTCCTTCAGGAAAAAGGTGCGGCGAACCGGCCGGTTCGCCGCGGGGGTATCACTCGAGAACCAGGATCGCGTCCATCTCGACCTGCGAGCCGCGTGGCAGGGCGGCAACGCCAATGGCTGCGCGCGCCGGGTAAGGCTGCTCGAAGTAGCGGCCCATGACTTCGTTGACCTTGGCGAAGTGGCTCAGGTCGGTCAGGAAGATGTTCAGCTTGACGATGTCCTTGAACGAACCGCCAGCGGCTTCGGCCACGGCCTTCAGGTTCTCGAACACCTGGACGGTCTGGGCCTCGAAGCCTTCGACCAGTTCCATGGTTTTCGGGTCGAGAGGGATCTGGCCCGACATGTAGACAGTGTTGCCGGCCTTGATCGCCTGGGAATAGGTGCCGATGGCGGCAGGTGCCTTGTCGCTGTTGATGACGGTCTTGGTCATGGTGACTCCTTGCAAGGGAAGGGCTACGCGCGCATGCGGGTGATGCGGATGACGCCCGTCAGCGCACGCAGTTTCTTGATCACGCGGGCCAGGTGCACGCGGTCGTGCACGCTGACCACCAACTGGACGACGCTGATGCGGCCATCGCGCTCATCCATGCTGATTTTCTCGATGTTGCCGTCGGCGGCGTTGACGCTGCTGGCGAGCAGGGCGATCAGGCCGCGCTGGTGTTCCAGCTCGACGCGCAGTTCGACGTTGAACTCGCCGGTGACGTCCTTGGCCCAGGACAGCTGGATGCATTTTTCCGGGTTGTGGCGAATTTCGCTGATGTTCCGGCAGCTCTCCAGGTGCACCACCATGCCCTTGCCAGCCGAGAGGTGGCCGACGATCGGGTCGCCCGGGATCGGCGTGCAGCACTTGGCGTAGCTCAGCACCAGGCCCTCGGTACCGCGGATCGCCAGCGGGCCTTCCGGGTTCGGCAACTGCTCGCCCTCGGTGGACAGCAGGCGGCGGGCGACGACGTAGGCCATGCGGTTGCCCAGGCCGATGTCTTCCAGCAGATCTTCGATCAGCTCCAGGCGGTACTCGCCGAGCATGGCCTGGATGCGCTCCGGCGGGATCTTGTCGAGGGCGCTGTCGAAGCCATTGAGCACCTTGTTGAGCAGGCGTTCGCCGAGGTTGATCGACTCGGAGCGCCGCTGCAGCTTGAGGGCGTGGCGGATATGGGTGCGGGCCTTGCCGGTGACCACGAAGTTGAGCCAGGCCGGGTTCGGCCGGGCGCCCGGCGCGCTGACGATCTCGACGGTGGAGCCGCTTTGCAGCGGCTCGGACAGCGGCGCCAGGCGGCGGTTGATGCGGCAGGCGATGCAGCTGTTGCCGACGTCGGTGTGCACCGCGTAGGCGAAGTCGACCGCCGTGGAGCCCTTCGGCAGCTCCATGATGCGGCCCTTGGGCGTGAACACGTAGACCTCGTCCGGGAACAGGTCGATCTTCACGCTTTCGATGAATTCGAGGGAGTTGCCTGCACGTTGCTGCAGTTCCAGCACGCCCTTGACCCACTGCCGCGCGCGGGCGTGGGTGCCCTTGGGCTTCTCGTCGTCGCTGGACTTGTACAGCCAGTGCGCGGCGATGCCGTTGTTGGCCATCTCTTCCATCTCGCGGGTGCGGATCTGGATCTCGATGGGCACGCCATGCATGCCGAACAGCGTGGTGTGCAACGACTGGTAGCCGTTGGCCTTGGGAATCGCGATGTAGTCCTTGAAGCGCCCGGGCAGCGGCTTGTACAGGTTGTGCACGGCGCCGAGCACGCGGTAGCAGGTGTCGACCTTGTCGACGATGATGCGGAAGGCGTAGACATCCATGATCTCGTTGAAGGCGCGGCGCTTGCCGCGCATCTTCTTGTAGATGCCATAGATGTGCTTCTGTCGACCGCTGACCTCGCCTTCGATGCCGTCCACGGCCAGGCAGTGGCTCAGCGATTCCTCGATCTTGTTGACGATTTCCTTGCGGTTGCCGCGGGCGCGCTTGACGGCCTGGTAGATGCGCGCGGAACGCATCGGGTACATCGCCTTGAAGCCCAGGTCCTCGAACTCGACGCGCACGCTGTGCATGCCCAGGCGGTTGGCGATGGGCGCGTAGATTTCCAGGGTTTCCTTGGCGATGCGGCGGCGTTTTTCGCCGGACAGCACCTCGAGGGTACGCATGTTGTGCAGGCGGTCAGCCAGCTTGACCAGGATCACGCGGATATCGCGGGCCATGGCCATGGCCATCTTCTGGAAGTTTTCCGCCTGGGCCTCGGCCTTGGTCTCGAAGTTCATCTGGGTCAGCTTGCTGACGCCATCGACCAGTTCGGCGACGGTCTCGCCAAACTGCGAACTGAGGGCTTCCTTGGCGATGCCGGTGTCTTCGATCACGTCGTGCAGCATGGCCGCCATCAGGCTCTGATGGTCCATGTGCATGTCGGCGAGGATGCTGGCGACGGCCAGCGGATGCGTGACGTACGCCTCGCCGCTGCGGCGGCGCTGGCCGTCGTGGGCTTGTTCGGCGTAGAAATAGGCGCGGCGGACCAGGTTGACCTGGTCGGGGCCCAGATAGGTCGACAGACGATCGGCGAGGGCATCTATGCTCGGCAAGATTCGACCTCCTGCCGAGGATAAGTGACCCGCGCCGTACAACGTCGACCAGGCATGGACTTAGACGGCCTCGTTGGCCTCGTCCTCGAACGCCGTGAAGACAGGGTCTTCAGTGACGATCTCTTCTGCGGCGATGAACTCGGGGGTGATATAGCCTTCGGCGATTTCGCGCAGTGCCACAACGGTAGGCTTGTCGTTTTCCCAGGCCACTTTTGGCTCTTTGCCGCCGGTAGCCAGTTGACGGGCACGCTTGGTGGACAGCATGACCAGCTCAAAGCGGTTATCAACGTGTTCCAGGCAGTCTTCAACGGTTACGCGGGCCATGGTGTTCCTCAAGTAGCAAATGCGGTGTACTGCCCAAATGGGCGAGCGGACTCGATAGTTTAAAAAATCACCAGCCTTTAGGGAAGCGCTGATTTCGGCTTCGAGCCCTGAATATGCCGACGATACCTAGTTGTAAGCGTCTATTTCAATAGTCTTCGTCTATCGCTCAGATAAGGGCGTTGCGCAGGCGCGGCGTCAGCTCGTCGAACAGCGCCTGCACCGAGCGCAGGGCCCGGCAATCCGGGCGGGTCAGCAGCCACAACTGGGTATCGCAGCCAGGCAGAGCATCGCTCAACTGTTCGACCCCGGGCAGGGTGTGCGCCATGTAGTCCGGCAGCGCCGCCACGCCGAGGCCGGCACTCACCAGCTGGGCAATGGAGGCGATGCCGCTGCAACGGTAGCGCGGCAGCACCCCGGGAAACTTCTCGCTGCGCCAGACCACGGTGGGGTGGTCCTGCATGGAATCGTCCGGGGCGATCCACGGCACGCTGGACGGCGATTCGTTCAATCGTGCGCGAAACTCCTCGCGACCGCAGACGACATAGGACGCCGAACCCAGGCAGCGTCCCACAAGATGCTCCGGCGGTGCGTTGGTCAGGCGCAGGGCCAGGTCGGCGTCGCGGCGGCTGAGGTTGGCGAAGGTGTTGGAGGTCGCCAGCTCCAGGGTCAGCGCCGGATAGGTCGGCATGAACTCGGCCAGCGCTGGCAGCAGCAGACTGTGCAGCACGGCGTCGGTGCAGGTCAGGCGTACCGTGCCGCTGACCACCTGTTCGCCGTGGGCCAGCGCCACGCGGGCCGCATCCAGTGCCTGTTCGGCGCGTTCGGCCTGTTCGGCCAGGGCCTGGGCCGTGCCGGTGGGGATATAGCCTTTGCGGCTCTTCACGAACAAGGCCGTGCCGAGCGCCGCCTCCATCCGCCGGATCGAACGGAAAACCGTGGATACGTCGACCTTGAGCAGTTCCGCCGCTTTTGCCAGGGAGCGACCGCGAACCAGGGCGAGAACCAGGGAGAGGTCGGCATGGCTGATCTGATATTGCATCGGTGCACTCTTAGCTTGCCAAAACGCCAATGTCTGTTGCGTTGAGGCCATTCTATAGTGCAGCGGTGGCCGTCTAGCAAGGCTTGATGCGCCAGAACCTGGCACGTGCGTGCGAACAGCCCCGCGCCAGTCGTTCCCCCGATGGACTACCGAGAACAAGACCAGCCATCGCCGCCCCGATTACCCGCGTTACCTCCCTACATTGCTGCCCCAATAAAAATTCCAAAGGATGCCTAAGCCATGACGTCGGTCTCCCCGTGCGCCATCCCCGTTGACGAAATGGGCGAATTTCTCAAGGCCCACCCAGAGGTGCAGTTCGTCGATCTGCTGATCGCCGACATGAACGGAGTGGTGCGCGGCAAGCGCATCGAGCGGGCGAGCCTGGTCAAGGTCTACGAAAAGGGCATCAATCTGCCCGCGTCGCTGTTCGCCCTGGATATCAATGGTTCGACCGTGGAAAGCACCGGTCTGGGCCTGGATATCGGCGACGCCGACCGCATCTGCCATCCGATTCCCGGCACGCTCAGCTTCGAACCGTGGCAGAAGCGCCCCACCGCGCAATTGCTGATGACCATGCACGAGCTGGACGGCACGCCGTTCTTCGCCGACCCGCGGGAAGTGCTGCGCCAGGTGGTGAGCAAGTTCGACGACCTGGGCTTGACCATCTGCGCCGCGTTCGAGCTGGAGTTCTACCTGATCGATCAGGACAACCTCAACGGTCGCCCGCAGCCGCCGCGTTCGCCGATTTCCGGCAAGCGCCCGCAGTCGACCCAGGTCTACCTGATCGACGATCTCGACGAGTACGTCGATTGCCTCCAGGACATGCTCGAAGCAGCCAAGGAGCAGGGCATCCCGGCCGACGCCATCGTCAAGGAAAGCGCCCCGGCGCAGTTCGAAGTGAACATGCATCATGTCGCCGACCCGCTGAAGGCCTGCGACTACGCCCTGCTGCTCAAGCGGGTGATCAAGAACATCGCCTACGACCATGAAATGGACTCCACCTTCATGGCCAAGCCCTATCCGGGCCAGGCTGGCAACGGCCTGCACGTACACATTTCGCTGCTGGACAAGGCCACCGGCAAGAACATCTTCAGCAGCGACGATCCCGAGCAGAGCGACCCCCTGCGCCACGCCATCGGTGGTGTGCTGGAAACCATGCCGGCGTCGATGGCCTTCCTCTGCCCGAACATCAACTCCTACCGCCGCTTCGGCGCGCAGTTCTACGTGCCCAATGCACCGAGCTGGGGCCTGGACAACCGCACCGTAGCGGTCCGCGTGCCGACCGGCAGTAGCGACTCGGTGCGCATCGAGCACCGCGTGGCCGGCGCCGACGCCAACCCCTACCTGATGATGGCGGCGATCCTCGCCGGTATTCACCACGGTCTGACCAACAAGATCGAGCCGGGCGCGCCAATCGAGGGCAATTCCTACGAGCAGTTGGAACAGAGCCTGCCGAACAACCTGCGCGACGCGCTGCGCGAGCTGGACGACAGCGAAGTGCTGAACCAGTACATCAGCCCCGACTACATCGATATTTTCGTCGCCTGCAAGGAAAGCGAACTGGCGGAGTTCGAGGTGTCGATTTCCGACCTCGAATACAACTGGTACCTGCATACGGTCTGATGCCCGGAGAAGAACAATGACAATTCCGTCTCGCGAACAATGGGAAACCCTCTACCAGGGTCTGCATATCGAAGGCCGCGCCTTCATCGACGGTGAGTACCGCGACAGCGTGTGCGGCACCACCTTCGACTGCACCAGCCCGGTGGATGGTCGCGCCCTGGCCGCCATCGCCAGTTGCGACAGCGCCGATGCCGAGCTGGCCGTGGCCGCGGCACGGCGCAGTTTCGACAGCGGCGTCTGGGCCAACCAGGCCCCGGCGCAGCGCAAGCGCGTGCTGATCGCCTTCGCCGATCTGCTGCTGGCCAACGCCAACGAGCTGGCGCTGCTGGAAACCCTCGACATGGGCAAGCCGATCGCCGACGCCCTGAGCATCGATATCCCGGCGGCGGCGAACTCGATCCGCTGGTCCGCCGAGGCGATCGACAAGGTCTACGACGAAGTGGCCCCGACCCCGCACGACCAGCTCGGCCTGGTGACCCGCGAGCCGATCGGCGTGGTTGCGGCCATCGTGCCGTGGAACTTCCCGCTGATGATGGCCTGCTGGAAACTCGGTCCGGCGCTGGCCACCGGCAACTCGGTGATTCTCAAACCGTCGGAAAAGTCCCCGCTGACTGCAATCCGCGTCGCCCAGCTGGCGCTCGAAGCCGGCATCCCGGCGGGCGTGTTCAACGTGCTGCCGGGCTACGGCCACACCGTGGGCAAGGCCCTGGCCCTGCACATGGATGTCGATACCCTGGTGTTCACCGGCTCGACCCGCATCGCCAAGCAGCTGATGGTCTATGCCGGCGAGTCGAACATGAAGCGCGTGTGGCTGGAGGCCGGTGGCAAGAGCCCGAACATCGTCTTCGCCGATGCCCCGGATCTGCAGGCCGCCGCCGAAGCTGCGGCGGCCGCCATCGCCTTCAACCAGGGCGAAGTGTGCATCGCTGGCTCGCGCCTGCTGGTGGAGCGTTCGATCAAGGACCAGTTCCTGCCGCTGGTGGTGGAGGCCCTGCAGGCCTGGAAGCCCGGTCATGCCCTGGATCCCGGGACCCGCGTCGGCGCCCTGGTCGACACCACCCAGTTGGACACCGTGCTCGGCTACATCGAGGCCGGCAAGGCCGATGGCGCTGCGCTGGTCAGCGGCGGGCGCCGGGTGCTGGAAGAGACCTGCGGCGTCTATGTCGAGCCGGCGATCTTCGACGGCGTGACCAATGCCATGCGCATTGCCCGTGAGGAAATCTTCGGCCCGGTGCTCTCGGTGATCACCTTCGACAGCGCCGAGGAAGCCATCGCCATCGCCAACGACTCGCCGTTCGGCCTGGCCGCGGCGGTATGGACCGCGGACCTCTCCAGGGCCCACCGCAGTGCTCGGGCCCTGCGTGCCGGCAGCGTGTGGATCAACCAGTACGACGGCGGTGACATGACCGCGCCGTTCGGTGGCTTCAAACAGTCGGGCAACGGCCGCGACAAGTCGCTGCACGCCTTCGACAAGTACACCGAGCTCAAGGCGACCTGGATCAAGCTCAACTAAGCGACGCGCCCCCGTAGGAGCTGGCTTGCCTGCGAAGGACCGCTTTGCGGTCCTTCGCAGGCAAGCCAGCTCCTACGGGGGCGCCAAATCCGTGAGTCATGTGTTTTTCCGTGAAGAGGCTGGATCGATGAAACAAGCCCCGGGCAAAACCCCTTTGATCGGCGTCACCGCGTGCCGCCAGATGCTCGGCAACACCCCCTCCCATACCGTGGGCGACAAATACGTCGAGGCCGCCGCGTTCGCCGGCGTGCCGCTGATCCTGCCGGCGCGTGACGAGGCGGCGGACCCGCAGCGTCTGCTGGAGCGCCTCGACGGCATTCTTTTTACCGGTTCGCCTTCAAATGTCGAACCGCATCATTACAATGGCGCCCCCAGCGCGGAAGGCACCCGTCACGATGTCCAGCGTGACCGTCTGACGCTGCCGCTGCTGCGCGCGGCCATCGCCGCCGGCGTGCCGGTGCTGTGCATCTGCCGGGGGTTCCAGGAGCTCAACGTGGCCTTGGGTGGCACCCTGCACCAGCGCGTTCACGAGCTGCCCGGCTACCTCGACCACCGCGAGCCGCACAACGTCCCGCTGGAAGAACAATACAGCCCGCGTCACCTGGTCACGGTCGAGCCCGATGGGCAATTCCAGCGACTGGGTCTGCCGCGCAGCTTCATGGTCAACTCGCTGCACGGCCAGGGCATCGATCGCCTGGCCGACGGGCTGCGGGTCGAGGCCCTGGCGCCGGACGGGCTGATCGAAGCAGTTTCCATGGAGGACGCACCCGGCTTCGTGCTTGGGGTGCAATGGCATCCGGAGTGGCGTTACGCCGACAACCCGGTTTCGTTGCGTCTGTTCCAGGCGTTCCGTGCAGCCTGTCATGCCTACGCCGGTGGCCAGCGCTACCGCGAGGCGATCCTGTAAGGCCGTCGGGAGGACACTTCCGGCAAGGCCGAACCGGCAGTTTCATTGAGTGCGGGCATCCATGGATGCCCTGAAAAACAATACCAATAGCGGCGACATCTACTCATGAGCGAATTCGAAGCAAGCCTGTCCTCGAGTACGGCGGGGCTGGCTCGCAAGGCATCCAAGGGGTTGGCCAAGGGCCGCCTCGGACTGCTCGCCAGTATCGTGCTCGGCATTTCCACCATCGCCCCGGTGTACACCCTTACCGGTGCACTGGGGCCGACGGTTCGGGAAGTCGGCGAACATCTGCCGGCGGTGTTCATCGTCGGCTTCCTGCCGATGCTCCTGGTAGCCCTGGGCTATCGCGAGCTGAACGCGGCGGAGCCGGACAGCGGCACCTCCTTCACCTGGTCGGCGCGTGCCTTCGGGCCGATGATCGGCTGGATCGGCGGCTGGGGCCTGGTCACTGCGACCACCATCGTGCTGTCCAACCTGGCTGGCGTGGCGGTGGACTTCTTCTATCTGTTCCTCGGGCAACTCATTGGCAGCCACGAGGTGGCTGCGCTCAGCGACAACCTGCTGATCAACGTGGTCACCTGCTGCGTGTTCATCGCCATGGCGGTGTGGATCTGCTGTCGCGGCATCGGCACCACCATGACCGTGCAGTACGGCCTGGTGGCCCTGCAGTTGCTGGTGCTGGTGGGCTTCGCCATCGCGGCATTCGGCGGGTCCTCGGAGACGCCGCCGATGAACTTCGATATCAGCTGGTTCAACCCGTTCGGCGTCGAGTCGTTCTCGGCCTTCACCGCCGGCCTGTCGTTGTCGATCTTCATCTTCTGGGGCTGGGACGTGTGCCTGACCATGAGCGAGGAGTCGGTGGGCAGCGATGAAGTCCCCGGCCGCGCCGCGACCCTGACCGTGCTGCTGATTCTCGGCCTGTACCTGGTGACGGCCATCGCCACCCTGCAGTTCGCCGGAATCAGCGACGAGGGCCTGGGCCTGGGCAATCCGCGCATCCAGGAAAACGTCTTCGCCCACCTCGCCGGTCCGGTGATGGGGCCGCTGGCGATCCTGATGTCCATCGCCGTGCTGGCCAGTACCGCCGCGTCGCTGCAATCGACCTTCGTCTCGCCGGCGCGCACCTTGCTGGCGATGGGTTACTACGGCGCGGTGCCGGAGCGCTTCGCCAGCATCTGCCCGCGTTCGCAGACCCCGCGCTACGCCACCATCTGCGCCGGCGTCGCCGCGGGCGTGTTCTACGTGACCATGCGCACCCTCAGCGAAAACGTGCTGGCCGACACCATCACTGCCCTGGGCATGATGATCTGCTTCTACTACTCGCTGACCGCCTTCGCCTGCGTCTGGTACTTCCGCCACAGCCTGTTCGACAGCCTGCGTCACTTCCTGATGCGCGGCCTGTGCCCGTTGCTGGGTGGCGCGATTCTCTCGGTGATCTTCGTGCAGACGGCCATCGACAGCGCTTCGCCGGAATTCGGCAGCGGCTCGCATGTGGGTGGCTTGGGGCTGGTGTTCGTGATCGCGATGATCATTCTGCTGCTGGGCATCGTCCTGATGCTGCTGTCGCGTCTGCGCGCGCCGGCGTTCTTCCTCGGCATGACGTTGCGTCGTCATGCCACCCTCCCGAGCCGCCGCTAGGGCGGCCCGGACGGCGAGGGTTCAAGCCAGCAGTTGCTTGAGCAGCTCGCCGTGGCGCTGCTGCTGACCGTCGCGCTGCAGGCGGTTGGCGCGGAACACCGCTTTCAGGTCTTCCAGCGCGGTCGCGAAGTCGTCGTTGATGATGACGTACTCGTACTCGTCGTAGTGCTCCATCTCGCTGACCGCTTCGCGCATCCGTCCTTCGATGATCTCGTCGCTGTCCTGGCCGCGGTTGGTCAGGCGCTGGCGCAGGGCCTGCTGGCTCGGCGGCAGGATGAAGATCGAGCGGGTGCCCGGCATCAGCGTGCGCACCTGCTGCGCGCCCTGCCAGTCGATTTCCAGGATCAGGTCGTGGCCCTGGTCGAGGGTCTGTTGCAGCGCCCGGCGCGAGGTGCCGTAGCAGTTGCCGAACACTTCGGCCTGTTCGAGGAAGTCGCCCTGGGCGTTCATGCGATCGAACTCGGCGCGATCGACGAAGTGGTAGTTGACCCCGTCGTGTTCGCCCGGACGCATGGCGCGGGTGGTGTGCGAGACCGACACGCGGATGTGGTTCAGGTCGTCGGTGAGGGCCTTGACCAGGCTGGTCTTGCCGGCGCCGGACGGCGCGGAAATGATGAACAGGGTGCCGCTGCTGTGTTTCATGATGGGGTGGCCTTACTCGATGTTCTGTACTTGTTCACGCATCTGCTCGATCAGGACCTTGAGGTTCACCGCCGATTGCGTGCTGCGTGGGTCGAAGGCTTTGGAGCCCAGGGTGTTGGCTTCGCGATTGAGCTCCTGCATCAGGAAGTCCAGGCGCCGGCCCGCCGCACCGCCAGACTTGAGCACGCGGCGCACTTCGGTGACGTGGGTGCTGAGGCGGTCGAGCTCTTCGGCGACATCGCTCTTCTGCGCCAGCAGGACCATTTCCTGTTCCAGGCGCTGCGGATCGAGTTCGGCCTGCATGTCGGTGAAGCGGTCGAGGATCTTCTGCCGCTGCGTGGCGAGCATCTGCGGGACCAGGGCGCGCAGGGTGGTGACTTCCTGGCTCATGCTGTCCAGGCGCTCGTTGATCAGCCGGGCCAGCTCGGCGCCTTCGCGGTTGCGGCCGTTCTTCAGTTCGGCCAGGGCGTTCTCGAACAGGCCCAGGGCTTCCTGATTCAGGGCCTGCGGGTCGCTGGCATCGGCGACCAGCACGCCGGGCCAGGAGAGCACGGCCAGCGGGTTCAGCGGTGCCGGGTTCTTGATCAGGCTGGCCACGGTCTCGGCGGCCTCCACCAGCTGGCGGGCGCGCTCCTGGTCAACCTGCAGCGACTTGCTGGCGTTTTCCTCGGTGAAGCGCAGCGTGCACTCGACCTTGCCGCGCGACAGTCCCTGGCGCAGCGCCTCGCGTACGGCGCCTTCGAGGTCGCGGAAGGCTTCCGGCAGGCGCAGGTGCGGTTCGAGGTAGCGATGGTTGACCGAGCGCAATTCCCATATGAGGGTGCCTTGGGTCCCGGCTCGTTCGACACGAGCGAAGGCGGTCATGCTGTGCACCATGGGAAGTACCTCGCAGATAGATGAAGGGGAAAGCCGACAGGCTGCAAAGGCGCAGGATTGTAGCGCAGTGCGCTGCCGGGTCCCATCCACTGATGTTACAAACCGTCGTTGGAGGCGTGGCCGATTCCCGACCGATGAATGGCCGATGCGGTTGGTGCAGGAGCGGATTCATCCGCGATCGGCGGCGCAGCCGCCGTAAACCCTGGGCCCCCGATCTGCCTGAAATACCCGGGATACAGGGTTTACGGCCGCTTCGCGCCCGATCGCGGATGAAACCGCTCCCGCAGGAGGCTGGGCCAGCCCACGCCTTGCGCTCTATAATGCTCGGCAGATTCGAACCCCCAGTACAGGTACTCCCAGATGAAACGTCCAAGTGGTCGCGCCGCCGATCAGCTTCGCTCGATCCGCATCACCCGCAACTACACCAAGCACGCCGAAGGGTCGGTACTGGTCGAGTTCGGCGACACCAAGGTCGTCTGCACGGTCAGCGTCGAGAACGGCGTCCCACGCTTCCTCAAGGGGCAGGGCCAGGGTTGGCTGACCGCCGAATACGGCATGCTGCCGCGCTCGACCGGCGAGCGTAACCAGCGCGAAGCCAGCCGTGGCAAGCAGGGCGGCCGCACCCTGGAAATCCAGCGCCTGATCGGCCGCTCGCTGCGCGCCGCGCTGGACATGAGCAAGCTGGGCGACATCACCCTGTACGTCGACTGCGACGTGATCCAGGCCGACGGCGGTACCCGCACCGCGTCGATCACCGGCGCCATGGTCGCCCTGGTCGATGCCCTGCGCGTGGTCAAGAAGCGCGGTGGCCTGAAGGGCGGCGACCCACTCAAGCACATGATCGCCGCGGTCTCCGTGGGCATGTACCAGGGCGCTGCGGTACTCGACCTGGATTACCTGGAAGACTCCGCCGCCGAGACCGACCTGAACGTGGTCATGACCAGCGCAGGCGGCTTCATCGAAGTCCAGGGCACCGCCGAAGGCGCGCCGTTCCAGCCGGAAGAACTGAACGCCATGCTGGCCATTGCGCAGAAAGGCATGGCCGATCTGTTCGAGCTGCAGAAGGCTTCGCTGGCCGACTGATCGGCCAATCGCGGACAACAAAAAGCCGACCCCAGGGTCGGCTTTTTCGTGGCTGGGTGACGATCAGATCGTCAGCGTCCAGTCGTAGTCCACGATCAGCGGCGCGTGCTGCGAGAAGCGCGGCTGGCGCGGCAGGCGTGCGCTGCGCACGAAACGACGCAGGCCCGGTGTCAGCAGTTGATAGTCGAAGCGATAGCCCAGGTTGAGCATCTCGGCCTGTTCGTTGTCCGGCCACCAGCTGTACTGGTCGCCTTCACGGCTGACTTCACGCAGGGCGTCGACGTAGCCCATGTTGCCGATGATCTCGTCCATCCAGGCGCGTTCCGGGGCGAGGAAGCCCGGCGACTGCTGGCTGTCGCGCCAGTTCTTGATGTCGAGCTTCTGCTGCGCCACGTAGAGCGAGCCGCAGTAGATGTATTCACGGCGCTTGCGCCGCTGCTTGTCCAGGTACTTGGCGAAGTCGTCCATCAACTTGAACTTCTGGTTCAGGTCTTCATCGCCGTTCTGCCCGGAAGGCAGGAGCAAGGTTGCAATACTGACTTTGTCGAAGTCGGCCTGCAGGTAACGTCCGTAGCGGTCGGCTGTCTCGAAGCCCAGGCCGCTGATGACTGCCTTGGGCTGCAACCGCGAATAAAGTGCCACGCCGCCTTGGGCGGGTACTTCTGCGTCGCAGGCATAAAGGAAGTAGCCATCTAGCTGAAAAGCCGGGTCATCGAGTTCAAAGGCCGAGGCGCGGGTATCCTGAAGGCAGATGACGTCGGCATTCTGGGCTTGCAGCCAGCTGAGCAACCCTCGCTCGACCGCAGCCTGAATGCCATTCACGTTCACACTGATGATCCGCATAAATGGCCCCAAAAATCTCGTGCGTGTATGATACCCGAGCTGTACTCAATTAGCTAAATCCGTGGTATCCGGGACTCCTCATGCAGCCGTATCAGCGCGACTTCATTCGTTTTGCCATCGATCGCGGGGTTCTGCGCTTCGGTGAGTTCACCCTCAAATCGGGTCGTACCAGCCCCTATTTCTTCAATGCCGGCCTGTTCAACAGCGGTTCGGCCCTGGCCCAGCTCGGTCGTTGCTACGCGGCGGCGATCGTCGACAGCAAGATTCCGTTCGACGTTCTCTTCGGCCCGGCCTACAAGGGCATTCCCCTGGCTGCGGCGACGGCGGTGCAACTGGCCGAGCAACACCAGCTCGACGTGCCTTGGTGCTTCAACCGCAAGGAAGCCAAGGACCACGGCGAAGGCGGTAGCCTGGTGGGCGCGCCGCTGGCCGGCGACGTGCTGATCATCGACGACGTGATCACCGCCGGCACCGCGATCCGCGAAGTCATGCAGATCATCAAGGCCCAGGAAGCCCGCGCCGCTGGCGTGCTGATCGCGCTGAACCGCGAAGAGCGCGGCAATGGCGAACTGTCGGCGATCCAGGAAGTGGAACGCGACTTCGGCATTCCGGTGGTCAGCATCGTTTCGCTGACCCAGGTCCTCGAGTTCCTCGCCGACGACCTGCAGCTCAAGCAGCACCTGCCGGCGGTGGAAGCCTACCGCGCGCAATACGGCATCTGATTGCAGCGAACATGAAAAAGGCGACCGAGTGGTCGCCTTTTTCTTTGCCCGCCGGAAAGCTTACTGACGCGGCTTGCGGTTGGTGATCAGGGTGCCGACGCCGCTGTCGGTGAAGATCTCCAGCAGTACGGCGTTCGGTACGCGACCGTCGATGATGTGCGAGCTGTGCACGCCACCCTGGACCGCTTCCAGTGCGCAGCGGATCTTCGGCAGCATGCCGCCGTAGATGGTGCCGTCGGCGATCAGGCCGTCGACCTGCTCGGTGCTCAGGCCGGTCAGCACGGTGCCCTGCTTGTCCATCAGGCCGGCGATGTTGGTCAGCAGCATCAGCTTCTCGGCCTTCAGCGCTTCGGCGACCTTGCCGGCGACCAGGTCGGCGTTGATGTTGTACGACTCACCGTTGGGACCGACGCCGATCGGCGCGATGACCGGGATGAAGTCGCCCTTGACCAGCATGTTCAGCAGGTCGGTGTTGACCCCCACGACTTCGCCGACGTGGCCGATGTCGATGATTTCCGGGGTGGTCATCTCCGGGGTCTGGCGGGTGACGGTGAGCTTCTTCGCGCGGATCAGCTCGGCATCCTTACCGGTCAGGCCGATGGCGCTGCCGCCATGACGGTTGATCAGGTTGACGATGTCCTTGTTGACCTGGCCGCCGAGGACCATCTCCACCACGTCCATGGTCGCCGCGTCGGTGACGCGCATGCCATCGACGAAGCGGCTTTCGATCGACAGACGCTTGAGCAGGTCACCGATCTGCGGGCCGCCACCGTGCACCACCACCGGGTTGATACCAACGGCCTTCATCAGCACCACGTCGCGGGCGAAGCCGGTCTTCAGCTCCTCGCTCTCCATCGCGTTGCCGCCGTACTTGATCACCAGGGTCTTGCCGACAAAGCGTCGGATATAAGGCAGCGCTTCGGACAGTACCTTGGCGACATGGGTAGCGGCATCGCGATCGAGGGTCATGCAGGGCTCCAGTTGGAACAAGTGGTTCGGTCAGAACGGTAGTTGCAGGTCGGGGGCTACGCGCTTGAGTTGCGCATGGAATATAGCCTTGATTCGCTGCAGTTCGGCGTCATTGTCGGCCTCGAAGCGCAGGACCAGCACCGGTGTGGTGTTGGAGGCGCGGACCAGGCCCCAGCCGTGGGGGTAGTCGACTCGCACACCGTCGATGGTGGTCAGGTCGGCTTGGCCCCAGTCGGCGTCGCGTTGCAGCGCATCAATGATGCTGAATTTACCCTCGTCGGTCACATCAATGTTGATTTCCGGGGTGCAAATGTCATTCGGGAAGCCGGCGAACAGGGTTTCCGCGTCCACCGGTGCCTTGCTGAGGATTTCCAGGAGGCGCGCGGCGCTGTAGATGCCGTCGTCGAAGCCGAACCAGCGCTCCTTGATGAAAATGTGCCCGCTCATCTCGCCGGCGAGCAGGGCGCCGGTTTCCTTCATCTTCTTCTTGATCAGCGAGTGGCCGGTCTTCCACATCCGCGAGGTGCCGCCGTATTCGGCGATCAGCGGGGTCAGGCGGCGGGTGCACTTGACGTCGAAGATGATCTCGGCGCCCGGGTTGCGCGCCAGCACGTCCTGGGCGAACAGCATCAGCAGGCGGTCCGGGTAGACGATGCTGCCGGCGTTGGTCACCACGCCGACGCGGTCACCGTCGCCGTCGAAGGCCAGGCCCAGGTCGGCCCCGGTTTCCTTGACCTTGGCAATCAGGTCGACGAGGTTTTCCGGCTTGCCCGGGTCCGGGTGGTGGTTGGGGAAGTTGCCATCGACCTCGCAGAACAGCGGGATGACTTCGCAGTTCAGTGCGGCCAGCAGTTGCGGGGCATTGACCCCGGCGGCGCCGTTGCCGCAGTCCACCACCACCTTGAGGCGCTTGGCCAGCTTGATGTCGCCGACGATCTGCTGCTGGTAGCGCGGCAGGATGTCGACCTTCTCGACCTTGCCCTCGGCGCGGGTCAGGTCGTTGGTCTTGAGGCGGGTCAACAGGGCCTGGATCTGTTCGTTGGCCAGGGTGTCGCCGGCGATGACGATCTTGAAGCCGTTGTAGTTCGGCGGGTTGTGGCTGCCGGTGAGCATCACGCCCGACTTGCCGGCCAGCACGTTGGCCGCGAAGTACAGCGCCGGGGTCGGCACCAGGCCGACGTCGCTGACCTGGCAACCGGCGTCGACCAGGCCCTTGATCAGCTGTTCCACCAGCAGGGGGCCGGACAGCCGGCCATCGCGGCCAACCGAAACGTTTGGTTCGCCCTGGGCCAGGCTCTGGGCGCCGATGGCGCGGCCGATCCAGTAGGCCGTCTCGGCGTGCAGGGTGTCGCCGACGACACCGCGGATATCGTAGGCGCGGAAGATGCTGTCAGGCAGTGCGGGGATCAGTTGGGCCATATCGTTCATCACGGGACTCCAGTCTCGAAGGCTTGCGGGCGTATGGAACGCTTGGACGGCCTTTGCGCCAGAGAGTTCGCCCGCGACAGGACATCGAGGGCGATCAGGGGATCAATGGCTACCGGAGTGACCGAAGCCGCCGGCACCGCGCTGGGTCTCGTCGAAGGTCTCGACGATGTCGAAATGCGCCTGTACCACCGGGACCAGCACCAGCTGCGCGATGCGCTCGCCGACGGCGATGGTGAAGGCGGTCTGGCCGCGGTTCCAGCAGGACACCATCAGCTCGCCCTGGTAGTCGGAGTCGATCAGGCCGACCAGGTTGCCGAGGACGATGCCGTGTTTGTGGCCCAGGCCGGAGCGCGGCAGGATCATCGCCGCCAGGCCCGGATCGCCGATGTAGATCGACAGGCCGGTCGGGATCAGCAGGGTCTGGCCCGGCTCGAGGACGGTGTCTTCCTTGAGCATGGCGCGCAGGTCGAGGCCGGCCGAACCGGGGGTGGCGTACTGCGGCAGCGGGAATTCGCCGCCGATGCGTGGATCGAGAATCTTGGCTTGGAGAGCGTGCATTGAATCAAACCTGGTTGAGGCGTTCGGCAATGAAAGCGACCAGCTGGCGGGCGATCTTGCCCTTGCTGGTCTGCGCGAACAGGGTTTCGTGGAGCTGGCGGTCGATCACGCTGCAGGCGTTTTCCTCGCTGTTGAAGCCAATGCTGGGGTTGGCCACGTCATTGGCGACGATCAGGTCGAGGTTCTTGTCCTTGAGCTTGCGTGCCGCGTAATCGAGCAGGTGTTCGGTCTCGGCGGCGAAGCCGACGCTGAACGGGCGGTCCGGGCGGGTGGCGATGGTGGCGAGAATGTCGGGGTTGCGCACCATCTGCAGCAGCAGGCCGTCACCGGTTGTAGGGTCTTTCTTGAGCTTTTGCGGGGCGACTACTTCAGGACGGTAGTCCGCGACTGCGGCCGAGGCGATGAACAGGTCGCAGGGCATCGCCGCTTCGCAGGCGGCGAGCATGTCGCGGGCGCTGACCACGTCGATGCGGGTGACCCGGTCCGGGGTCGGCAGGTGCACCGGGCCGGTGACCAGGGTCACCCGGGCGCCGGCCTCCACCGCGGCTTCGGCGAGGGCGAAGCCCATCTTGCCGGAGCTGTGGTTGGTGATGTAGCGCACCGGGTCGATGTTTTCCTGGGTCGGGCCGGCGGTGATCAGCACGTGCTTGCCGGTCAGCGATTCGCGCTTGAAGCATTCGGCGGCGAGCCAGGCCAGGTCATTGGCTTCGAGCATGCGGCCGAGGCCGACATCGCCGCAGGCCTGGCTGCCCGAGGCCGGGCCGAAGACCTGGATCGAGCGCGCCTGCAGGGTTTCCAGGTTGGCCTGGGTCGCGGGGTCGCGCCACATGGCCTGGTTCATCGCCGGGGCCACCGCGACCGTGGCATCGGTGGCCAGCACCAGGGTGGTCAGCAGGTCGTCGGCCACGCCCTGGGCCAGGCGCGCGATCAGGTCGGCGGTGGCTGGCGCGATCAGCACCAGGTCGGCCCACTTGGCCAGCTCGATATGGCCCATCGCCGCTTCGGCAGCGGGATCCAATAGGTCCATGTGCACGGGGTGCCCGGAGAGCGCCTGCATGGTCAGCGGAGTGATGAACTCGGCTCCGCCACGGGTCATGACGACGCGCACCTGGGCGCCGTGTTCCAGAAGTCGGCGAACCAGCTCGGCGCTCTTGTAGGCGGCAATACCGCCACCGACGCCGAGAACGATGCGTTTCCGATACAGCCGCTGCATAGGCCTGCCTTTTTCCGATGGAGGTTTGCACGCAATGCCGACGCCTCCCCAGGCCGGGCGTTGCGCAAAAAGTGGCGGCTAAGATAGCACAGGGCTCAAAGCGGGAGCAGTCACGTACGGACAGAGGGATTGACCATGAGTATCAGGGATTGGCCCGTGGCGGAACGCCCGCGGGAGAAGCTGTTGGCGCGTGGGGTTGGCAGTCTTGCGGATGCCGAGTTGCTGGCGATCTTTCTGCGCACGGGGGTGGCGGGGCAGAGCGCGGTGGATCTGGCGCGAGGGCTGTTGAGTCGCTTTGGTGGGCTACGGCAGTTGCTGGAGGCCGACATGGCCACCTTCCTCGCCGAACCCGGACTTGGACCGGCGAAGTACACCCAGTTGCAGGCGGTGATGGAAATCGGCCGACGGCATCTGTATGCGAGCATTGCCCATGAGTCGGCCCTCGAATGCCCGGGCACGGTTCGGCGCTATCTGAAAGCCAGGTTGCGACATGAGCAGAACGAAGCCTTTGGCTGCCTGTTCCTCAATACCAAACATCATCCGCTGGGCTTCGAGATTCTCTTTCGCGGCTCCATCGACAGCGCCACCGTGTACCCGCGCCAGGTCATCAAGCGGGCCTTGGCGCACAACGCCGCAGCGTTGATCCTCTGCCACAACCATCCCTCCGGAAACCCCGAGCCGAGTCAGGCCGACATCAGCCTGACGCACCGGCTCGTGGATGCCCTGGAGAACATCGAGGTGCGCGTCCTCGACCACTTCATCGTCGGCGACGGCGAGCCGCTGTCGATGCGCGAGCACGGTTGTTTCTTCAGCGCGTCACCGTGACCGCGGAAAAGTCCTGGCGGCCGAACGGGTTGACCCGGTAGCCCTCCACGTCGCCGCGCAGCAGCACCGCGGCGGTGGGGTGGGCCAGCGGCAGCCACAGCGCCTGTTGCTGGATCTGTGCCTGGGCCTGCTGGTACAGGCGGCTGCGTACGCTCTGGTCGGCGGTGGTCTTGCCGGCGCTGATCAACTGGTCCAGGCGCGGGTCGCAGTAGCGCGCGAAGTTGGTCCCGGAGGTGACCGCGGCGCAGGAAAACTGCGGGCTGAGGAAGTTGTCCGGGTCGCCGTTGTCGCCAGCCCAGCCCATGAACAGCAGGTCATGCTCACCGGCCTTGGCCCGGCGAATCAGCTCGCCCCATTCGATCACGCGGATGTCCGCCTTGATCCCGACCTTGGCCAGGTCCGCCTGCAGCAATTGCGCGCCGAGGCTCGGGTTGGGGTTGAGCAGGCTGCCGGACGGGCGGGTCCAGATCGTGGTGCTGAAACCGTCGGGCAGGCCGGCTTTTTTCAGCAGTTCACGGGCCTTGTCCTGGTCGGTCGGGTAGCCCGGCAGCGACTTGTCGTAGCTCCAGGTATTGGGTGGGAAGGGGCCGTTGGCGGCGACCGCGGTGCCTTCGAACACGGCCTTGAGGTAGCTGTCCTTGTCGAAGGCCAGGTTGATCGCCTGGCGCACTTCCGGCTTGTCCAGCGGGGGGTGCTGGCTGTTGATGGCGAGGAAGGCGGTCATGAAGGCTTCGGTCTTCTCCACCTTCAGGTTGCTGTCCTCGCTGGCCGCGGCGATGTCCAGGGGCTTGGGCGACAGGGCGATCTGGCACTCGTTGCGCCGCAGTTTCTGCAGGCGCACGTTGGCGTCCGGGGTGATGGCGAAGATCAGCGGGTCGACCGCGGGTTTGCCGTTGAAGTAGTCCGGGTTGGCCCGGTAGCGGATCGCCGCGTCCTTCTGGAAGCGGTTGAAGACGAACGGGCCGGTGCCGACCGGCTGGCTGTTGAGTTTTTCCGGGGTGCCGGCCTTGAGCAACTGATCGGCGTACTCGGCCGGGTAGATCGAGGCGAAGCCCATGCTCAGGGTGGCCAGGAAAGTGGCGTCCGGGTGGCTCAGGGTGAAGCGCACGGACAGCGCGTCCGGGGCGTCGATCTGCTTGATCAGCTCGGGCAGTTGCAGCGACTGGGCATGGGGGAAGCCACTCTGGGCGATCTTGTGCCAGGAATGCGCCGGGTAGAGCATGCGCTGGAAGCTGAACAGCACGTCGTCGGCGTTCAGCGTGCGGCTTGGCTTGAAGTACGGGGTGGTGTGGAACTTCACCTCCGGGCGCAGCGTGAAGGTGTAGACCAGGCCGTCGTCGGACACCGTCCAGCTTTGCGCCAGGCTCGGTACGACCTTGCCGGCCGCCGCGTCGAATTCCACCAGGCGGTTCATCAGCACGTCGGCCGAGGCGTTGGTGGTGGTCAGCGAGTTGTACTGGACCACGTCGAAGCCTTCGGGGCTGGCTTCGGTGCACACGCTGAGCGCGGCGGCCTGGGCCAGGGCGGGGCCGAGCAGGGTGGCGAACAACAGGGATAGAACGGCGGGACGCATGAGGACTCCTTGGCTGAACGACGACCCATCTGCCAGTGCAGTCTGGAAAGTCCTACCCTAGTGCGCTGGATTGCAAAGCGCCAATACCTTTTTCAAGGAATTTCACGACGAGCGGTTATTCGCCGCAGAGCCCGTTTAGCACGCCGCGCCTGTCACGAAACGTGTTCGTCCGATCACATTCTGTGTTGTTGTGCTCTGGCGTTTCTGGTATAAAGCAGCGCTCTTTTCTAGGGGCCCGGTGTGCAGCACCCTTGGGTGTAGCCGGTAAGACCTCGAAGAATCAAGGCGCCTGGCGCCAAAGACTGAGAGATTAAGCGGCCAACCCATGCCGGGTTGGGCATGTGGTTTTAGAGGGCTGAGGCATGTCGAGAGTCTGTCAAGTTACTGGTAAGGGTCCAGTAACCGGGAACAACATTTCCCACGCAAACAACAAAACCCGTCGTCGTTTCCTGCCGAACCTGCAGCATCATCGCTTCTGGGTCGAGTCCGAGAAGCGTTTCGTGCGTCTGCGCGTTTCCGCCAAGGGCATGCGTATCATCGACAAGCGCGGCATCGACGCCGTTCTGGTCGACATTCGCCGTAACGGCATCAAGGTCTAAGGGAGAACGTCATGCGTGAACTGATCCGTTTGGTGTCGAGCGCCGGTACTGGCCACTTCTACACCACCGACAAGAACAAGCGCACCACTCCGGACAAGATCGAGATCAAGAAATACGATCCGGTCGTCCGTAAGCACGTGATGTACAAGGAAGCCAAGATCAAGTAATTGATCCGGCTTGCGAAAGAGGCCCGTATCCCTGGATACGGGCTTTTTTTATGCCCGCGGTTTTTCGCGGGCGAACGAAAACGCCCGGCGCTTTCGCACCGGGCGTCCAGACGTGGAGTCGATCAGCCGAAGCGGAAGCCGGTGATCACGCCGTTGCCGCCAGCGACCACATGGATACGCGAGTGGTCGAGATCCATGGTGGATACGTCAGTCGGGCCGACGACGCGGGCGCGCCCGGTCAGTTCGGTGATCCGGGCCTTGAGGGCCGGGGTGTATTCGCAGCCGATCAGCTCGGCCAGGGCTACTTGTACTTCGTCATTGGTCATGAGGTGGTCTTCCCTGTCAGTGGTTGTCCGGATGGACCACGTCATGCTCTCAATGCAGGCGTCCGCCCGTGGGCTACTTATCTATTTCTGTTCGAACATCACGTAGATCTTGCGGCACGGTTCGAGGACTTCCCAGGTGCCCTTGAAGCCCGCCGGGATCACGAAGCGGTCGCCGGCGCGCAGGGTCTTGGCCTGGCCCTGCTCGTCGCGCAGCACCGAGACGCCCTGAACGATTTCGCAGTATTCATGCTCGGTGTAGTTGACCGTCCACTGGCCGACCGCGCCTTCCCAGACGCCGGCGGCGAACTGGCCGCAGGGGCTGGCGTAGTGGTTGTAGACCACCTGGTCGGGTTCGCCCTTGAGGATCTTCTCGGCGGCGGGACGGTAGCGTTCGGCCTCGGTCAGTGCCTGGGCGAAGTCGACGATCTGCTGAATATTCATGGAGCGGCTCACCTGGTTGTTAAATAAAATGAACATCACTAGGCTTTTGACCGCCTAATGTCAAATATATTGATAATCCGGGCTCCAGTAGTTTAGGGTGTCGGATGCTGTAGAGCGATGACAGCTCCGGCGGAAATTTCTGACAGTGTCGATGACCTCTCGCGTGACACTGCACCTCAACAACAGGAGGAGTTTGCTATGACCACCCTGACACGTGCGGATTGGGAACAGCGTGCCCAGCAACTGAAGATCGAAGGCCGCGCCTTCATCAATGGTGAATACACCGCCGCGCTCTCGAACGCGACGTTCGAATGCACCAGCCCGGTCGACGGCCGCCTCCTGGCGCATATCGCCAGCTGCGATGAAGCCGATGCCCAGCGCGCCGTGGAAAATGCCCGCGCCACCTTCGACTCCGGCGTCTGGTCGCGCATGGCGCCGGCCAAGCGCAAGGCCACCCTGATCCGCTTCGCTGGTCTGCTCAAGCAGAACGTCCAGGAACTGGCTCTCCTGGAAACCCTGGACATGGGCAAGCCGATCAGCGACTCGCTGAGCATCGATATTCCGGGCGCGGCCAGCGCGCTGGCCTGGAACGGCGAAGCCATCGACAAGGTCTACGACGAAGTCGCCGCCACCCCGCACGACCAGCTCGGCCTGGTCACCCGCGAGCCGGTGGGCGTGGTCGCGGCCATCGTGCCGTGGAACTTCCCGTTGCTGATGGCCTGCTGGAAACTCGGCCCGGCCCTGGCTACCGGTAACTCGGTGATCCTCAAACCGTCCGAAAAATCTCCGCTGACCGCCATCCGTATCGCACAACTGGCGGTGGAAGCCGGTATCCCGGCCGGCGTGCTCAACGTCCTGCCTGGCTTCGGTCACACCGTCGGCAAGGCCCTGGCCCTGCACATGGACGTCGATACCCTGGTGTTCACCGGTTCGACCAAGATCGCCAAGCAGCTGATGGTCTACGCCGGCGAATCGAACATGAAGCGCGTCTGGCTGGAAGCGGGCGGCAAGAGCCCGAACATCGTCTTCGCCGACGCTCCTGACCTGAAGGCGGCCGCCGAAGCCGCCGCCAGCGCCATCGCCTTCAACCAGGGCGAAGTCTGCACCGCCGGTTCGCGCCTGCTGGTGGAGCGTTCGATCAAGGACCAGTTCCTGCCGCTGGTGCTGGAAGCCCTGAAGGCCTGGAAACCGGGCAACCCGCTGGACCCGGCGACCACCGTCGGTGCCCTGGTCGACACCCAGCAACTGAACACCGTACTGGGCTACATCGAGTCCGCCCACAGCGACGGCGCCAAGCTGCTGGTCGGCGGCAAGCGCATCCTCGAGGAGACCGGCGGCACCTACGTCGAGCCGACCATCTTCGACGGCGTGAATAACGCCATGCGCATCGCCAAGGAAGAGATCTTCGGCCCGGTGCTGTCGGTGATCACCTTCGACAGCGTCGAGGAAGCCATCGCCATCGCCAACGACACCCCGTATGGCCTGGCCGCCGGTGTGTGGACCGCGAACATCAGCAAGGCCCACAAGACCGCCAAGGCACTGCGTGCCGGCAGCGTCTGGGTCAACCAGTACGACGGCGGCGACATGACCGCGCCGTTCGGCGGCTTCAAGCAGTCGGGCAACGGCCGCGACAAGTCGCTGCACGCGCTGGACAAGTACACCGAGCTGAAGGCGACCTGGATCAAGCTGTAATCCAGTAGTGCCATTGGGGCTGCTTTGCAGCCCTTCGCGAGCAAGCTCGCTCCTGCAGGGGATCACGCGATTGCGCCGAACCCTGTAGGAGCGAGCTCGCTCGCGAAGGGCCGCAGAGCGGCCCCAATTCATATGAAGGAGTATCAAATGCGCTGGGGTACCTACTTCGCCGTCCTGGCCGCAGTGCTCAGCGTCGGCCTGGCGCTGGGCGTCAGCATGCCGCTGGTGTCCCTGCGCCTGGAGGGCTGGGGCTACGGCAGCTTCGCCATCGGCGTGATGGCGGCGATGCCGGCGATCGGCGTGCTCTGCGGTGCCAGCCTGGCCAGTCGCCTGGCCGCGCGTTTCGGTACGCCGGGGCTGATGCGCCTGTGCCTGTGGGCCGGCGCGCTGTCCATCGGCGCCCTGGCGCTGCTGCCCAGCTATCCGGTGTGGCTGGTCCTGCGCCTGCTGATCGGCATGGTCCTGACCATCGTATTCATCCTCGGTGAAAGCTGGATCAACCAACTGGTGATCGAGCAGTGGCGGGGCCGCCTGGTGGCCCTGTATGGCAGCAGCTACGCCCTCAGCCAGCTGGCCGGGCCCTTGCTGCTGGGCGTGGTCGGTGCGGAAGACGACCTCGGCTTCTGGATCGGCGTCGGCCTGCTGCTGGTCTCGCCGCTGCTGCTGTTCGGCCGCGGCGGCGCGCCGAGCACCGAGGCGGCCAGCGTGACCTTCCGCGATCTGTTCGGCTTCTGCCGCAACCTGCCGGTGATCGCCTGGGCGATCGCCCTGTTCGCTGCTTTCGAAGCGATGATCCTGACCCTGCTGCCGGTGTATTGCCTGCAACAGGGCTTCACCGCGGAGGTGGCGCTGTTCATGGTCAGCACCGTGGTGGTCGGCGATGCCGTGCTGCAGTTGCCGATCGGCGCGCTGGCCGACCGCATGTCGCGGCGCGCGCTGTTCAGCGGCTGCGCGGTGACCCTGGCGCTGTCCAGCCTGATGATCCCGCTGCTGCTGCAGACCCCGCTGATCTGGCCGTTGTGGGTGCTGTTCGGGGCCAGTGCGGGCGGCTTGTTCACCCTGTCGCTGATCCTTATCGGCGAGCGTTATCGCGATGACGCGCTGGTGCGGGCCAATGCCCATGTGGCGCAGCTCTGGGGTATCGGTTGCCTGGTCGGGCCGCTGGCGGCGGGAGCTGGCAGCCAGTGGCTGAGCGGACATGCGCTGCCGTGGTTCATGGCCATCGGCGCGGCGATCCTGGTGCTGCTGGCGCGGCGACCGCGGGCGTTCGAAGAGGCGGCCGCCTAGAGCATCTTCTCCAGCCCGACCGCCTTGGCGATCCACGCATTGAAGCGTCGCCACAGGCCGCCGGGCTCGGTGTTCAGCACGCGGCGCTGGCCATTGTCCTCGGTGACCCACACCAGCTTGCCGTCCTGCAGTTCCACCTGGTACGCCACCGCCGGCGCCATGCCCTGCACCGCCAGGTCGCGGGTGTACTGGGCCAGTTCCGGGCTGTCCACCAGCACGCCGACCTCGGTGTTCCACAGCACCGAGCGCGGATCGAAATTGAACGAGCCGATGAAGGTCTTCTGCCGATCGAAGACGATCGCCTTGCTGTGCAGGCTGGAGTCCGAGCCGCCGCTCAGGCGATAGCGCGGCTGGCCTGGATCGCCGGGCTGGCGGCGCAGTTCGAAGAGTTTCACCCCATGCTCCAGCAGGGCCCGGCGATAGGGCGCGTAGCCACCGTGCACCACCGGCACGTCGGTGGCTTCCAGGGCATTGGTCAGCAGGCTCACTGAAACCCCGTCGTCGGCGCGGCTGGTCAGGTAGAGCAGGCCTTCCTTGCGTGGCACGAAGTAGGCCGAGATCAGGATCAGTTCCTTGCGCACCCCATTGAGCTCCGGGGCCAGCTGCCGGGTCATCAGCAACTGCGGGTCCGGCTCGTCGTCGGCCAGCACCTTGCTCGGGGCATCCCACAGCGCCTGGGCATGGGCCCAGATCAGTTCGTTGCGCCAGGTGTCCAGGCGCGGCTGGGTCTGCCAGGCCATCAGCCGTTCATACAGTTTGCGGTTCTGGGCACGGGCTTCGGCCAGGGACTTTTCCAGGCGCTGGCGGCTGGCATGCAGGTCGTCGAGGGTGGGCTGGGTGAACAGGAAATCGCCGATCGGCTTGCTCAGGGCGCTGTTCCAGTACTGGTCGAAGCTGTGCCCGAGCTGCTCGGCCACCGGGCCGACGCCGAGCAGGTCGATATCGGTGAAGTTCAGGTTGGGCTCGGCGTCGAAGTAGGCGTCGCCGAGGTTGCGCCCGCCGACGATGGCCATGCTGTTGTCCACCAGCCATAGCTTGTTGTGCATGCGTCGGTGCTGGCGCGACAGGTTGAACAGGCGGCCCATGGTGCGCGTCACGCCGGTGGCGCGGCCCAGTTGCAGTGGGTTGAACACGCGGATCTGGATGTTCGGGTGGGCGGCGAGTACGCCGATCTGGCCGTCCTGGCCATCGCTGGTGGTGTCGTCGAGGAGGATGCGCACGCGCACGCCGCGGTCGGCGGCCACCAGCAGTTCCTGGATCAGGGCGCGGGTGCTCAGGCCGTCGTTGACGATGTAGTACTGCAGGTCGATGCTGCTCTGCGCGTGACGAATCAGCTCGGCGCGGGCGCGGAAGGCCTCGTTGCTGTTGGGCAGCAGGCGGAAGCCGGAGCGTCCGTCGTAGGCCTGAGCCTGGCGCAGCACCGAACGACCGAACGCCGACTGGCTGGCCGGCAGCGCCTGGCTGACGTCGCGCGGCACGTCGACACTGGCGCAGCCGCCCAGGGTCAACAGCAGGATGAGCAACAGGGGCAGACGCCGGTGGCTGGTCAAATGAGCATTCCGTGATCGCGGGCAGATGAACTGTAGACCGCGTTGAACAGCGGAACGTTACCCGTCGTTCGCTTCCTCTGCCAGGAGACGAATGGCATTTTCCCCCACCTTGCGCACCGCCGCCTCGATGGTCGGGGTGGGCACCGCCGCATAGTTCATGCGCAGGCAGTTACGGTACTTGCCGGAGGCGGAGAAGATGCTGCCCATGGCGATCTGCACGCCCTGTTCTAGCAGCACGCGATTGAGCTTCAGGGTGTCGAAATGCTCCGGCAGTTCGACCCACAGCAGGAAGCTGCCCTGGGGCCGACTGACCCGGGTGCCGGCGGGAAAATAGCGGGTGACCCAGTCGATCATCTGGTCGCGACTGCGCTGGTACTGGCTGCGCATGCGACGCAGGTGCGGCTGGTAATGGCCGCTCTCGATGAAGTCGGCGATAGCGAGCTGGGGCTGCGTCGCGGTGCTGCCGGTGCCGATGTACTTCATGTGTAGCACCCGCTCCAGGTAGCGCCCCGGCGCCACCCAGCCGATCCGCAGGCCCGGGGCCAGGGTCTTGGAGAAGGAACTGCAGAGCAGTACGCGGCCGTCGTCGTCGAACGATTTGATGGTGCGTGGCCGTGGGTAGGTGTAGGCGAGGTCGCCATACACATCGTCTTCGAGAATCGCCACGTCGAAGCGCTGCGCCAGGTTGAGCAGGGCACGCTTGCGGGCCTCGGGCATGACGTAGCCGAGCGGGTTGTTGCAGGTCGGGGTCACCTGGATCAGCTTGATCGGCCATTGCTCCAGGGCCAGTTCCAGGGCTTCGAGGCTGATGCCGGTGAGCGGGTCGGTGGGGATCTCCATGGCTTTCATGCCCAGGCCCTTGAGGGTCTGCATGGCGCCGTGAAAGCTCGGCGAGTCCACCGCGACGATATCGCCCGGCTGGCACACCGCGCGGATACTGGCCGACAGCGCTTCGTGGCAGCCGGTGGTGATCACCAGGTCGTTGGCGCTCAGGGTGCAGCCGGAGTCGAGCATGAGCCGCGCGACCTGCTCGCGCAGGGCCGAGGTACCGCTGATGGTGTCGTAGTACAGGCCCGGCATGTCCTGGCGCCGGCTGAGCTGGGCGAGGCTGCGCAACAGCGGCTTGAGGGTCGGGCCGGTGACGTCGGGCATGCCCCGGCCGAGCTGCACCACGTCCTTGTTCGGCGAGCTGCGCACCAGCTCCACGACATGTTCCCACTGGGAGATATCCACAGGTCGCTGCGCGGGCCGTCCGATCGCCGGCAGGGCGGGCAGGGTGCGGTGCTGCGGCACGAAGTAGCCGGACTTCGGTCGCGGCGCCACCAGGCCGTTGTCCTCCAGCAGGCGATAGGCCTGCTGCACGGTGCTCAGGCTGACCCCGTGCTCCAGGCTCAGGGCGCGCACCGAGGGCAGACGGTCGCCGGGACGGTAGAGCCCCTGCTCGATACGGGCGCCCAGCAGTTCGGCAAGGTTGACGTAGAGGGTCATGCTCATACTCCAGGCAGCTCCGTAGGACTGAACCAGTACAGATATCGGAAAAATACATCATTCAGAGGAGAAATGAAGAAATCTGTATGAAGAAAATTCTGATCTGTTGAATCTGTAACGAAATTTCCTACGCGCGCATGCTTTCTCCACGGTTTACCAACCCTGGAGGACGATGTGATGAACGGCCTGAGCGATGTGCGCGTGAAACTGTATGGCAGCGAACTGGAGCGGGCTCAGCGCGAAGCCAGGCTGCGCGCGCCACGGTTCATCGGCACTCTGCGCCTGTGGCTGCATCGCTGGGAAACCCGGCGGGCACTGCTGGAACTGACGCCCGCGCAACTGAAGGATATCGGCCTGAGCCGGGGGGATGCGGTCGAGGAAGGGCTCAAGCCGTTCTGGCGCAGCTGATCAGACAAGCTCCTTGAGCCGATGCCAGAGCATGCCCAGCGCCAACAGCGGCGAGCGCAGGTGCTGGCCGCCCGGGAAGGTGATGTGCGGCACCCTAGCGAACAGATCGAAGCGGCCGCTCTGCTGGCCGCTGATCGCTTCGCCGAGCAGGCGTCCGGCCAGGTGCGTGGCGTTCAGGCCGTGGCCGGCGTAGGCCTGCGCGTAGTAGACGTTGGCGTGTTCGCGCAGGCGGCCGATCTGCGGCAGGCGGTTGGCGCCGATGCCGATCATGCCGCCCCACTGGAAGTCGATGCGGGCATCGGCCAGTTGCGGGAAGACCTTGAGCATCTTCGGGCGCATGTAGGCGCCGATGTCCCGCGGGTCGCGTCCCGAGTAGTGGCAGGCGCCGCCGAACAGCAGGCGGCGGTCGGCGGACAGGCGGAAGTAATCCACGGTCACCCGCTGGTCGCAGACCGCCATGTTCTGCGGCAGCAACTGCCGCGCGCGTTCTTCGTCCAGCGGCTCGGTGGCGATGATGTAGCTGCCGGCGGGAAGGATCTTGCCGCCCAGTTCGCGGTTCAGGTCGTTGAGGTAGGCGTTGCAGCACAGTACCAGGGTGTTGGCGCGGACATTGCCCTGGGCGGTCTGCACGTTCACTTGCGCGCCGTAGTCGATGCGGGTCACCGCCGACTGCTCGAACAGCCGAACGCCCAGGCGTGCCGCCGCTGCCGCCTCGCCCAGCGCCAGATTCAACGGGTGCAGGTGACCTGAGCCCATGTCGACCAGGCCGCCGGCATAGCGCTCCGAGCCGATCACCGTGTGCATCTGCCCTGGTGGCACCAGGCGCAGTTCGTGGCGATAGCCGAGGCCACGCAGGGCGTCGGCTTCCTCGGCGAAGTCGGCGAACTCGCGGGGTTTGTTGGCCAGGTCGCAGTAGCCCCAGGTCAGGTCGCAGGGGATGGCGTGCCGCTCGATGCGCTGGCGGACGATCTCCACCGCCTCCAGGCCCATCAGTTTCATCTGTTTCACCCCGTCGGCACCGATCACCGGCTCGAACTGTTCGAGGCCGTGGCCGACGCCGCGGATCAGTTGCCCGCCGTTGCGCCCGCTGGCCCCCCAACCGATCTTGCGCGCTTCCAGCAGGATCACGCTGAAGCCGCGCTCGGCCAGCTCGATGGCGGTGTTCAGCCCGGAATAGCCGCCACCGACCACGCAGACGTCGCAGCGCTGTTCGCCGTTCAGCCGCGGGTAATCCGGCTGTGGGACGCTGCTGGCGGCGTAGTAGGAAGCGGTGTGCATGGGCGTGGTCCTGAATGGCTGGCTTGACGTCGGCGCAGCATAGGCCGCGCTTTCACGGGCAGGCAACCGTCAGGCAGAATGGCGGCCTGTCTTTCCTTGCGGTCCCGCGCCATGGCTTGCAACAGCCACAAGATCCGTTTCCTGCGTGAGCAGATTCCCTCGTTCGAATGTGTGCCTGGTTGTCACGACTGCTGTGGGCCGGTGACCACTTCGTCCGAGGAAATGGCCCGCCTGCCGCGCAAGAGCAGCGCCGAGCAGGAGGCGGCGCTGGCCGAGCTGAACTGTGTGCACCTTGGCCCGCAGGGCTGCACGGTGTACGAGGAGCGGCCGCTGATCTGCCGCCTGTTTGGCACCACGCCGCGCCTGCCGTGCCCGCGCGGGCGGGGGCCGGAAGAGATGATCGATGCGGGGGCGGAGCGCCTGGTGCACGAGTTCATTGCCACCACTCGGCAGGTGCTGGTGTAGGAGCGGGCGTTGCCCGCGAAAGGGCC
>NZ_JAVYJH010000016.1:71623-128291 GCF_032621685.1 Pseudomonas sp. zfem002 | reverse complement strand
ATGTTTCAGCTGGCGGCAATGGAAGCAACCCTCTACGAGGGCCAACAACCTGATGCGTCTGGGGCTGAGTCGAGAGCGTGCTTGCAAATCTGCCTTCAATGGCCGAGGCCCATGGTGGAACTCGGGTGCGCCGCATGTGAATCAGGCGCTGCCGAAGAAACTATGGGATCGGCTTGGGCTTGTCTCGATACTGGATACGATCAACCGGCTTAGTCGCATGACCTGAACCGCCGTGTACGGAACCGTACGCACGGTGGTGTGAGAGGACGGCGGGTGTGAATCCGCCTCCTACTCGATCTGGCAAGACGCTCTCTGTAGGAGCGGGCTTTGCCCGCGAAAGGACCGCGAAGCGGTCCCTGATAGCGCTGCCGTCTGGGACCGCTGCGCGGTCCTTTCGCGGGCAAGCCGCGCTCCTACAGGGGCGCGCAGCCAGCCGGTCAGCTTTTTACTTGCCGCTCATGCATCCGCGCCAGTTGCCGTTCCAGCATCGACGGGTATGGCTCCATCAAGCGCTCCACGCAGCAAGCCCCTTCCGGGCTGGCAATCGGGCGAATCCGTGCGCGCTGGCGAATCAGCGCGTCATCGCTGATTTTGCGCTCCACCAGCAGCAGATTGCGGCTGTGCTGCGACAGGGCCAGGGCGTCCTGGGCCTTCTCGGTCAGCAGCAGGTCGATCTGGCTGAGGCCGTGCAGGTCTTCGCCCAGGGCCAGGCCCAGTTGCAGCTGCAAGGTGATGCCGCTGTCCGCCACTTCCACCTGCAGGGCATGGCCCAGCGCCCGTAGCAGTTCGCCACAGCAAATGGCGTTGGTCAGGTAGTCCTCGCCGCTGTCCTGGCTGTGGAACAGCAGCAGGGTGCTGCCGTCATTGAGGGTCTGTACCTCGCTTTCGTACAGCGACGCGGCCTGTTCCAGGCAGTCGCGGTAACGGTCCAGCAATTCGGTCAGGCGCGCGCGGGGCAGGCGCCGCAGCTGTTCCTGGGAGCCCAGTTGCACGGCGAGGACGGCGCTTTTCTGCGGTTCGCGCGGCGCGGCCGGCTTGATCGCGGCAGCGCTGGCGGATGGCGCCACGTCACCCAGGTCGGCGAAGGCGTCGTCGTCCTCGTCTTCTTCGGCTTCCACGCTGCGCGCTTTCGGGCGCGCCACGGCGGGCGTCTCGTCGAAGTCCGGATCGCGCAGGTCGCGAATCTCGAATGGCTCGCTTTCTTCTTCGAAAGGCTCTTCGACTTCCGGCTCCGGCTCGACTTCCTTCGGCGGCGGGGCGAAGCGTGCGTGCAGTTGCCGGGCCAGGTCGCCGATTTCGTCCTGGCGCTCGGTGGCCGGGGTGTATTCGTCGAGGTCGCGCAGCCAGACCCGCAGTTGCAGCAGCGGCGTGGAGACGTAGCGACCCAGGCGCAGGCTCATGGTCAACGCCAGGGCCAGCAGGATACCGGCGAGGATGCCCATGCTCTGCATGCTGATGGTCATCGGCTGCTGGAACTGGCTCATGTCCAGGCTGATGCGCAGCTGCCCGGCGGTGACGTCCTGGAAGGTGATCTTGGTCTGGTAGAGGCCCTCGGCCTCGCCCAGCAGGCTGTTCTTCGGACGCTGGCCGGCCTCGGCGAGGATGCGGTTGTCCACGCTGTAGATGGCGGCGTGGGCCACCAGCGGGTTTTTCACCAGGTTGCCGAGCAGCACGTTGAGGCTGAGGATGTCGTTGGACACCAGCAGCTCGGTGGCGGACGTGGCGGTCTGGGTGGTCAGGCTCTGCCCGAGGGCGTCGGCCTGTTCATGCATGGCTTCCTTGAACTGCAAACCCATCACGCAGGCGTAGATCACCAGCGCCAGGGCCACCAGGAAGATGTTGTGACAGGCGATGCGCAGTGCCAGTGGCACGCGACGCTGACGCAGGGCACGAAAGATCAGCAGGAAGAAATTGTCGGTTTTGACGGGCGTGGGCCGGTTCACTGAGCGCGGCTCTTTATGACGGAGAAATTGCTGCGCAGTATAGCGAGCGGCCTCGGGGCGGCAAAGTATCGACTGCGCCCGATGGTCTGCAAAAGGCGGTAGAATGCGCATTTTTTCCACGACTCGGAGCCCGTCTTGCGCGAAATCGTCTTGATCAACATCACCGGTGAGGACCGTCCGGGTCTGACCGCGGCCATTACCGGCGTTCTGGCCCGTGGTGGTGTGAATATCCTCGATATTGGCCAGGCGGTGATCCACGACACCCTGTCCTTCGGCATCCTCGTCGAGATCCCCGATACCGACCAGGGTTCCTCGGTACTCAAGGACCTGCTGTTCACCGGCTACGAGCTGAACCAGCAGGTGCGTTTCACCCCGGTGTCCGAAGACGACTACCGCAACTGGGTGGCCAACCAGGGCAAGCCGCGCCACATCGTCACGCTGCTGACGCGCAAGGTCACCGCCGAGCAGCTGCAGCGGGTCAGTTCCATCACCGCCAAGTACGGCCTGAACATCGATCATATCGACCGCCTGTCCGGTCGCGTGGCCCTGGATACCCCGGTGGAGCAGGGCAAGGGCTGCATCGAGTTCTCCGTGCGCGGCGAGCCGGCCGATCCACAGGCGCTGCGTGCCGAATTCCTCAGCGTTGCCCAGGAACTGAACGTCGACATCGCCTTCCAGCAGGATTCGCTGTTCCGTCGCAACCGCCGCCTGGCGGTGTTCGACATGGACTCGACGCTGATCGAGGCAGAAGTGATCGACGAACTGGCCAAGGCCGCCGGCGTCGGCGAGCAGGTTTCCGAGATCACCGAACGCGCCATGCGCGGCGAGCTGGATTTCCGCGCCAGCTTCAAGGAGCGCCTGGCGCTGCTCAAGGGCCTGGATGTCAACGTGCTGGACGCCATCGGCGCTTCGCTGCGCCTGACCGAAGGCGCCGAGACCCTGTTCGCCGAACTCAAGCGCCTGGGCTACAAGACCGCCATCCTCTCCGGTGGCTTCACCTACTTCGCCAAGCAGCTGCAGGCCAAGCTGGGCATCGACTACGTGTTCGCCAACGAGCTGGAAGTGGTCGACGGCAAGGTCACCGGTGTCGCGGTCGAGCCGATCGTCGATGCCCAGCGCAAGGCCGACCTGCTTGCCGAACTGGCGCAGAAGGAAGGCCTGCAGATGGAACAGACCATTGCCGTCGGCGATGGCGCCAACGACCTGCCGATGCTCGGCATCGCCGGCCTGGGCGTGGCCTTCCGCGCCAAGCCGCTGGTGCGCCAGTCGGCCAAGCAGGCGATTTCCACGCTGGGCCTGGACGGTGTGCTCTACCTGCTGGGCATGCGTGATCGCGAAGGAAATGCGTGATAGAGCGAATGGTTCTAACCATTCGTCCCTTGTTCCCTGACGATCTTTAGCCTGCGTCTAGGCTTGCTCGCGTACGGCCCGATCCCGAGGGCCGTGCGGCCGGTCCGGAAACTGGCCGGTCCCCACCAGCAACTTCAAGGAGATGAAGTTCATGGCGAACAACAAGTACGCAGTTCAGAACCAATGGGGTGGTAACAGTGCACCGTGGCATCCAGGTGGAACCTGGAAGCTCGGTGGGCGGGACAATCAACACGTAGTCGCCATCGATATCCGTTCCGGCGATGGCGGTGTGACCTTCAAGGGCAACATGACCTACTCGGGCGAAGGTCCGATCGGCTTCAAGGCCAAGCGCGTCGCGCAGAACCGCTACGAAGTCCAGAACCAGTGGGGCGGCAACGACGCACCCTGGCATCCGGGTGGCGAATGGGTCATTGGCGGTCGTGACAATCAGAGCGTTGTCGCCCTGAGCGTCAAGTCGAACGATGGCGGCAAGAGCCTCGACGGCACCAACACCTATGACAACGAAGGGCCGATCGGCTTCCGCAGTCATCTGGAGTAAGGCGTCAGGCTGAAGAGCCGCCCCTCTAGCCAGGGGCGGTTTTGTTTTTGGGGCTGCAAAGCGGCCCCAAAAGGTCAGGCCTTCGGCAGCGCCAGGCACTGGCCCATGGATACCGCAGAACCGGCGCCGAGGCTCTCGGCCCACTTCACCTGCTCCGGACCGAACAGCACGATGGCGGTCGAGCCCAGTTTGAAACGACCCAGTTCCGCGCCTTTTTCCAGATGGATCGGCGCGCGGGACGCTTCGTCGTAGCGGAAGGTCTTCAGCTCGCGCTTCGGCGGGGTGACCAGGCCGGCCCATACCGTCTCGATCGAGGCGACGATCATCGCACCCACCAGTACCACGGCCATCGGACCGCGCTCGGTGTCGAACAGGCAGACCACGCGCTCGTTGCGGGCGAACAGTTCCGGGACGTTTTCCGCAGTGGTCTGGTTCACCGAGAACAGCCGGCCAGGCACGTAGATCATTTCGCGCAGGGTACCGGCCAGCGGCATGTGCACGCGGTGGTAGTCCTTCGGTGACAGGTACACGGTGGCGAACTCCCCCCCCATGAACGGCGCGGCATTGGCCGGGTCGCCGCCGAGCAGTTCCTGGGCACTGAAGCTGTGGCCCTTGGCCTGGAAGATGCGGCCGTGCTCGATCGGACCGAGCTGGCTGATCGCGCCATCGGCCGGGCAGAGGATCGCGCCCGGGGTCGGGTCCAGCGGGCGGGCGCCGGGTTTCAGGGCGCGGGTGAAGAAGTCGTTGAAGTGTTCGTAGGCGGTGACGTCTTCGACCAGGGCCTGCGACATGTCCACCTGGTAGCGCTTGGCGAACCAGGTGGTGAAGGCGTTCTTGAACCAGCGCACGCGGCATTCGGCGATGCAGCCGGCCAGGCGCGAGAGCAGGTGATGCGGCAGCAGGTACTGGCTGATGATGAACAAGCGGGATTTCATTGGGTTTCCTTAAACTTCGACGGGCGTGTCCGGATGGTTGCCCCATTCGCCCCAGGAGCCGGCGTACGCCTTGACCCGTGGGTAGCCCAGGTGCTTGGCCACCAGGTAGGTGAAGCCCGAGCGGTGGTGAGTCTGGCAGTGGGTGACCACTTCCTTGTCCTTGCTGATGCCGAGCTGTTCGAGGATCTGCGGCATGTCCTTGCGGATGCGCAGGGCGTCGTTCAGGTCCATGCCGGCGGTCCACTCGAAGTTGACCGCGCCGGGGATGTGCCCACCCTTGGCGGCGAGGACCTTCTCGCCGCGGTATTCGCCGGGGCTGCGCGCATCCCAGATCGCCAGGTCGGCGGCGCCGAGGCGGCTCTGCAGGTACTCGCGGGTGGCAGTGGGTTCGTCGTGCAGCACCAGGTTGACCGGGCCGCCGGCGCTGGCCGGGACGTCGGTGCTCAGCTTGTTCGCCGGCCAGGCCTGCACCCCGCCATTGAGGTAGTGGTAGCGCGAGTGACCGATGACATCCAGCAGCCAGATGAAACGTCCGGCCCAGCCGCCGCCTTCATCGTCGTAGACCACGTAGGTGGCGTCGGGACGATGGCCCAGTTCTCCGAATAGCTTTTCCAGCTCGGCCTTGGCCGGTGCCAGGCCCGGTGCCGGTGGCTGGCCCAGTTGTGTGCGCTTGGGATCGACGAAGCGGGCGCCGGGAAGGTGGCCGCTGCCATAGCGATTGACGCTGGTCAGGTCGACCAGGATCAGTTCCGCCGAGTCGAGGCGTGGCAACAGGTCCGCCGGTTCGATCACCAGGGGCAAGCCAGAGAAGTCGGTCATCCAGATACTCCAGATCGGATCAGAGGGTGGCGATTGTAGCGCAGGGTCAGGCGCTGCGGTTGCTGAAGGTGGCGAGGGCACGTTCCAGGCACTGCGCGGTCCTGGCGAAGGCCTGCACGCTGACTTCCGAGAACGGTCCGCCACCCTGGTCGGCCATCAGCACCATCACCACCTTGCCGTTGTTCGACAGCGAACGCAGGAGCAGGTGCTCCCCGCGAAACAGCGCGCGCAGACTGGCGGGCAGCAGGGCGGAGAACTGCGCGTGGTTCTGCGGGGTCAGGCGCAATTGCGCGGATTGCGCCAGCAGGCGCTGCAGCAGCTTGCTCTGGGTGACCGGCACGGTGAGGTTGGCCGCCTGCGCCGGTATCCCGGCCAGTTGATGGACGCGCAGGAAACTCTGCGTCCTGTCGCTCATCAGCAGCAGGATCCGTTTCATCCCGCAGGCTTGCAGGGCGTCGCGGGCATAGCCGGTCAGGTGCATGGCGTTGGAGAACGGGCTGGGCTCGCTGAGCAGCTCGGCGCAGAACTTGCGCCAGTCGCCGAGGGCCTTGGTGTCCGGCGTCCCCGCCTGCTGCATGCCGCGGGGCACGTAGCAGGCATCCCACGGCCAGAGCAGCATCTGCGCTGGATGGAACACCCCCTCGAGCGCGTGCTTGCGCGCGCTCTGCGCGGCCTGATGGTGGCTCTGGCCCTGGACATCCTCCAGCGGCACCTGCAGGTAGAGCGCGATCAACTGTTGCCAGCGCTGAATGTGCGTGCCGGTCCACGCATGCTGCGACGCCAGGGCCAGGCCGTTGGCCAGCAGCACGGTATTGGCCGGGTGGTTGAGCCAGCGGCGCAACGCCGGATCGGCGTCCAGGCGCTGTTGCTGGCGCAGCGGGTTGTGGTCGCGGGCGATATGCATGACCTTGACCAGCAGCCGGCGCTCTTCCTGCAGCAGGTGGTAACCCTGGGTGACCCAGGTCGGCAGGCGCCAGAACTCGGCCAGGGCCTGGCACAGGCCGAGCAGGCGCACGCCGAACAGTTCCCGCTCCACTTTCGGTGCCGGCTCGCCGCGGTGCACCACGCGCAGTTCCCACTCCTCCAGCAATTGCGGGTGGGTCAGGGCAAGTGGCCAGAGCGGTGCAAGAAACAGCAGGCTGCCCCAGTGAATGTCCTGCCAGAGGCGGGCGAGACGGCTGGCGAACATGCCGCTGGCCTGCTGGCTCGCATGCTGGCTGATCATCTGCAGTTGGCGCAGGGCCAGGGGAATCTCGTTGGCCGGCGCCGTGGGCAGGCGCTCCACCAGCGACTCGACGCGGGCCAGGCCCAGGCGATTCAGCGCAACTTCGAGGTTTTCCGCCGGCTCGGCGATGCTGGCGTGGGTATGGCGATTGGCTTCGCGCATCACACTGAGCACCAAAGCCGGACTATCCTGCATGACTTCGGCAATGTCGCGCAGCGACCGGCGACTGTCCGCGATGGCGGTTTTCACGCGGTCGTGGCTATGGCAGGGAACCGGAAGGTGAGTGCTATCCAGTCGTTTGATCCAGGCGTCGAGAGTCTTCGGATTCGTAGTTGGCACGATGGTTTCACTAGGCATGCTGGAATTGGGCCAAGCTGGCTTTTCGCCTTGACTGGCTATAGTCTGGCGCAGAACTGCCGATAAGTAGAAGAAGAGTTTTACGAACTTCCGCCCCCGACCCGAGACCCGACAGTAAGTGCTTTCTATCTATGGCTAAAATTATCGGCATCATCGTCGTATTCGCGAGCGTGCTTGGCGGATACGTGCTCTCCCACGGCAAGATCGCGGCCCTGATCCAGCCTTTCGAGGTGCTGATCATCGGCGGCGCTGCGTTCGGTGCATTCCTCCAGGCCAACCCTGGCTACATGACCATGCATGTGGTGAAAAAGTCGCTGAGCATGTTCAGCAGCCGCTTTTCCCATGCCTTCTATATAGAAGTGCTCGGTCTGGTCTACGAGATCCTCAACAAGAGCCGCCGCGAAGGCATGATGGCGATTGAGGGCGACATCGAGGATGCCGCCGCCAGTCCCATCTTCGCCAAGTACCCGGCGGTGCTGAAAGACGAGCGCATGACCGCGTTCATCTGCGACTACCTGCGCATCATGTCCACCGGCAACATGGCCCCCCACGAGCTGGAAGGCCTGTTCGACATGGAGCTGCTGAGCCTGAAGGAAGAGCTGGAGCACCCGTCCCATGCGGTGACCGGTATCGCCGACGGCATGCCCGGCTTCGGTATCGTCGCGGCGGTACTGGGTATCGTGGTGACCATGGCGTCCCTCGGTGACGGCGACCAGAAGTCCATCGGCCTGCACGTCGGTGCGGCGCTGGTCGGTACCTTCTTCGGTATTCTCGCGGCCTACGGCTTCTTCGGTCCGCTGGCGCACTCGCTGGCCCATGACGCCAAGGAAGAGCTGAATACCTACGAAGCGATCAAGGCTTCCCTGGTGGCTTCGGCTTCCGGCATGCCGCCGTCGCTGGCGGTCGAGTTCGGGCGCAAGGTGCTCTATCCGAAGCACCGTCCGAGCTTCGCCGAGCTGGAACAAGCAGTCCGCGGTCGCTGATCCATGGAAAACAATCAGCCGATTATCATCAAGCGCGTCAAGCGCTTCGGCGGCGGTCACCACGGCGGTGCGTGGAAGATCGCCTTCGCCGACTTCGCCACGGCGATGATGGCGTTCTTCCTGGTGCTCTGGCTGCTGTCCACGGCCACGCCGGAACAGAAGATCGCCATCGCCGGCTACTTCAAGGACCCGATCGGGTTCTCCGAAAGCGGCACGCCGTACATCATCGACCTCGGTGGTTCGCCGCAGCTGGCGCCGGAAAAGACCATCAACCCGGAAGAGAAGGCCGAGCCGACGCCGGAAAGCAGCGTGATCAGCCCCGAGCAGGCCGAGAGCCTGGCCGAGCAGGTGGAGCGCGAGCGTCTCGAACTGGTCCTGCAGGAGCTGCAGAACAAGGTCGAACAGAGCCCCGATCTGCAGAAGTTCAAGGACCAGATCCTCTTCGAGATCACCCAGGACGGCCTGCGCATCCAGATCGTCGACGCCGAGAACCGGCCGATGTTCGACCTGGGCAGCGCGCGCCTGAAACCGTATTTCGAAGACATCCTGCTGGCCATGGCCGACACCATCAAGACGGTGCCGAACAAGATCAGCGTCAGCGGCCACACCGACGCCAAGCCGTATGCCGGCAGTGGCGAGTACGGCAACTGGGAGCTGTCGGCCAACCGCGCCAACGCCGCGCGGCGTGCGCTGGTCGCTGGTGGCTATCCGGATGGTCAGGTGGCGCGGGTGGTGGGTTATGCCTCGTCGTCGCTGTTCGACCGCGAACATCCGCTGAATCCGGTCAACCGGCGCATCGACATCGTCGTGCTGACCAAGAAGGCGCAGCGGGCCATCGAAGGCGAGCAATCGGCGCCGGACAATCCCGCCCCGGATGCCGCCGCACCGGGCGCGCCGGCCCAACCAGGTGCCGCGGCGCCGGCACCGCAGCCGGAAGCCGAACCGCTGCAGCCCCATGAGCTGCGCGAGAAGCTGAACATCTTCGAGGACGGTACCCTGAAGATGGATGAGCCTGGCAAGAAGCAGTAAGCGCCAGCTTAAAAAAGCCCGCCCGGAGTGATTCGGGCGGGCTTTTTTCATGGGGCTGTCATCTGTCCTCGTAGGAGCGTGGCTTGCCTGCGAAGGACCGGGCCACGGTCCCCAGACACATCACAAGCGGGACTGCTGCGCAGCCCTTCGCGGTGGTTCGTCACACGACAAGCCACGCTCCTACGGCGGCAGTGCAGGCATGCGGTGTATTGCATGTCGTCAGAAGCCCCGGCGCAGGCGGGCCTTGAGATCGGTGTGGAAGAACTCCGCGTTGTTGCGGTTGGTCTCGCCGGCATCCTTGCTGATGGCGCGGCGGAAGGTCTGCTCGTCATGGTAGGCGCTGACGAACAGGTCGATATGCTCGCGCCGGGTCAGGGTGGGCCAGCGCTCCAGGTAGCTGGGCAGGCTGCCTTCGCATTGATAGAAGGCCAGGCGGCGGTTCAGCTGGGTCGCGCTGCCGAGGCTGAAGGGGATCCACCATTCATCCAGGCCGCCCTGGCCGAGCACGGTGATCATGTGGGTGCAGGCATTGATATTGGTGTTGAGCAGGGTGCAGGTATCGTCGGTGGTCTGCTGGGCCTGCGGGTCGAACAGTTCGAGGCAGGTATTGATACCTTCGAGCTTGAGCCGTTCGTTGATCACGAACGCATCGAGGCGGTCAGGGTGGCGGTAGCTGATGAATACAGGCATCACGAAGCGTCCTTTCTGGTGAAAGCGGCGACGATCAGTGAATTCCTCAGGCCCGGCAATAGATGGCTGGAAACAAAGAATGGTCCTACGTTTCCGTGTGAATAGCCCTACAGATAAAGCTTACAAGCGGTATTCCCGGCCAGGGCAATACCGCTGTGCACTCAGTAGCTGTCCTGCGGCAGGCTGGCGATGATCGAGCGGTAGCTGTTCATCCGCTGCTGCTGGATGCGCCCGTCTTCCAGGGCCTTGAGCAGGGCGCAGCCGGGTTCGCGGTCATGCTTGCAGTCGCGGAAGCGGCAGCTGCCGAGCAGGTCGGCGAACTCGATGAAGCCGGCTTCGACATCGTCGCGGCTGACATGCACCAGGCCGAACTCGCGGATACCGGGGGAGTCGATCAGCTCGCCGCCGCCGGGGAAGTGGTAAAGGCGCGCGGTGGTGGTGGTGTGCTGACCCTGGCCGGACCATTCCGACAGCGCGCCGACCCGGGTCTGCACCTCGGGCAGCAGGCTGTTGACCAGCGACGACTTGCCGACCCCGGACTGGCCGACGAACACGCTGATATGGCCGTCGAGCATCTTCTGCAGTTGCTCCATGCCATTGCCGTGGTGCGCCGACACTTCCAGCAGCGGATAGCCCAGCTGCCGGTACACCGCCAGCAGGGCATTGAGCGCCGGACCGTTCTGTTCGTCGATCAGGTCGGCCTTGTTCAGCAGCAGCAACGGGCAGATGCCGGCATGCTCGGCCGCCACCAGGTAGCGGTCGATCAGGTTGGCGTGGGGCTCCGGCGCTGGGGCGAAGACGATCACGATCAGGTCGACGTTGGCCGCCACCGGCTTCAACTGGCCGCGGCTGTCGGGACGGCACAGCTCGGTGCTGCGGGGCAGTTGCGCGACGATCACGCCGATGCCCTGGTTGCCGGCACGCCAGACCACGCGGTCGCCGGTCACCAGCGCCGGCAGGTTGGCGCGCAAGTGGCAACGGAAGACCTGGCCGGCCTCCTCGCCATCATCGGCCTCGACCTCCACCTGGACACCGAAATGCGCAATCACCAGGCCGGTCTGTTCCGGACCCAGATCGCCACCTTCGAGCACCTCCAGGGCGCGCTCCTCACGTTTCGCGGCGCGGGCAGCGCGTTCTTCCTGGATCTTTTCGATGCGCCAGTTCTGGCGGCGATTGAGCTGGCGTTTGGCCATGAATGTCTCGTCGTTAAAGCGGGGATGTTGAAACGGCGTCGAGTTTAGCACGCTCCACTAGGCTAAACTGCGCACCTACCGAGGAGCCCAACCATGCAGAACCCACAGAATCTGATCTGGATCGACCTGGAAATGACCGGTCTGGACCCTGACCAGGACGTCATCATCGAGATGGCCACCATCGTCACCGACAGCGATCTCAACACCCTGGCCGAAGGCCCGGTGATCGCCATCCACCACAGCGACGAAGTCCTTGCCCGCATGGACGACTGGAACACCCGCACCCACGGCGCTTCCGGGCTGACCCAGCGGGTGCGCGAAAGCACCATCGACATGGCCGCGGCCGAGGCGCAGACCATCGCCTTCCTCGAACAATGGGTGCCGAAGGGCAAGTCGCCGATCTGCGGCAACAGCATCTGCCAGGACCGTCGTTTCCTGTATCGGCACATGCGTGGGCTGGAAAACTACTTCCACTACCGCAACCTGGACGTCTCGACCCTGAAAGAACTGGCCGGTCGCTGGGCGCCGCAGGTCAAGGATGGCTTCAAGAAGGGCAGCACCCACCTGGCGCTGGACGACATCCGCGAGTCGATCGCCGAGCTGCGTCACTACCGCGAGCATTTCATCAAGTTCTGACTGCAGCTCCTACAAGGGAGAGTCAGTCAAGCGGGATGCCCCCTTTTGGTGCCAGCAGCAACTGGTTAGACTGCGCGCCCCTTTTTCCCGGACCCGCACCATGCTGTTGATGCTCTACCTCATCGCGATCACCGCCGAAGCCATGACCGGCGCCCTGTCCGCCGGCCGTCGCGGCATGGACTGGTTCGGCGTGGTGCTGATCGCCTGCGTCACCGCCCTGGGTGGCGGTTCGGTGCGCGACGTGCTGCTGGGGCATTACCCGCTGACCTGGGTCAAGCACCCGGAGTACCTGGTGCTGACCAGTGTCGCGGCACTGCTGACCATCTTCATCGCACCCCTGATGCGTCACCTGCGCTCGCTGTTCCTGGTGCTCGACGCCCTGGGCCTGGTGGCCTTCACCCTGATCGGCTGCATGACCGCGATGGAGCTGGGCCACGGCATGCTGGTGGCGTCCATCAGCGGCGTGGTCACCGGGGTGTTCGGCGGTATCCTGCGGGACATCTTCTGCAACGACATTCCGCTGATCTTCCGCCGCGAGCTGTACGCCAGCGTGTCCTTCGCCGCTGCCTGGTGCTACATGGCGTGTGTCTACCTGAAGCTGCCGGCCGAGCAGGCGATCCTGATCACCCTGTTCGGCGGCTTCCTGCTACGCCTGCTGGCGATCCGCTTCCACTGGGAAATGCCCAAGTTCCATTACAACGACGAGCACTGATCAGGCGGGCGCGAACTGGCGCTCGGCGTGCTGCCTGAGCGCCCACTCGACATGCTCGCGGACCAGTTCGGACGGGTAGTCGCGGCGGGCGTTGAGGGCTTCCAGCACCACGATGGTCGAGGGCGCATTGCCCAGGCCCACCGCCAGATTGCGCAGCCAGCGCTCATAGCCGGCGCGGCGCAGGGGCGAGCCTTCGGTGCTGGCGAGAAAGCGTTCCTCATCCCACATGAACAGTTCCGCCAGCCCGGCGTTGTCCAGGCCATGGCGCGGCTTGAAGTCGTTCTCCCTGGTCTCTTTGGCGAAGCGATTCCACGGGCAGACGATCTGGCAGTCGTCGCAACCGAACACGCGGTTGCCGATCATCCCCCGCAGTTCCTCGGGGATCGCGTTCTTCAACTCGATGGTCAGGTAGGAAATGCAGCGCCGCGCATCCAGCTGGTAAGGGCCGACGAAGGCCTTGGTCGGGCAGATGTCCAGGCACGCGCTGCAGCGGCCGCAGTGTTCGCTGGCCTGGGCGGCGTCCACCGGCAGGGGCAGGTCGACGAACAGTTCGCTGAGGAAGAAATAGCTGCCGGCCTTGCGGTTGAGCAGCAGGGTGTTCTTGCCGATCCAGCCGAGGCCGGCCTGCTCGGCGATGGCCTTTTCCAGCACCGGGGCGCTGTCGACGAAGGCGCGGAAACCGAACGGGCCGATCTCCTTCTGGATGCGCTCGGCCAGGTGCTGTACGCGCTTGCGCACCAGCTTGTGGTAATCGCGACCGAGGGCATAACGGGAGATGTAGGCTTTTTCCGGTTGAGCCAGGCGCTGGGCCATCTGCGTATCGCCGGGCAGGTAGTCCATGCGCAGCGAGACCACCCGCAGCGTGCCGGGAACCAGTTCGTCGGGATGGGAGCGCTTGCTGCCGTGGGCGCCCATATAGTCCATCTCGCCGTGGTAGCCGGCGGCCAGCCAGCGTTCCAGGTGCTGTTCGTGCTCGGCCAGGTCCACGCCGGCGATGCCGACGTGGGCAAAACCCAGTTCGCGCCCCCAGTTCTTGATCGACTGGGCGAGGGCGGGGAGATCGATGGAAGCGGACATGCGAAATAGGGCAATAAAGAGACAGGTGCGTATAATTCTGCCAGACATCGGAGCCCAACGACGCATGCCTCAGACCAAACACCCTTCTCACGAACCGCTGGTGCTCACCCGCGACGTCCTTCCACGCCTGCCCGCGCGGCCGGCGGATGCCCATAAAGGCCAGTTCGGCCATGTCCTGGTGGTCGGTGGCGACCGTGGCACCGGTGGTGCGGTGCTGCTCAGCGCCGAAGCGGCATTGCGTTGTGGCGCCGGCCTGGTCTCGCTGGCCAGTCGTGCCGAACACGTACCCGCCGCGCTGGCGCGCCTGCCGGAGGTCATGAGCCTCGGCGTGCATTCGGCCAACCAGTTGATGGCGCCGATCGAGCGCGCCACGGTGCTGGTGGTCGGGCCGGGGCTGGGGCAGGTGGCGTGGGGGCGCAGCCTGCTGTCGGCAGTGGCCAGTTCGCGCCTGCCGCAGGTCTGGGATGCCGATGCCCTGAACCTGCTGGCCTCCTCGCCCGTGGCCCTGGTCCGCGGCAGCGTCATCACCCCCCATCCGGGCGAGGCGGCGCGTCTGCTGGGTATTTCCACCGAGGCCGTGCAGGCCGACCGGCCGGGTGCGGCACGCAAGCTGGCGCGCAAGTACAACGCGGTCTGCGTGCTCAAGGGCGCCGGTACCCTGGTCGCCGATCCGCATGGCCAGCTGGCCCTGTGCAAGCGCGGCCACCCGGCCATGGCCGGTGCCGGGCTGGGGGATGTGCTCAGCGGCGTGCTCGGCGCCTTGCTGGCCCAGGACATGACCGCCTGGGATGCCGCCTGCCTCGCGGTCTGGCTGCACGCCTGCGCCGGCGAGCGCCTGGGTGACCAGGGCCGTGGCCTGGCGGCGCACGACCTGGTCCCATCTATTCGTCAGTTGTTGGAGGAGCATTCAGCGTGTCAGGCATAACCCTGTTTCTGGCCGATGAGCAGGCCATGGTCGACCTCGGTGCGCGTATCGCCCGGGTGACCCAAGGCCATGGTGTGATTTTTCTCGAAGGTGACCTCGGCGCGGGCAAGACCACCCTGTCGCGGGGCATCATCCGTGGCCTCGGGCATACCGGAGCGGTGAAAAGTCCTACATTTACAGTTGTGGAACCGTATGAAATTGGTGAAGTCCGAGCATTTCACTTCGACCTCTATCGCCTGGTCGATCCCGAAGAGCTGGAGTTCATGGGGATTCGCGACTACTTCGAGGGTGACGCCTTGTGTCTGTTCGAGTGGCCGGACAAGGGTGAGGGCATTTTGCCAAAGCCGGACCTGACCATTACCATAAGCCCCCAGGCGGGTGGCCGGTCGTTGAGCCTGCTGCCGCAAGGTGCTCGCGGTGAAGCCTGGTGTGCCGCTCTGGCCTTGGAATTCAAATAGAAATGGGGAAAGGTATGCGCTTTCGCGCACTGGTTGCCGTCGTAGGACTGCTGCTTACGGCAGTGACCGTTGAGGCCTTCGCTGTCACGCAGGTCAAGAGCATGCGTCTGTGGCGGGCACCGGACAACACGCGGCTGGTCTTCGACCTCTCGGGCCCGGTGGAGCACAGCGTGTTCACCCTGACCGCGCCGGATCGCCTGGTCATCGATATCAATGGCGCCACCCTGGCCGCACCGTTGAGCGCGTCCACCTCCAACACGCCGATCACCAGCGTGCGCTCGGCGCAGCGGACCCCCACCGATCTGCGCGTGGTGGTCGACCTGAACAAGGCCGTCACCCCGAAAAGCTTCACCCTCGCGCCCAACGCCCAGTATGGCAACCGCCTGGTGGTCGACCTGTACGACCAGGAAGCCGACGCCGTGGCCGCGACCGCGCCACCGACCCCCGTCGCCACCGCGCCAACCACCCCGGCCGTGCCGGTTACCCCGACGCAGCCGGCGATCAAGCTGCCGCCGGTACCCAACGGCAAGCGCGATATCGTCATCGCCATCGACGCCGGTCACGGCGGCGAGGACCCGGGCGCCTCGGGCTCACGCGGCCAGCATGAAAAGGACATCGTCCTGCAGATCGCCAAGGAGCTGCAGCGCCAGATCAACACCGAGAAGGGCTTCCGCGCCGAACTGACCCGTACCGGCGACTACTTCATCCCGCTGCGCAAGCGCACCGAGATCGCCCGCAAGAAAGGCGCCGACCTGTTCATCTCGATCCACGCCGACGCTGCACCATCGAAGGCGGCGTTCGGGGCTTCGGTGTTCGCCTTGTCCGATCGTGGCGCCACTTCCGAAACTGCGCGCTGGCTGGCGGACAGCGAAAACCGTTCCGACCTGATCGGTGGTGCCGGCAACGTCAGCCTCGACGACAAGGACCGCATGCTCGCCGGCGTGCTTCTCGACCTGTCGATGACCGCGTCCCTCAGTTCCAGCCTCAACGTCGGGCAGAAAGTGCTGGGCAATATCGGCCGGGTCACCTCGTTGCACAAGCGCCGGGTGGAGCAGGCCGGGTTCATGGTGCTGAAGTCGCCGGACATCCCGTCGATCCTGGTGGAAACCGGCTTCATCTCGAATGCCAACGAAGCGGCCAAACTGGCCACACCGAGCCACCAGCAATCGCTGGCGCGATCGATCCACAGTGGCGTGAAGCAGTTCTTCCAGCAGAACCCGCCGCCGGGCACCTACATCGCCTGGTTGCGTGACACCGGCAAGATCGCCCAGGGGCCGCGTGAGCATACGGTGCGTCCGGGCGAGACCCTGGCGATGATCGCCGTGCGCTACCAGGTCAGCGTCGCTGCGCTGCGCAGCAGCAACAGCCTGAAGAGCGATGAGCTGAAAGTCGGCCAGAACCTGGATATTCCCGCCACGACCCTGGCGGCCCAGCCATGAGTGCGGGCTCCCGTATCGAACTGCTCAGCCCGCGCCTGGCCAACCAGATCGCCGCGGGCGAGGTGGTCGAGCGCCCGGCTTCGGTGATCAAGGAACTGCTGGAGAACAGCCTGGATTCCGGTGCCCGCCGCATCGATGTGGAAGTGGAGCAGGGCGGCGTCAAGCTGCTCAAGGTGCGTGACGACGGCAGCGGCATCGCCTCCGACGATCTGCCGCTGGCGCTGGCCCGCCACGCCACCAGCAAGATCCGCGACCTCGAGGACCTGGAGCGGGTGATGAGCCTGGGTTTTCGTGGCGAGGCCCTGGCCTCGATCAGCTCGGTAGCGCGCCTGACCCTGACCTCGCGTACCCGTGACGCCCAGCAGGCCTGGCAGGTGGAAACCGAAGGCCGCGACATGTCGCCACGGGTGCAGCCGGCCGCGCATCCAGTGGGCACGTCGGTGGAAGTCCGCGACCTGTTCTTCAATACGCCGGCCCGGCGCAAGTTCCTCAAGACCGAGAAGACCGAGTTCGACCACCTCCAGGAAGTGATCCGGCGTCTTGCGCTGGCGCGCTTCGATGTGGGCTTTCACCTGCGCCACAACGGCAAGAGCATCCTCAGCCTGCATGAAGCGCCGGACGAGATTTCCCGCGCGCGGCGGGTCGGTGCCGTGTGCGGCCCGGGTTTCCTCGAGCAGGCGCTACCGATCGAGATCGAGCGCAACGGCTTGCGCCTGTGGGGCTGGGTCGGCCTGCCCACGTTCTCGCGCAGCCAGGCGGACTTGCAGTACTTCTTCGTCAACGGCCGCGCGGTGCGCGACAAACTGGTGGCCCATGCCGTGCGCCAGGCCTATCGCGACGTGCTGTTCAACGGCCGGCACCCGACCTTCGTGCTGTTCCTCGAGCTCGATCCGACCGGGGTCGACGTCAATGTCCACCCGACCAAGCACGAAGTGCGCTTTCGTGATGGGCGCATGGTTCACGATTTCCTCTACGGCACCCTGCACCGGGCGTTGGCCGATGTGCGGCCGGACGATCAACTGGCCGCTCCCGCGGCGACCGCGGAAATCACCCGGCCGACCGGTCTGCAGGCCGGCGAATTCGGACCGCAGGGCGAGATGCGCCTGGCCGCCAGCGTGCTCGAGCAACCCGTAGCCGCGCCCGTGGCGAGCCCGGCCGGCAGCGCTGGCGCAGGGGGTGGCGGTTATCAGTACAACTACACGCCACGCCCGGCGCCAAACGTTCCGCTCAACGAGGCGCGCGAGGTCTACCGCGAGTATTTCGCCCCGTTGCCAAGCGCGGAGCCCGCGCCACTGCCGCAAAGCGAACGTGACATCCCGCCGCTGGGTTACGCCCTGGCGCAGTTGAAGGGCATCTATATCCTCGCGGAAAACGCCCATGGCCTGGTGCTGGTGGACATGCACGCCGCTCATGAGCGGATCATGTACGAGCGCCTGAAAATCGCCATGGCCAGCGAAGGCCTGAGCGGCCAGCCGTTGCTGGTGCCGGAGTCCCTGGCCCTGAGCCAGCGCGAGGCTGACTGTGCCGAGGAGCATGCGCAGTGGTTCCAGCGGCTGGGCTTCGAGCTGCAGCGCCTGGGGCCGGAAAGCCTGGCGATCCGGCAGATTCCGGCGCTGCTCAAGCAGGCCGAGGCCAATCGCCTGGTGCAGGACGTGCTTGCCGACCTGATGGAATACGGCACCAGTGACCGCATCCAGGCGCACCTGAACGAACTGCTCGGGACCATGGCCTGTCACGGCGCGGTGCGCGCCAATCGGCGCCTGGCCATCCCGGAAATGAACGGTCTGCTGCGTGACATGGAAAACACCGAGCGCAGCGGCCAATGCAATCACGGTCGTCCGACCTGGACCCAGATGGGGCTGGACGACCTGGACAAACTGTTTTTGCGCGGTCGTTGATGATGGCGGATTCCAGACCTCCGGCGATATTTCTGATGGGCCCGACCGCCGCGGGCAAGACCGACCTGGCCATCGAGTTGACCAAGGTGTTGCCGTGCGAGCTGATCAGTGTCGACTCGGCGCTGATCTATCGCGGCATGGATATCGGCACGGCCAAGCCGTCGAAGGAAATCCTCGCGGCCCATCCGCATCGCCTGATCGACATCCTCGACCCCGCCGAAAGCTATTCGGCGGCGGATTTTCGGCGCGATGCCCTCGAGGCCATGGCCGATATCACCGCGCGCGGCAAGATTCCGCTGCTGGTGGGCGGCACCATGCTCTATTACAAGGCGCTGCTGGAAGGTCTGGCGGACATGCCGCCGGCCGACCCGCAGATTCGCGCCGAACTGGAAGCCTTGGCACAGCAGCAGGGGCTACAGGCGCTGCATGACGAACTGGCGGCCGTGGACCCGGTCTCGGCGGCACGCATTCATCCGAATGATCCGCAGCGTCTGATCCGTGCACTTGAAGTGTATCGGGCGAGCGGTTCAACGATGACTTCACATCGTTTGCGTCAAGCTGAGCAAAGTAATAGCACTGCCACTTCTGGGCAGGGGCAATTGCCCTATACTGTCGCCAGCCTGGCCATCGCACCGCGGGACCGGCAGGTTCTGCACGAGCGAATTGCGGCAAGATTCACACAAATGCTGGAACAGGGCTTCGTTGACGAGGTCCGATTGCTGCGTGCGCGAAGTGACTTGCACGCGGGGCTGCCGTCTATACGGGCAGTGGGGTATCGCCAGGTCTGGGATCATCTTGATGGCAAGCTGACTTCAGTTGAAATGCAGGAGCGCGGCATCATTGCCACTCGCCAGCTGGCGAAGCGGCAGTTCACCTGGTTGCGCAGTTGGGCCGATCTGCACTGGTTGGACAGCCTGGCTTGCGACAATCTGTCTCGCACCTTGAAATACCTCGGGACCGTCTCCATATTGGGCTGAATCCCGCAATTGCCGTCTATCCTTGGGGGTGGGGCGGCTTGAGCCATCAGTTTTCTTGTTTTTTACTATTGATCCTTACAGGAGTGCGGCATATGTCAAAAGGGCATTCGCTACAAGACCCTTACTTGAATACTTTGAGAAAAGAAAAAGTCGGGGTTTCGATCTATCTGGTCAACGGCATCAAGCTGCAAGGCACCATCGAGTCCTTCGACCAATTCGTCATCCTGCTGAAGAACACTGTCAGCCAGATGGTCTACAAGCACGCGATCTCGACCGTTGTTCCGGTCCGTCCAATTCGTCTGCCTAGCGCAGCTGATGCCGATCACGGCGACGCTGAGCCAGGTAACGCCTGATAGGAGCCTGCTTTGTTCTTTGAGCGCCACGGTGGTGGTGAGCGAGCCGTTCTCGTTCATCTGGAAGGTCAGAGCCCTGAGGCGCGCGAAGACCCGCAGGAGTTCCAGGAGCTGGCGCTGTCGGCCGGTGCCGATATCGTCGCGCTCGCCAATGTGGCGCGACACCAGCCCACTGCCAAGTTTCTGATTGGCAGCGGCAAGGTCGAGGAACTGCGCGACCTGGTCAAGGCCGAAGAGGCCGACCTGGTGATCTTCAACCACACCCTCACCCCGAGTCAGGAACGCAACCTCGAGCGCGTTTTCGAGTGTCGCGTGCTTGACCGTACCGGCCTGATCCTCGACATCTTCGCCCAGCGCGCGCGGACTCACGAGGGCAAGCTGCAGGTCGAACTGGCGCAGCTCGAACACATGAGCACGCGCCTGGTCCGCGGCTGGACCCACCTTGAACGGCAGAAAGGCGGTATCGGTCTGCGCGGTCCGGGTGAAACCCAGCTGGAAACCGACCGCCGCCTGCTGCGTGTGCGTCTGCGGCAGATCAAGGCGCGCCTGGAGAAGGTACGCAGCCAGCGCGAACAGGCGCGACGCGGACGCAAACGCGCCGATGTGCCTTCGGTTTCACTGGTGGGCTACACCAACGCCGGCAAATCGACCCTGTTCAATGCGCTGACCGCTTCGGATGTCTACGCCGCCGACCAGCTCTTCGCCACTCTCGACCCGACCTTGCGCCGGCTGCAGCTGGACGATATCGGGCCGATCGTGCTGGCCGACACCGTGGGTTTCATTCGTCACCTGCCGCACAAGCTGGTCGAGGCTTTTCGGGCTACGCTCGAAGAGTCGAGCAACTCCGACCTGCTGCTGCATGTGATCGACGCCCACGAGCCCGAGCGCATGGCGCAGATCGAACAGGTCATGGCGGTGCTTGGCGAGATCGGTGCCGAAGGCTTGCCGATCCTCGAGGTGTATAACAAACTCGATCTGCTTGAAGGCATTGAGCCACATATTCAGCGAAATGCCGACGGCAAGCCGGAGCGGGTCTGGGTTTCGGCCCGCGAAGGTCGCGGACTGGAACTGGTGGGGCAGGCGATTGCCGAGTTGCTGGGGGACGATCTTTTTGTCGGTACCTTGCGCCTGGAACAGCGTTACGCGCGCTTGCGCGCGCAGTTCTTCGCGGCGGGGGCCGTGCAGAATGAAGCGCATGACGAGGAAGGCAGCAGCCTGCTGGCCGTGCGCCTGCCAAGGGCCGACTTCAACCGCCTGGTGGCGCGCGAAGGGCTTGAGCCAGTTGCGTTCATCGAACAACACACTTTGCAATAAAAGCCTGACGACGCGGTCAGGCGGCCGTGACAGGCATTCTGTAGCATTGGACGGCGCGCCGTTGGCGCGTCTTTGCTTTATCAGATGGAGAGCGCTATGGCTTGGAATGAGCCGGGTGGCAACTCGAACAATCAGGATCCCTGGGGTGGGCGCCGTGGCGGTGGTGGCGGCGACAAGAAAGGCCCTCCGGATCTCGACGAGGCCTTCCGCAAGCTGCAGGATAGCCTGAACGGCATGTTCGGCAGTGGCAAGAAACGTGGTGGCGGCGACAGCCTTCCCAAGGGTGGCGGCTTTGGCCTGCTGGGCGTTGGTCTTGCCGTACTGGCGGCTATCTGGCTGTACAGCGCGGTCTATGTCGTGGACGAGCAGGAGCAGGCCGTGGTGCTGCGCTTCGGCAAGTATTACGAAACCGTCGGACCGGGTCTGAACATCTATTTCCCCCCGATCGATCGCAAGTACATGGAAAACGTCACGCGCGAGCGTGCGTACACCAAGCAGGGCCAGATGCTGACCGAAGACGAGAACATCGTCGAAGTGCCGCTGACCGTGCAGTACAAGATCAGCAACCTGCAGGACTTCGTGCTGAACGTCGATCAGCCTGAAGTCAGCCTGCAGCACGCCACCGACAGCGCCTTGCGCCATGTCGTGGGTTCCACTTCGATGGACAAGGTGCTGACCGAGGGCCGCGAGCAGATGGCCATCGAGATCAAGGAGCGTCTGCAACGCTTCCTCGACACCTACCGCACCGGTATCACCGTCACCCAGGTCAACGTGCAGAGCGCGGCAGCCCCGCGTGAAGTGCAGGAAGCCTTCGACGACGTGATCCGCGCCCGCGAAGACGAGCAGCGCGCCCGCAACCAGGCCGAGTCCTACGCCAATGGCGTGGTTCCTGAGGCCCGTGGTCAGGCGCAGCGCATCATCGAAGATGCCAACGGTTATCGCGATGAAGTCATCTCGCGCGCCAAGGGTGAGGCCGACCGCTTCACCAAGCTGGTCGCCGAGTATCGCAAGGCGCCGGAAGTCACTCGCGAACGTCTGTACCTGGAGACCATGCAAGAGGTCTACAGCAACACCAGCAAGGTCCTGGTCAGTGGCAAGGACGGGCAGAACAACCTGCTCTACCTGCCGCTCGACAAGATGGTCGATGGCAGCCGCAATACCAGCGCACCGGCCAGCATCCCCGCGACGTCGGTCAATGACGCGGTGAACCGTGCCTCGGACATGCAACAGCAACAGCCGCAACTGCGCACCAGGGAGAGCCGCTGATGAGCAATAAATCGCTGATCGCCCTGATCGTTGGCGTCGTCCTGGCCATCGTTGCCTGGAACAGCTTCTACATCGTCGCCCAGACCGAACGTGCGGTTCTCCTGCAATTCGGTCGTGTGGTCCAGGCGGATGTCCAGCCCGGCCTGCACGTCAAGGTTCCCTATGTGAACCAGGTGCGCAAGTTCGACGCCCGTCTGATGACCCTCGACGCCCCGACCCAGCGGTTCCTGACCCTGGAGAAGAAAGCGGTGATGGTCGATGCCTACGCCAAGTGGCGGGTGAAGGACGCCGAGCGTTTCTACACCGCGACCTCCGGCATGAAGCAGATCGCCGACGAGCGTCTGTCCCGTCGTCTGGAAAGCGGCCTGCGTGACCAGTTCGGCAAGCGCACCCTGCACGAAGTGGTGTCCGGCGAGCGCGATGCGCTGATGGCGGACATCACCGGCTCGCTGAACCGCATGGCGGAGAAGGAGCTGGGCATCGAGGTGGTCGACGTTCGCGTCAAGGCCATCGACCTGCCGAAGGAAGTGAACCGCAGCGTGTTCGAGCGGATGAGCACCGAGCGTGAGCGTGAAGCTCGCGAGCACCGCGCCAAGGGTAACGAGCTGGCCGAAGGCATCCGTGCCGACGCCGATCGTCAGCGCCGCGTACTGCTGGCCGAAGCCTATCGCGAGTCGGAGGAGACCCGCGGTGACGGTGATGCCCAGGCCGCGTCGATCTATGCCAAGGCCTACGGCCAGGATCAGGACTTCTATGCGTTCTACCGCAGCCTGAATGCCTACCGTGAAAGCTTCAGCAGCAAGAACGACGTTCTGGTCCTCGACCCGAGCAACGAGTTCTTCCGCTTCATGAACAAAGCGAAACCGTGACACCCGATCACCCCGCTGGGCGGCTAATACGTCTGGCGGGGTGATTTCTGCAAGACAACGGGTGTATGATGCGGCAGCCGGGAAATTCCCGGCTTTTTTGCGTCTGCGAGATCGAATGATTCAACGCACGACGCAGCCCAGGATCTACGAGGGTATCGGCACTGCGGCAACGCTGGAATCGGCGCTGCGCGCGTGATTTGCCGGGACCTGCTTCACTCACGGCTGGCCCGCGGGCAGGCCGCCCGGACCACAGGGGAAATGGCGTAATGGCAACGGTAGACCGCTGGCTGCTGCCAGATGGCATCGAAGAAGTACTGCCACCGGAAGCGACGCGCATCGAGATTGCGCGTCGTCAGGTGTTGGATCTGTTCCAGAGTTGGGGTTACGAGTTCGTCGTGACGCCGCATATCGAGTACCTGGAATCGCTGCTCACCGGTGCCGGTCAGGACCTGGATCTGCGGACCTTCAAGGTGGTCGACCCGCAGTCGGGCCGGCAGATGGGGTTCCGCGCCGACATCACGCCGCAGGTCGCGCGCATCGATGCGCACACCCTGCGCCGCGAAGGCCCGACTCGCCTGTGCTATGCCGGCAGCGTGCTGCACGCTCAGCCGCGGGCACTGTCGACCTCGCGCAGCCCGATCCAGCTCGGTGCCGAGCTGTATGGCGATGCCAGCCCGGTCAGTGACGTCGAAGTGATCAGCCTGATGCTGGCCATGCTGCAACTGGCCGATGTGCCGGATGTGCACATGGACCTCGGTCATGTCGGCATCTACCGCGGCCTGGCCCGTGCCGCCGGCCTGTCCGGTGCGGTCGAGCAGCAGCTGTTCGATGCCCTGCAACGCAAGGCCATCGATGAAGTCGTGGCGCTGACCGCCAATCTGCCGGCGGATCTGGCCGGCATGCTGCGCGCCCTGACCGAGTTGTGCGGTGGCCGCGAAGTGCTGGAAGCCGCCCGCGTGCGCCTGGGCCGTGCCCCGGCGGCGGTGCTGGCGGCGCTGGACGACCTGATGAGCATCGCCGACCGGCTGACCTCGCGTTATCCGGATCTGCCGCTGTATTTCGACTTGGGCGAGCTGCGTGGCTACCACTACCACACCGGTGTGGTGTTCGCCGCGTTCGTTCCGGGTGTTGGCCAGTCGATCGCCCAGGGCGGTCGTTACGACGATATCGGCGCCGACTTCGGCCGGGCACGTCCGGCCACCGGTTTCTCCACGGATTTGAAGACCCTTGTGACACTGGGGCGGGCAGAGATCGTATTGCCCACTGGCGGGATCTGGATGCCCGACAGCGGCGACGCGGCTCTGTGGCAGTTGGTCTGCCAGTTGCGCAGTGACGGTCAGCGGGTTGTGCAGGCACTGCCTGGCCAGCCACTGACTGCCGCCATCGAGGCGGACTGCGACCGGCAATTGATTCTGCAAAACGGGCTCTGGCAGGTTCTGCCACTGGCCATCTGAGATTAGCCGCCGGCCCAGTGGCCGGCGCCAAGTTTGCGCGAATGAGGACAAGTGTTATGGGTAAGAATGTCGTAGTCCTGGGCACCCAGTGGGGTGATGAGGGCAAAGGCAAGATCGTCGATCTGCTGACCGAACATGCTGCCGCCGTAGTGCGCTACCAGGGTGGCCACAACGCCGGTCACACACTGGTCATCGACGGTGAGAAAACCGTGCTGCACCTGATTCCTTCGGGCGTGCTGCGCGAAGGCGTGCAGTGCCTGATCGGCAACGGCGTGGTGGTTGCACCTGACGCCCTGCTGCGTGAAATCGTCAAGCTGGAAGAGAAGGGCGTACCGGTTCGCGATCGCCTGCGCATCAGCCCGGCCTGCCCGCTGATCCTGTCCTACCACGTCGCCCTCGACCAGGCGCGCGAGAAGGCTCGTGGCGAGCAGAAGATCGGCACCACCGGTCGCGGCATCGGCCCGGCCTATGAAGACAAGGTCGCTCGTCGCGGCCTGCGCGTCGGCGACCTGTTCCACCGCGAGCGTTTCGCCGCCAAGCTGGGTGAGCTGCTGGACTACCACAACTTCCAGCTGGTCAATTACTACAAAGAGCCGGCCATCGACTTCCAGCAGACCCTGGACCAGTGCATGGAATACGCCGAGCAACTGAAGCCGATGATGCTCGACGTCACCGCCGAACTGCACGCGCTGCGTCGCGCCGGCAAGGACATCATGTTTGAAGGCGCCCAGGGCTCGCTGCTGGACATCGACCACGGTACCTACCCGTACGTGACCAGCTCCAACACCACCGCCGGCGGTATCGCCACCGGTTCCGGCGTTGGCCCGATGTACATCGACTACATCCTCGGCATCACCAAGGCCTACACCACTCGCGTCGGCTCCGGTCCGTTCCCGACCGAACTGTTCGATGACGTCGGTGCCTACCTGGCCAAGCGCGGTCACGAGTTCGGTGCCACCACCGGTCGTGCGCGTCGTTGCGGCTGGTTCGACGCCGTCATCCTGCGTCGCGCCATCGACGTCAACAGCATCTCGGGCCTGTGCCTGACCAAGCTGGACGTGCTGGACGGTCTGGAAACCATCCGCATCTGCGTGGGCTACAAGAACGAGAACGGCGCCGTCATCGACGCACCGACCGATGCCGACAGCTACATCGGCCTGGAGCCGGTGTACGAGGAAATGCCGGGCTGGACCGAGTCGACCGTGGGCGCCAAGACCCTGGAAGAACTGCCGGCCAACGCCCGTGCCTACATCAAGCGTGTGGAAGAGCTGGTCGGCGCGCCGATCGACATCATCTCCACCGGCCCTGACCGCAACGAGACCATCGTGCTGCGTCACCCGTTCGCCTGATTCGCTGAAGTAGCAACAACTGGGGCTGCAACGCAGCCCCAACGCCAAAGGCCCCTTTTCAGGGGCCTTTGGCGTTTTTGTCCTCCCTCTGCGGCACAAGCTTTGCTGTGAAATTGCCTTCAGGGATGCCATCACTGTAATGGCTCCGAAAAGCAGAGGGATTTATTGTGTCTGCGGTTATCTCATTGTTACGAAGCCGCCTCTTGCGGCCTGTCTTTGTGGCGCTTGGTATCGCTCTTTTGGTGCAAGTGGTGGTCGCTGTGGTTCTGACCCGCAGCACGGTCACCGCACTGGAAGCCGATCTGGGCAATCGTCTGGGCACCGACAGCCAGAAACTGGCGACGGAGCTGGACCAGGCCGCGAAGGAGGTCAGCTCGGGGCTGAGCAGCCTTTCCGAAAGTACCCGCCAGCGCCTGACTGCCGGTTTGTCGTCGCGTCTGGAAGAAGAACAGGCGCAATTGCGCGCCACCCTGGAGAAAAACCTGCGCGATTCGGCCAACGACATGGCCGAGCTGCTCGCCTCGGTGGCACCCCGGGCCATCTGGGACGTCGATGTACCGACCCTGTCGGAGTTCGCCCGGCGTGCCCAGCGCAATCCCAACGTCCTGTTCGTGGTCTATGACAACGCCGAAGGCGAACACCTGACCCGCTATCTCAACCGTCAAAATCCGGTCAACCAGGCCCTGCTGGAAAAAGGCCAGGGCGAACGGGCGCTGGACAAGGTCCTGGATGCCGCGCGCAAGGACCCGTCGGTGTATTTCCTCGAAGCCTCGATCAACCCCAACGGCGTGGAGATCGGCAAGGTGCTGATGGGCGTTTCCACTGCGTCGGTGGACGCTGAGCTGCAGGCGCTGGACAAGCGTTTCTCCGCGTTGATCGCCAGCGGCGACCAGTTGGTCGCCGACAGCCTGACCAGCGCCGCCGCCGGCAGCACCAAGGCCTTGCAGAGCCGTCTGCAGACTGCCCAGGACAGTGCCCTGCAGATGAAAGCCAACACCTCGCAAAGCGTCCAGGATGCTGCCTCCACCCTGCGCTGGCGCATCGGCCTGGGCCTGGCCCTGGTGGGTTGTGGCGTGCTGCTGGTGGTCGCGGTGGTGCTCGGCCGGCGCGTGGTGAACAAGCTGCGCCTGCTGATCGCCGCGCTCGATGACCTGGCCGCCGGCGAAGGCGACCTGACCAAGCGCGTGAGCATCGACAGCCGCGACGAGATCGGCGACATGGCGGCGGCGGTCAACCGCTTCGTCGACAAGCTGCAGCCCATCGTGCGCGAGGCCGGGGAAGTGGCCCAGCGCACCGGCATCGAAATCAGCAGCATGGCGCAGCACAGTGCCGGTGCTGACTCGGCCGCGGCGATGCAGCGCGACGAAGTGGCCGAAAGCCTGCGTGCCCTGTCGAGCATGGCCGACGAGGCCCAGGCGGAAAGCCGGGCCATGCAGGAAGCCCTGCAGCAGGTAGTGGACATCCGCCAGGCCACCGACGAGAACAGCCGCAGCTCGGCCCAGGTGGCCAAGCTGATCGAGGCCCTGGCCGGGCAGGTGGAGACCGGTTCGAAAGTCATCGAACGCCTGGCCGAGCAGAGCGAGCAGATCGAAGTGGTGCTGACGGTGATCCACGGTATCGCCGAACAGACCAACCTGCTGGCCCTGAACGCGGCGATCGAGGCGGCGCGGGCCGGGGAGACCGGGCGTGGCTTCGCTGTGGTCGCCGACGAGGTGCGTGCCCTGGCGAGCAAGACGCAGAGCTCCACGGGCGACATCCAGGCGCATATCGGCGCGCTGCAGCAGGGGGCGAAGGAGGCGGTGGCGGCGATCAGCCAGGCCGGGCGTCAGGCCAGCGAGGGCTTGCTGGTGTTGCGCGACAACGCCCGTCTGCAGCAGACCGTGCAGGTGTCGGTGGAGCAGGTGCACGCGGCCATCGGTCTCGCCACCCGTGCTGCCGAGCAGCAGGCCCAGGGGGCGCAGGCGGTGCGGGGCAGGGTGGAAAACATCCATGCCCAGGCCGAACGGGCGGCCCAGGTGGTGATGCAGACCACCGCCAGCAGCAAGGTCCTCGACGGTCTGGCGGCCCAGCTCAAGGCCAGCCTGGGCCAGTTCCGCGCCTGATCAGGCGCGGTTCAGGTACATCCGGGTGGTCAGCAGGTACACCGGCAACCCGGACACCAGGATCAGCAGCGCCGCATAGGGCGCCGCCGCGGCGAACTCGACGTTGGCGGTGTGCGCCCAGACCTCGGTGGCCAGGGTGGTCATGCCGGTGGGGCTGAGCAGCAGGGTCGCGGTCAGCTCCTTCATGGCGTCGAGGAACACCAGGGCGAAGGCGGCGGCCAGGGCCGGGAAGATGATCGGCAGGGTCACCCGGCAGAACGCCGTGAAGGGCGTCGCGCCGAGGGTTCGTGCGGCTTCTTCCAGCTGCGGCGCGGCCTTGGTCAGCGCGGTGCGTACCGGCGCCTGGGCCAGGGGCAGGAACAGCAGGGCATAGGCCAGCAGCAACAGTCCCGTGGTCTGGTACGCCGCCGGCACGTAGTGCAGGGCGAAGTACACCAGCGTCAGGGCAATCACCAATCCCGGCAGGGCATGCAGCAGATACGGCAGGCGTTCGGCCCAGATCGCCAGGCGGCCCTTGTAGCGCACCACCAGGAAACTCACCGGCAAGGCCAGCAGCAGGCTGACGCCCGCGCCACCCAGCGACAGCGACAGCGACGAGAACAGCGCCCGGCTGATGTCCGCGACCGGGAAGGCCGCCGACGAGCCCACGCTCAACCAGTACGCCAGCATGCCCAGGGGAATGCCGCTGCCGAGGATCGCCAGGCCCAGGCAATACAGCTGGCCCAGCGGCATCCAGGCCCGCAGGCGCAGCGGCGCGCCACGCCGCGCCACACCCTGGCCGATCCGCACGTGGCGGGCCTTGCCGCGCACCCGCAGTTCCAGCCAGAGCATCAGCAGGCACATCAACAGCAGCACCGCCGAAAGCATCGCCGCGTTGGCGTTGCTGAATTCCAGCTCGAACTGCTGGTAGATCGCCGTGGTGAAGGTCTGCAGGTTGAGGATCGACAGCGCGCCGAACTCCACCAGCATGTGCAGGGCGATCAGCAGGCAGCCGCCGAGCACCGACGGCCACAGCAGCGGCAGGGTGACCCGGCGGAACACCGCCCAGCGATTACAGCCCATGGTCCGCGCCGACTCCTCCAGCGAGGTGTCGAGGTTGCGCAGGGTCGCCGCCACCGGCAGGAACACCAGCGGGTACTTGGACAGGCTCATCACCAGGATCGCACCCCACAGCCCTTCGAACTTCGGACTCAGGGAGACCCAGGTGAAGCCGCTGACGAACGACGGCACGGCGAATGGCAGGCACAGGATCACGCCCCACAGACGGCGTCCCGGCAGGTCGCTGCGCTCCAGCAGCCAGGCCAGCGACAGGCCGACCAGCGCGCAGCTCAGGGTGACCCCGACCATCAGCAGCAGGGTGTTGCGCATCAGGCCCCAGACGAAGGGCCGCCAGATCAGGCGCAGTGCTTCGTGCCAGCCGGCCTGCCAGGTCTTCAGCGCGACGTACAGCAGCGGCAGCAGGCTCAGGCCGACCAGCAGCAGGACCGGAAGTACCACCCAGAACGAGGGTCGCTTGCGCCGCGGCACGAAGCCGGTGGCCGGCGCCACGGGAAGCGCGGTGCTCATCAGAGCAGGCCGACTTCGCGTTCGAGCTCCAGCGCTTCCTCGGCGTTGCCCAGGTCGGCCGGGGTGATCGGCGGCGGACGCAGCGCTTCGAACGGCTTCAGGCCCTGGTCGGAAACCATGCCCTTGTGCAGCGGGTACTCGGCGGTGGTCTGGGTGATGACGCGCTGGCCTTCCTCGCTGGCCATCCAGGCGAGCAGGGCCTGGGCCTCCTGCGGATGCTTGCTGGCTTTGACCGCGGCGGCGCCGGAGATGGTCATCAGGCCGCCGACATCGCCGTCGGCCAGGTAGTACAGTTTCGAATCCAGCTGGCCGCGTTCCTTTTTCAGGGCGTACCAGTAGTAGTTGTTCACCAGCACCGCGGCGACTTCACCGTTCTCCACGGCTTTCAGTGCCACCATGTTGTTGGTGTAGGTCTTGCCGAAGGCTTTGAGGCCGGTCAGCCATTCCTCGGCGGCTTCGCGGCCGTGGAGCTTGAGGATGGCCACCGCCTGTTCCTGGAAGGCGCCGCTGGTGGGCACGAAGCCGACCTTGCCGTCCCACTCGGGGTTGGCGAAGTCCATGACCGATGGCGGCAGGTCTTTCTCGGCGATCACTTTCGGGTTGAAGGCCACCACCCGGGTGCGCGCGGTCACGCCCATCCAGGTGCCGTTGGCGGCGACGAATTCCTTGGGCAGCACGTCCAGGGTGGTCTGCTCGATCTTCGCCAGCAGGCCCAGCTCGCCGAGGTTGTTCAGCGGTGGCGATTCTTCGGTGTAGATCACGTCGGCCGGAGAGCGCTCGCCCTCTTCGATGATCTGGCTGGCCAACTGGTTGCTGCTGCCTTTGCGGATATTGATATGGATGCCGGTCTTGGCCTCGTAGGCCTTGGCGATGGCCTCGCCGATTTCCTTGTGCTGGCCGTTGTAGAGCGTCAGAGTCACCGGGTCGGCGGCCAGGGCGGCCGGTGCAGCGAGCACCAGACCTAGGAGGGAAACGGCCAGGCCGCGCAGAATCGGGGTACGGCGGATCGTCATGCGGGTGGTTCCTCGCTTACGGCTACATATTTGGAAACAATGGTAAACGAAATTGTTTCTCAAGTGGCCGCATGACGGGAAATTCATGAGCAGGCTATCGGATCGTTTTATGGCGTGGAGCTTGCGCGCATGTTCGGGCGGGCGCGGAAGTCGATCTTTGGCGGGAAGTGCTGAGGGAAGGAGGAGAGGGCGTGCAGCCCCTGAATCGCAGGCATAAAAAAACCCGCTTTCGCGGGTTTCTTTGAAATATGGTGCCCAGAAGAAGACTCGAACTTCCACGACCGTAAGGTCACCAGCACCTGAAGCTGGCGTGTCTACCAATTTCACCATCTGGGCAAAGTTTGAAGCAGTTGAAACATGATCAGTGTAGCGTGTCGCATAAATTCCAGATCGGTGATCTGAAATTTGAAATTGGTGCCCAGAAGAAGACTCGAACTTCCACGACCGTAAGGTCACCAGCACCTGAAGCTGGCGTGTCTACCAATTTCACCATCTGGGCATTTCGTTGATTTCGCTTCGATGCATTACAGCGTGACATCGTGCGGCTTCTCAACTATAACGACGGTCTCCGTCGCTGTGGTGCGCACTATACGGATGCCCCCAGGGGCTGTAAACCCCCATCCGAAAAAAATCTTAAAAAATTCAAGCCGTTGATCGACCTCCGCCGAGAAACGCCAAACAGCCCGTCCCCGGCGGGGGCTGTCCAAGGCTGAAATTTCCGGTTTCAATACGGCTATGCCAAACTAACCCTTATATAGACAAGGTGAACCCCTCCTAATGGCCGATTGGCAGTCCCTCGATCCCGAGGCCGCTCGTGAAGCGGAAAAATACGAAAACCCCATCCCTAGCCGTGAGCTGATCCTCCAGCACCTCGCCGAACGAGGCTCGCCGGCTGCGCGCGAGCAACTGGTTGAGGAATTCGGCCTGCAGACCGAGGACCAGATCGAAGCCCTGCGTCGCCGCCTGCGGGCGATGGAGCGTGACGGCCAGCTTATCTACACCCGGCGTGGCACCTATGCCCCGGTGGACAAGCTCGACCTGATCCTCGGCCGCGTTTCCGGCCACCGCGACGGCTTCGGTTTCCTCATCCCCGACGACGGCACCGAAGACCTGTTCCTCAGCCCGTCGCAGATGCGCCTGGTGTTCGATGGCGACCGCGCCCTGGCCCGGGTCTCCGGTGTCGACCGCCGCGGCCGCCGCGAAGGCGTGCTGGTGGAGATCATTTCCCGCGCCCACGAAAGCATCGTCGGCCGCTATTTCGAAGAAGGCGGCATCGGCTTCGTCACCGCCGACAACCCGAAGATCCAGCAGGAAGTGCTGGTCACCCCGGGCCGCAATGCCGGCGCCAAGATCGGTCAGTTCGTCGAGGTGAAGATCACCCACTGGCCGACCCCGCGCTTCCAGCCCCAGGGCGATGTCGTCGAAGTCATCGGCAACTACATGGCGCCGGGCATGGAAATCGACGTGGCCCTGCGCAGCTACGACATTCCTCACGTCTGGCCCGAGGCAGTGCTCAAGGAAGCCCGCAAGCTCAAGCCGGACGTGGAAGAGAAGGACAAGGAAAAGCGCATCGACCTGCGCCACCTGCCGTTCGTCACCATCGACGGTGAGGACGCCCGCGACTTCGACGACGCCGTGTACTGCGAAAGCCTCGGCAAGCTGCGCCTGTTCTCCGGTGGCTGGCGTCTGTACGTGGCCATCGCCGACGTCTCCAGCTATGTGCGTCTCGGTTCGGCGCTGGACACCGAAGCCCTGGTTCGCGGCAACTCGGTGTACTTCCCCGAGCGGGTGATCCCGATGCTGCCGGAGGAACTGTCCAACGGCCTGTGCTCGCTGAATCCGCACGTCGATCGCCTGGCCATGGTCTGTGAAATGACCATGAACAAGTCCGGGCAGATGGTCGACTACCAGTTCTACGAAGCGGTGATCCACTCCCATGCGCGACTGACCTACAACAAGGTCAGCAGCATGCTCGAGCATTCGCGTACCCGTGAAGGCCGCGCCCTGCGCGAGGAATACAGCGAAGTGGTGCCGCACCTGAAGCAGCTCTATGCGCTGTACAAGGTGCTCCTGGCCGCCCGTCATACCCGTGGCGCGATCGACTTCGAGACCCAGGAAACCCGCATCATCTTCGGCGCCGAGCGCAAGATCGCGGAAATCCGTCCGACCGTGCGCAACGATGCCCACAAGCTGATCGAGGAATGCATGCTGGCGGCCAACGTGGCCACCGCCGAGTTCCTCAAGAAGCACGAGATTCCGGCCCTGTACCGGGTCCACGACGGTCCGCCGCCGGAGCGTCTGGAAAAGCTGCGCGCCTTCCTCGGCGAGCTCGGCCTGTCCCTGCACAAGGGCAAGGACGGTCCGTCGCCGAAGGACTACCAGGCCCTGCTGGCCAATATCGCCGACCGTCCTGACTTCCACCTGATCCAGACCGTCATGCTGCGCTCCCTGAGCCAGGCGGTGTACAGCGCCGACAACAACGGCCACTTCGGCCTGAACTACGAGGCGTACACCCACTTCACCTCGCCGATCCGTCGCTATCCGGACCTGCTGGTGCACCGCGCCATCCGCAGCGTGATCCGCTCCCGCCAGGACACCCCGCACGTCAAGCGCGCCGGGGCGATGAGCATTCCCAAGGCGCGGATCTACCCGTACGACGAGAACACCCTGGAGCAACTGGGCGAACAGTGCTCGATGAGCGAGCGGCGCGCCGACGAGGCGACCCGCGACGTGGTCAACTGGCTCAAGTGCGAATACATGAAGGACCGCGTCGGCGAGTCCTTCCCGGGCGTGATCACCGCGGTGACCGGCTTCGGCCTGTTCGTCGAGCTGACCGACATCTATGTCGAGGGCATGGTCCACGTCAGCGCGCTGCCGGGCGACTACTACCATTTCGACCCGGTTCACCACCGTCTTACCGGCGAGCGCACCGGTCGCAGCTTCCGCCTCGGCGATACCGTCGAAGTGCGGGTGATGCGCGTCGACCTGGAGCAGCGCAAGATCGATTTCGAGATGGCCGAGAACACCCTGAAGGCGCCGATCGGCCGCAAGCAGCGTGCACCCGAGCCTGCGGCTACGGGGGCGAAGATCGCCATCGGCGGCAAGGCTGCGCCGGAGCAGGAAGAGCGTCCGGCCCGACGCAACAAGAAGGGTGAAACCTCCGAGGCCTATTTCTCCTCCCATGCCGCGGCGAACAACGCCGAAGTGCGCAAGAGCCGGGAAATGAAGAAGGCGCTGCTGGCCGATGCCAAGCATGCGCACGCCAGTGGCAAGTCGGCGGGCAAGTCGTCCGCCAAATCGGACAAGCCGACCAAGCACCGCAAGGGACCGCCGAAATCCGGTTCCTCTTCCCGCAAGAGCAAAGGCAAGTCATGAGTCAGTTGGAAAAGATCTACGGCGTGCATGCCGTGGAAGCCCTGTTGCGCCATCACCCCAAGCGGGTCAAGCAGATCTGGCTGTCCGAGGGGCGTAGCGAGCCGCGTATCCAGGCGCTGCTCGCCCTGGCCGCGGAGTACCGCGTCAGCGTCGGCCAGGCCGAGCGTCGCGAGCTGGATGCCTGGGTCGAGGGCGTGCATCAGGGCGTGGTCGCCGAGGTCAGCCCGAGCCAGGTCTGGGGCGAGGCGATGCTCGAGGAACTGCTGGAGCGTACGGAGAGCGTGCCGCTGCTGCTGGTGCTGGACGGCGTCACCGACCCGCACAACCTCGGCGCCTGCCTGCGTACCGCCGATGCCGCCGGCGTGCTGGCGGTGATCGTGCCGAAGGACAAGTCGGCGACCCTGACCGCGGCGGTGCGCAAGGTCGCCTGCGGCGCCGCCGAAGTGATCCCGCTGGTGGCAGTGACCAACCTCGCGCGGACCCTGGAAAAGCTGCAACAGCGCGGCCTGTGGGTCGTCGGCACCGCCGGCGAGGCGCAGCAGGAGCTGTATCAGCAGGACATGACCGGGCCGACCGTGCTGGTCATGGGCGCGGAAGGCAAGGGCATGCGCCGCCTGACCCGCGAGCACTGCGATTTCCTGGTGAAGCTGCCGATGGCTGGGAGTGTCAGCAGCCTGAACGTGTCGGTGGCGACCGGGGTTTGCCTGTTCGAGGCGGTGCGGCAGCGTTCGGCAGGCAAATAGCCGTTCTTGCCATCCCTTGTGGGAGATTCTATGGCCGGAGGCAATTTTTTGCCGATGGCCTTTTCTGCCCTTCCCATTTTCCAAAGACGTGAGCTGTCGCACCTGTGAGGGCGCTCCCAGGTGTAAGACTGTCTTAAAGATTTAATCGCTGTGAGCTGCCATAAGCCAGCCGAGCCAGCTTTCTTGAAAGGATTACCAGCGCCTGAGTCGTCTTCTTGCCTCGCTCCAGATGGTGCGCGTAAAACTGCTTCCAGGTACTGGTCCGACTGCCGCTCATCGCCGCGTTATGCAGTAATCTGCGAACCTCCGAGTCTCCACGCTTGCTCAATCGTCCTCGGCCGACCCACTTGCCGGACTGAGCCGTTATCACGTCCATTCCCAAGTACGCGACAAACGCATCGCTGTTGGCAAACTCACCGCGCATGAACGACATCACCAAACCCGCGGCCGTGAGAAAACCAACACCAGGCAGTTGGCGAAGGCGACGTAACTGATCCTTAAGCCCCGCTTCTTCGACGGCCTCGCGCAAACGCACTTCGAACAATCGCTCAAGTCGTTTGAAGGTCTTTTCGATGATCTCGAGTTCTTTCTCGAACAACTTTTCTCCCGACAAGCTCATTCGCATCATGCCGCGCATTTCCACGACTTTAGCGCGGCGTCGCAGCAGCATCTGGAGCTCGCGGTGACCGGGTGGTGCCGGCACCCATACCTTCAGTGACGCACGCTCCCTGTTCAGAAAACGGGCAAGCAAGGTGGCGTCATTTGCGTCAGTCTTTGCTCGCACACCGAGGCTGTCACGGTATCGGCTCAGCCTAAGACCATCGACCACATAAACACTCAAGCCGGCACCATGAGCCTGCTCAGCAAGCTCCATGTGATAGGAACTGGTTGCCTCAATGGCCAAGGCCGACCCCTTGGGGACCGTCTTGAGCCAGGTCTTGATCGATTTCGGGGTATTGGGGATGGCGAAGGGCTTGGTGTCTGGACCGCTTTGAATCACCAATTCGTCTTTGGCGACATCCACACCGGCTTCGAAGGGTACTGCGGGCATTGCCATTGGTAACTGTTCCTTATCGGCGCTTGGGGTGTTGAAAGGAGGAGGGGTGATTTCTCCCACGGTCTGTACTGCTCGCGACAGTCAGAAGCGAGTTATGTCCCTCCTCCTCCCTTCAAGTCTCACACCATACAAGCGAGCTTGCTCGCGAAGGACCGCGTGGCGGTCCCGAAATCATTGATCCCTGATCGGGGGGGGCCAGGTTTTGCGGCCGCTGCGCGGCCGTTCGCGAGCAGGCTCTCTCCCACAATCGTTCCTGAGCCGGCCTTCTATCGGTGCTGCTCAATATTTCACCAATCTCCTTGCTTGTCCCACCGCGCTTCTCTACAATTGCGCGCCTTGTCCCGGGCATACGTGCCTGGTTCAGGACAAGACATACAGTGTCATTCACTCCTTGTCTGACCGCTTTGTCGGCAGACTACAACCCGTAAGGAGCATTCATGCGTCATTACGAAATCATCTTCCTGGTCCACCCTGACCAGAGCGAGCAAGTCGGCGGCATGGTTGAGCGTTACACCAAGCTGATCGAAGAAGACGGCGGCAAGATCCACCGTCTGGAAGACTGGGGCCGTCGTCAACTGGCCTACGCCATCAACAATGTTCACAAGGCTCACTACGTGATGCTGAACGTTGAGTGCACCGGCAAGGCCCTGGCCGAGCTGGAAGACAACTTCCGCTACAACGATGCCGTGATCCGTAACCTGGTCATCCGTCGTGACGAAGCTGTTACCGGCCAGTCCGAGATGCTGAAGGCTGAAGAAAACCGCAGCGAGCGCCGTGAGCGTCGTGACCGTCCTGAGCATGCTGACAGCGCCGATGGCGACGACAGCAATGACAGCGACAACAGCGATAACGCTGACGAGTAATCCACGGACCTTTTGAGGAGCCTATTACATGGCACGTTTCTTCCGTCGTCGTAAATTCTGCCGCTTCACTGCTGAAGACGTGAAAGAGATCGATTACAAAGATCTCAACACCCTGAAAGCTTACGTATCCGAAACCGGCAAGATCGTTCCAAGCCGTATCACTGGTACCAAAGCTCGTTATCAGCGTCAGCTGGCTACCGCTATCAAGCGCGCCCGCTTCCTGGCCCTGCTGCCCTACACCGACAGCCACGGCCGCTGAGACCGGGTCGTCGACAAGTAGCAAAGGATAGATTGCATGCGGGCCCTGGCTGATTTCATCATGCGCGGTCGCGTGCAGGCCACTCTGGTAGTGGTTGGTTGTGCGGCATTGCCGCTGCTGTTCTGGTTGAGTGCCGCCGCCGGGAGCCTGGTGTTCCTGCGGCGCGGTTTCAAGGACGCCTCCGGTGTCCTTGCCTGGGCTTTGCTGCCGGCTTTGGCCTGGTGGTTCTTCGGCGAGCCGCGCACCTTGATGGTGTTGCTGGGTACGCTGGGTCTGGCTGCGCTGTTGCGCGCCGGGCAGTCCTGGAACCGGGTGCTGTTGTCCAGCATCGCCCTGGGCCTGGTGTATGGCGCTGTTCTGGGTTCGGTGTTCCGCGAACCGATCGACATGCTCGCGCAAGAGATCGCCAAGATCCTTCCGCAGATGCTCGACGGGATCTACCAGAAATTGACGGTAGAAGAGCGGGGCCGGCTGGAAGGGCTGATCGCACCGGTGCTCACCGGCCTGATCGCGGCCTTGTTGCAGGCCGTCAGTGTGCTGGCCCTGATGTTGGGTCGCTACTGGCAGGCAGCTTTGTATAACCCGGGAGGCTTCGGTCGCGAGTTCCGCGCCGTGAGACTGCCGCTGGCGGCGGCGCTGGTGCTGCTGGTGCTGATCCTGGTCGGACCGAACTTCGGTACCGAACTGGCGATGCTGACACCGCTGTGCACCATCCCGCTGGTCTTCGCCGGACTGGCCGTGATGCACGGCCTGGTGGCGCAAGGGCGACTGGCGAAGTTCTGGCTGGTCGGGTTGTACGTGACGCTGCTGCTGTTCATGCAGCTGATTTATCCGTTGCTCGTGGTTCTGGCCATTGTCGACAGCCTGATTGATTTTCGCGGACGCGGGGCGTCCAACGACGCCGATAACGGCTCCGCGAACGGTGAAGGTTAAAAGTTAAGAGGTTTATACCAAATGGAACTGATCCTGCTGGAAAAAGTCGCCAACCTGGGCAACCTGGGCGACAAAGTTAAAGTCAAGTCGGGCTACGGTCGTAACTTCCTGCTGCCATTCGGCAAGGCTGTTTCCGCTACCGCCGCCAACCTGGCTGCGTTCGAAGAGCGTCGTGCCGAGCTGGAAAAAGCAGCTGCCGACAAGAAAGCTTCGGCTGAAAGCCGCGCTGCTCAACTGGCCGAACTGGAAGTCACCATCACCGCTACCGCTGGCGATGAAGGCAAACTGTTCGGTTCGATCGGCACCCACGACATCGCTGACGCCCTGACCGCCTCCGGCGTCGAAGTGGCCAAGGCTGAAGTTCGTCTGCCGAACGGCACCATCCGTCAGGTTGGCGAATACGACGTAGCCGTGCACCTGCACAGCGACGTTGAAGCCACCGTTCGCGTGGTCGTCGTCGCAGCCTAAGCTGTATCGACCTGCTGGCCCCCTCGGGGTCAGCCGGTTAACATCGGGCACGATTCTGCATTGCAGGTCGTGCCCTTTGTCTTTTTCAACACCCAGATTTCCAGGTGGCCATGAACGAGATAACCGCCCCAGAGCAATACGATCTGCAAACCGCCGCGCTGAAGGTGCCGCCGCATTCCATCGAGGCCGAACAGGCCGTGCTCGGTGGCCTGATGCTGGACAACAACGCCTGGGAGCGGGTGCTCGATCAAGTCTCCGACGGCGATTTCTACCGGCATGACCACCGCCTGATCTTCCGCGCCATCCACAAGCTGGTCGACCAGAACATCCCGTTCGACGTGGTGACCCTGCACGAGCAGCTGGACAAGGAAGGCCTGAGTTCGCAGGTCGGTGGCCTCGGCTACCTCGGCGAACTGGCGAAGAACACCCCGTCGGTGGCCAACATCAAGGCCTATGCGCAGATCATTCGCGAGCGCTCGACCCTGCGCCAGCTGATCAGCATCAGCAACGATATCGCCGACAGCGCCTTCAACCCGCAGGGGCGCAACGCCGAGGAAATCCTCGACGAGGCCGAGCGGCAGATCTTCCAGATCGCCGAAGCGCGGCCCAAGACCGGCGGCCCGGTAGGGGTCAACGAACTGCTGACCAAGGCCATCGACCGCATCGACACGCTGTTCAACTCCGACAGCGAGATCACCGGCCTGTCCACCGGCTACACCGACCTCGACGAGAAGACCAGCGGCCTGCAGCCGGCCGACCTGATCATCGTCGCGGGCCGTCCGTCCATGGGCAAGACCACCTTCGCCATGAACCTGGTGGAAAACGCCGTCCTGCGCAGCGACAAGGCGGTGCTGGTGTACTCCCTGGAGATGCCAGGCGAATCGCTGATCATGCGTATGCTCTCGTCCCTCGGGCGCATCGACCAGACCAAGGTGCGTTCCGGCCAGCTCGACGACGACGACTGGCCGCGCCTGACCTCGGCGGTCAACCTGCTCAACGACCGCAAGCTGTTCATCGACGATACCGCCGGCATCAGCCCGTCGGAGATGCGCGCGCGGACCCGGCGCCTGGTGCGTGAGCACGGCGAGATCGCCATGATCATGATCGACTACCTGCAACTGATGCAGATCCCGGGTTCCAGCGGCGACAACCGGACCAACGAGATTTCCGAGATCTCCCGCTCGCTCAAGGCCCTGGCCAAGGAATTCAACTGCCCGGTCATCGCCCTGTCGCAGCTCAACCGCTCCCTCGAACAGCGTCCCAACAAGCGCCCGGTGAACTCCGACCTGCGGGAATCCGGAGCGATCGAGCAGGACGCCGACGTGATCATGTTCGTCTATCGCGACGAGGTGTATCACCCGGAGACCGAGCACAAGGGCATTGCCGAGATCATTATCGGCAAGCAGCGGAACGGCCCGATCGGCTTCATCCGCCTGGCCTTCATCGGCAAGTACACGCGCTTCGAGAACCTCGCTCCGGGCAGTTACAACTTCGACGACGACGAGTAAGCGCGTCGCTTCACCAATTCCGACCTTCAGCGTCGGAATTGGTCAATTTTTGTGCTATTCTCCGCGCCCGTGATTTTCCTGCCCCCCCAAAAAACCGGTCACTGACATGCAAGCAGCCAAACCACTCTTCGACTATCCCAAGTACTGGGCCGAATGCTTCGGGCCAGCGCCGTTCCTGCCGATGAGCAGGGAGGAGATGGATCAGCTCGGCTGGGACTCCTGCGACATCATCATCGTGACCGGCGACGCCTACGTCGACCATCCGTCGTTCGGCATGGCCATCATCGGCCGCCTGCTCGAAGCCCAGGGCTTCCGCGTCGGGATCATTGCCCAGCCGAACTGGCAGTCGAAAGACGACTTCATGAAGCTCGGCGAGCCGAACCTGTTCTTCGGTGTCGCCGCCGGCAACATGGACTCGATGATCAACCGCTACACCGCGGACAAGAAGATTCGTTCCGACGACGCCTACACCCCCGGCGGCCTGGCCGGCAAGCGTCCGGACCGCGCCAGCCTGGTCTACAGCCAGCGCTGCAAGGAAGCCTACAAGCATGTGCCGATCATCCTCGGCGGCATCGAGGCTTCGCTGCGCCGCATCGCGCACTACGACTACTGGCAGGACAAGGTGCGCCACTCGATCCTGATCGACGCCTGCGCCGACATCCTCCTCTACGGCAACGCCGAGCGCGCCGTGGTGGACATCGCCCAGCGCCTGGCCGCCGGCGAGCGCATCGAGGACATCAGCGATATCCGCGGTACCGCCTTCATTCGCCGCGACACCCCGCAGGGCTGGTACGAGATCGATTCGACCCGGATCGATCGTCCGGGCAAGGTCGACAAGATCATCAACCCCTACGTCAACACCCAGGACACCCAGGCCTGCGCCATCGAGCAGCAGAAGGGCGAGGTCGAGGACCCCAACGAGGCCAAGGTCGTCCAGATCCTCGAAAGTCCGCGGATGACCCGGGAAAAGACCGTGATCCGCCTGCCGTCGTTCGAGAAGGTGCGCAACGACGCGGTGCTCTACGCCCACGCCAACCGCGTGCTGCACCTGGAAACCAACCCGGGTAACGCCCGGGCCATGGTGCAGAAGCATGGTGAAGTCGACGTTTGGTTCAACCCGCCGCCCATTCCGATGACCACCGAGGAAATGGACTACGTGTTCGGCATGCCCTACGCGCGGATCCCGCATCCGGCCTACGGCAAGGAGCGGATCCCGGCCTACGAGATGATCCGTTTCTCGGTGAACATCATGCGTGGCTGCTTTGGCGGTTGTACCTTCTGCTCGATCACCGAGCACGAGGGCCGGATCATCCAGAACCGTTCCCACGAGTCGATCATTCGCGAGATCGAGGAAATCCGTGACAAGGTCCCGGGTTTCACCGGCGTCATTTCCGACCTCGGCGGGCCGACCGCGAACATGTACCGGATCGCCTGCAAGAGCACGGAAATCGAAACCCACTGCCGCAAGCCGTCCTGCGTGTTCCCGGGTATCTGCCCGAACCTGAACACCGACCACTCGTCGCTGATCAAGCTGTACCGCAGTGCCCGTGCCCTGCCGGGGGTGAAGAAGATCCTGATCGCCTCGGGCCTGCGCTACGACCTCGCCGTGGAGTCGCCGGAGTATGTCCGCGAACTGGTCACGCACCACGTTGGCGGCTACCTCAAGATCGCCCCGGAGCACACCGAGGAAGGCCCGCTGAACCAGATGATGAAGCCGGGCATCGGTACCTATGACCGCTTCAAGCGCATGTTCGAGAAGTTCTCGAAGGAAGCGGGCAAGGAGCAGTACCTGATCCCGTACTTCATCGCCGCGCACCCGGGCACCACCGACGAAGACATGATGAACCTGGCCCTGTGGCTCAAGGGCAACGGCTTCCGCGCCGACCAGGTGCAGGCGTTCTACCCGTCGCCGATGGCCTCGGCCACGGCGATGTACCACTCGGGCAAGAACCCCCTGCGCAAGGTCACCTACAAGAGCGAAGGGGTGACCATCGTCAAGAGCGAGGAGCAGCGTCGCCTGCACAAGGCCTTCCTGCGCTACCACGATCCGAAGGGCTGGCCGATGCTGCGTGAGGCCCTGCAGCGCATGGGCCGTGCCGACCTGATCGGTCCTGGCAAGCACCAGTTGATCCCGCTGCACCAGCCGGACACCGACAGCTACCAGAGCGCCCGGCGCAAGAACTCGACTCCGTCGGGCAGCCACAAGGTGGCCAAGGAACAGAAGATCCTCACCCAGCACACCGGTCTGCCACCGCGCGCGAGCAATGGCGCCAAGCCATGGGACAAGCGCGAGGAAGCCAAGGCTGCCGCCTTCGCCCGCAACCAGGAAGCGGCCAAGGCACGCAAGGACGCCGCCAAGGGTGGCAAAGGCAAGGGCAAGACCAAGCGCCAGCCGGTGTTGCCGCGTTAAGCCCCATGACGGGGCTTGCGCCCCGTCATGAAGCCTCTTCTTGCACTGTCTCAGTGCATTGCCGGCCGAAACTTTGTAGGAGCTGGCTTGTCGTGTGACGAACCACGCTCAGAGCCATGCATGAGGCCTGCTCGCTGGCATAAGTCTTGCCGCGTTTGCGCGCATGACTTCCCTGTGAGCACGCCGATGCCCGACCTGCTGGATGCCCTGAACCCAAGCGCCACGACCTGGCATGAAATGCTCGCCGTCGATGGCCGCGTGCGTCCGCACTGGCGCGAGCTGCTTGCCCATCTGCAGCGCAGCGGTGCGCAGCAACTGAGCCAGCGCCAGTCCCTGCTCAATCGGCAACTGCGGGAAAACGGCGTGACCTACAACATCTACGCCGACCCCGATGGCGCCGACCGCCCCTGGGAGCTGGACCTGCTGCCGCAGGTGATTCCCGCCGCGGAATGGGCCGAGTTGGCCCGCGGCATCGCCCAGCGCGCCCGCCTGCTGAACGCGCTGCTGGCGGATATCTACGGCCCGCAGCGCCTGATCGGTGAAGGGCTGCTGCCCGCGGAGCTGATCTTCGGGCACAACAATTTCCTCTGGCCGTGCCAGGGCCTCCAGGTGCCGGAGCAGACCTGGCTGCATCTCTACGCGGCCGACCTGGCGCGCGGGCCGGATGGCCGCTGGTGGGTGACCGCCGACCGCACCCAGGCGCCGTCCGGCGCGGGGTACGCCCTGGAAAACCGTACCGTGGTGTCCCGTGCCTTTCCCGAGCTGTACCGGGATCTGCATGTGCAGCACCTGGCCGGCTTCTTCCGCACCCTGCAGCAGAGCCTGGCGCGCCTGGCGCCGAGCGGGCGGGAAACGCCGCTGGTGGTGCTGCTGACGCCCGGGCGTTTCAACGAAAGCTGGTTCGAGCACTTGTTCCTCGCCCGCCAGCTCGGCTATCCGCTGGTGGAGGGCAGCGACCTGACGGTGCGCGATGGCACGGTCTATCTCAAGACCCTCGGCGGCCTGCGCCGGGTCCACGCGATCCTGCGCCGGCTCGACGACGATTTCTGCGACCCCCTGGAATTGCGCACCGACTCGGCACTGGGCGTGCCCGGCCTGCTGGATGCGGTGCGTCAGGGCCGAGTGCTGGTGGCCAATGCCCTGGGCAGCGGGGTGCTGGAGTCGCCGGGCCTGCCAGGCTTTCTGCCGGCGATCAGTCGGCGCCTGCTGGGCGAGGAACTGATCCTGCCGTCCATCGCCAGCTGGTGGTGCGGCGAACCGGCGGCGCTGGAGCAGGCACTGGAAAAGATGCCGGACCTGCTGTTCAAGCCGGCGTTTCCCTCGCAGAGCTTCCAGCCCCTGCTCGGCCGCGACCTCGACGCGGCGCAGCGTCAGGCGCTGACCGCGCGGCTGAGGGCGCGGCCCTACGCCTATGTCGCCCAGGAGCTGGCGCAGTTGTCCCAGGCACCGGTATGGCAGGGCGATGGCCTGAAGGACCGGCCGGTGGGCATGCGCGTCTATGCCGTGGCCAGTGCCGATGGCTGGCGCGTGCTGCCGGGCGGCCTGACTCGGGTGGCGGCGCAGGCCGATGCCGAGGTGGTCTCGATGCAGCGCGGCGGTGCCAGCAAGGACACCTGGGTCCTCGGCGAACACGCCGCCCGCGGCGAGCAATGGCAGGCCAGTCGCCGGCTCGGCGTGGCCGACCTGGTCCGCGCCGACCCCTATCTGCCCTCGCGGGTAGTGGAAAACCTGTTCTGGTTCGGTCGTTACTGCGAGCGCTGCGATGCCAGTGCGCGGTTGCTGCGGATTCTCCTGGGGCGCTACCTCGACGGCGACTCGCCGCAGGCGCTGGACGCGGCGCTGCGCCTGGCCGAGGAACTGTCCCTGTTGCCCACGGAGGGAAGCCTGGACACCCGCCTGCGCATGGCCTTGCTCGACCCTGCCTGGAGTTTCAGCCTGCGCGCCAGTCTGCAGCGTCTGCAATGGGCGGCGGGGCAGGTGCGGGGCAAGTTGTCGCGGGAGAACTGGCAGGCCCTGAGCGAATTGCAGCGCGAGGCGCAGCGCCTGGACGACCTGTCCGCGGACTTCAGTGAGCTGCTGGATTTTCTCGACCGCCTGATCCTGTCCCTGGCGGCGCTGTCCGGCTTCGCCCTCGACGACATGACCCGTGACGAGGGCTGGCGCTTTCTCCTGACCGGGCGCCGGATCGAACGCCTGCACGCCTTGAGCAGCAGTCTCGCGGGGTTTCTGCGGGGCCCGGCGGCGAGCGACCAGGCTGGCCTGGAGTGGTTGCTGGAGCTGGCCAACAGCAGCATCACCTACCGCTCCCGCTATCTCGCGGTGGCGCAGTTGGTGCCGGTGCTGGACCTGCTCCTGCTGGATGAGCAGAACCCCCATGGCGTGCTGTTCCAGTTGCGCTCGCTGCTGCGTTCGCTGGAGCGCCTGCAGAGTCCGGCGGAGAACGAACTGCTCGGGCTGGCGGAGCGCCTCAGGCATTTCGACTTGCGCAGCCTGGAACATCTGCTGTTTGGCGAGGCCAGCCTGAGCGCGGTGCTCGACGGGCTGGCGGCGATGCTGGAGCAGATCGCTGAAGGGGCCGAAGCCGCAGCGCAACGCCTGGCGTTGCGCCATTTCGCCCATGTCGATGTCAGCCAGCAGACGGTGTCCGCCTGATGAGTGCGCGTTACCAGATTCTTCACGATACCCATTACCGCTACGCCAGCCCGGTCTCGCTGGCCCAGCAACTGGTGCACCTGTGGCCGCGGGACTGCCCCTGGCAGCGTTGCGAGGAGCGGCTGCTGGAGGTGACGCCGACGCCGACCCGGCGCCGCGACGAACAGGATGTGTTCGGCAATCCCCTGACCCGCCTGGGCCTGGACTATCAGCATGACGAACTGCGGGTCAGTACCCGGGTGCGTATCGAAGTCATGTCGCGTGCGTTGCCGACGCTGTCCGCTTCGCCGCCCTGGGAACAGGCGCGGGATGCCTTGGCCTATTCGCGGCAGACGCTGACAGAGGCGTTGCTCGAAGCCAGCCGTTATCGCTTCGAATCGCCGTTCGTGCGCCTGAAAAGACCCTTCGTGGCGTTTTCCGAACCCTGTTTCGCCGCCGGTGTGCCGTTGCTGCAGGCGGTGCGGGCGCTGATGGAGAAGATCTTTCGCGAGTTCACCTTCGATGCGGGGGCGACCCAGGTCGCCACCCCGCTGGTCGAGGTCCTGCAGCGGCGGCGCGGGGTCTGCCAGGACTTCGCCCACCTGATGCTGGCCTGCCTGCGTTCGCGGGGGCTGGCGGCGCGCTATGTCAGCGGCTACCTGCTGACCCGACCACCGCCCGGGCAGGCCCGGCTGATCGGGGCCGATGCCTCCCATGCGTGGATCTCGGTGTTCTGCCCGCGCCACGGCTGGGTGGATTTCGATCCCACCAACAACCTGCTGCCGGCGCTGGAGCACATCACCCTTGGCTGGGGCCGCGACTTCGCCGATGTCTCGCCGCTGCGCGGAGTGATCCTCGGCGGTGGCAGCCACGACCCGGAGGTGCGGGTGACGGTGTTGCCGCTGGATCAGCTGGGCGGCTGATCCTTCCATTTGGGCGCTGCCAGCGGCTGCCAGGCGTCCAGGGCATCGAGCAGGGCATCCGGCGCCGCGTCGACCTGCAGCATCGCGCGGTGATGCGGGCGGACGAAGCCCTCGTCCACCACATGGTCGAGAAAACCGGTGAGTTTTTCGTAGAAGCTGTTCACCTCCAGCAGGCCCAGCGGCTTGCCGTGGTAGCCGAGCTGGCCCCAGGTCCACACTTCGAAGAGTTCTTCCAGGGTGCCGAGGCCGCCGGGCAGGGCGATGAAGGCATCGGCCAGTTCGGCCATGCGCGCCTTGCGCGCGTGCATGCCGTCGACCACTTCCAGGCGGCTCAGGCCGGGATGGGCGATCTCGGCGCGTTGCAGGCTGACCGGAATGATGCCGATCACTTCACCGCCAGCCGCCAGCGCGGCATCGGCGACGATGCCCATCAGACCCACGGCGCCACCGCCGTAGACCAGGGTCAGGCCACGCCGGGCGATGGCCTGGCCAAGGGCGACCGCGGCCTCGCGGTAGACCGGGCTGACGCCGTTGCTGGCACCACAGAACACACAAACGGAACGTAGAGACATGTCTTTCTCCGGGTCGAAAACGGCCACAGGGTACGGACATGGGGCGGGTCTTCCAAGCCCTCTGTCACTCCGGACGGGAGAACTCGCAGGCGGTCCCGCTGGCGCCGCAGGCATAGGCGGCGAGCAGGCTTTGCATGAAATTACTCAGGGACATGTCGGATTACTCCTAAATGAGAGGTTGTCTCATCGTCCTACATGGAGGCATGATGCGGCACTTTGTTTGTCTTGATGCATGCCATAGAAGAATTTCACTGCCCGATCAGGGTCTTATCCTTGACCCACATCAGCAGCGCGAGCCGCGGGATGGGGCAGTCTGATTTCAATAAAAAACCTGTCATGGAGATTCACGATGTTTGCCAAATTCGTTGCCGTTTCCCTGCTGACCGTTGCCAGTGCCCAGGTAATGGCCGCCGACTGCAAAGTCACTGTCGAGTCCACCGACCAGATGACCTACAACACCAAGGAAATCGCCATCGACAAGAGCTGCAAGCAGTTCACCGTCGAGCTGAAGCATGTCGGCAAGCTGCCGAAGAACGTCATGGGCCACAACCTGGTGATCACCAAGGCTGCCGATGAGCAGGCCGTTGCCACCGCCGGCATGGCCAAGGGCGTTGCCGCCGACTACCTGGACGCCAGCGATGCGCGCATCGTCGCGCACACCAAGCTGATCGGTGGTGGCGAGTCCGACTCGGTGAGCTTCGACGTGTCCAAGCTGGCCGCTGGTGAATCCTACGGCTTCTTCTGCTCCTTCCCAGGCCACATCGCCATGATGAAGGGCACCATCGTTCTGAAGTAATTGCTGCGATCAGCCGGCCTCCACAGGGTCCTGGTGTACACCGGACCTGTGGAAGCTGGCTTGCCGGCGATGCTTTTCTTTCTTACGGCGCGAACGGCATTTCCCGCTTGTGCTGTGTCTTTTCGTACGTCCGCTTGATGATGTCGAACGCTTCCTCGCTGACGGGCTCGCCATGCAGGAACGCATCGATCTGCGCGTAGGTCACGCCGTGCGAGGCCTCGTCCGGCTTGCCCGGGGCCAGGTCTTCGAGGTCGGCGGTCGGCACTTTTTCCACCAGTGATTCCGGGGCGCCGAAGCTGCGCGCGATGGCCCGTACCTGATTTTTCACCAGGCCGCTCAGCGGGGCCAGGTCGCAGGAGCCGTCACCGAACTTGGTGAAGAAGCCCATCACCGCCTCGGCGGCATGGTCGGTGCCGATCACCAGGCCGGCGCGGGCACCGGCGATGGTGTACTGGGCCACCATGCGCATGCGCGCCTTGGTGTTGCCGACGACGAAATCGACCATGGCCGGTTTGCCGCCTTCCAGGGCCTTGACCTCGGCCGCCAGGGCGCGGACCGCCGGGGCGATGTTGACCGTGTGGCACTCGTCCGGCTGGATGAAATCGATGCAGGCCTGGGCATCGTGTTCGTCGTGCTGCACGTGGTAGGGCAGGCGCACGGCAATGAAGCGGTACTGCTCGTCGCCGCTCTGCTGGCGCAGTTCGTTGATCGCCCGCTGGGCCAGCAGCGCCGCGGTCAGCGAATCGACGCCGCCACTGATGCCCAGGACCAGGGTCTTGAGCCCGGCATTCTTCAGGCACTGCTGGATGAAGGCGACGCGCCGGGTGACTTCGACGTCGAGCTCGGCGCGGTCGGCGAACGGCGGCTGGACCTTGAGCTGCTGCGCGATCTCTCGCTGGACGGCTTGCATGGGTTACTCCTCGCTGGGAACTTGGAAAACGTGACGCAGGTAAGAGACGAAATTCGGGTCGCGGCACTGGGTCTTGGCGGCCTCGTCGGAGATCTTCGCCACGGGCTGGCCGTTACAGTCGGTCATTTTAAGCACGATGCTCATCGGCGCCACTCCGGGGATGTCGCAGGTGAGGTTGGTACCGATGCCGAAGCTGACATTGATGCGTCCGCGCAGTGCCCGGAAGATTTCCAGTGAGCGGGTCAGGTTGAGGCCGTCGGAAAACACCAGGGTCTTGGTCATCGGGTCGATTCCGAGCTTGCGGTAGTGGGCGATGGCCTTTTCCGCCCAGATCACCGGATCACCGGAGTCGTGGCGCAGGCCGTCGAACAGCTTGGCGAAGTACAGATCGAAATCGCGCAGGAAGGCATCCATGGTGATGCAGTCGGTCAGGGCGATGCCGAGCAGGCCGCGGTATTCGCGGACCCAGCAGTCGAGGGCGGCGATCTGGCTGTCGATCAGGCGCGGGCCGAGCTGCTGGTGGGCCATGATCCATTCATGGGCCATGGTGCCCAGCGGCTTGATATCCAGTTTCCATGCCAGGTGCACGTTGCTGGTACCGACGAAGCGCGCCGGGAACTCGGCCGCGAGCACCTTGACCACGGTTTCCTGGACACCGTAGGAGAAGCGCCGGCGGGTGCCGAAGTCGGCCACCTGCAGCTCGGCCAGCTCGTCGTCGCTGGCATTGGCGCGCAGCCAGTCGAACTTGCGCAGCAGTTGCTCGCGGGCCTGCTCCAGGCGCACCTGTGGATAACGATTGCGGTTGCGCACCTCGCTGATGATGGCCAGCAGCGGCACCTCGAACAGGATCACATGCAGCCAGGGGCCGTGCAGGCGCAGGTAGAACTGATCGTTCTCGATGCCCATCTTCAGGTAGCGCAGGTTGAAGCGGAACAGGCCGAGAAAACGCAGGAAGTCCGGCTTCATGAAGCTGATCTTCTCGAGAAAGCCCAGTTGCTCGTCGCTGATGCTCAGGTCGGCGAGGCGCTCGACCTCGGCACGGATCTGCCCCAGATAGGGGCGCAGGTCTTCCCCGTTGCGGCAGCGGAACTCCCATTCGACGTCGACGTTGGGGTAGTTGTGCAGCACCGCCTGCATCATCGTCAGCTTGTAGAAGTCGGTGTCCAGCAGGCTTTGCACGATGCGGTCGGCGAAGGCGCTTTCGCTCATATAAGGCTCCAGTTCCGGCGGGTGCCATCAAGGCTGTTCATTGTGCCAGCGTTTCAGCTGCGGGGTGGCTCGCGTCTCGCGAGTCATTCGGTAGCAGACTACATATAGCGGCGATTTCTCCAACGCGGTCTAGCCTCTTATGGTGCTTGCTGTAGCAGTCGCGCACCACGGATGTGCAGTTCCGTTACGCATGCTGTTACAGGTCGGTTGCACGTAAACACGCATCGGGGTTGCAATGATGGCATGTCTTGGTTGCGCCTTCCTCAAGCGGAAGGTGGCGCTTTGTGTCTGGTTTGCGGTTGCACGACCCGGAAAGAATGACCGTTGCCGCCTGCCGGCGAACCCTGGTGCGAGTTTTTTTCGAATGAAAAACCTATGGCACGGCCCTTGCTCGGAGCAAATGGCTGAAACAAGTTGCTGAAGTCGTAGTGCCAATCAAAAAAACATCAGGAGCACCACCACATGTCGCAGACGTTTTACAAGAAAGGCTTTCTCGCTCTCGCCGTAGCCACGGCGCTGGGCGTTTCTTCGTATGTCCAGGCCGATCTGAAGATCGGCGTCGCGGGCCCGATGACCGGTGCCAACGCAGCGTTCGGCGAACAGTACATGAAAGGTGCCCAGGCCGCGGCCGACGTGATCAACGCCAAGGGTGGGGTGAACGGCGAGAAGATCGTCCTGGTCAAGGGCGACGACGCCTGTGAACCGAAGCAGGCCGTGGCCGTGGCCAACCGCCTGGTGGACCAGGACAAGGTCGCGGGTGTGGTCGGCCACTTCTGCTCGTCTTCGACCATCCCGGCGTCCGAGGTCTATGACGAAGCGGGCGTGATCGCCATCACCCCAGGCTCGACCAACCCGCAGGTCACCGAGCGTGGCCTCGGCGCCATGTTCCGCATGTGCGGGCGTGACGACCAGCAGGGCATCGTCGCCGGCGACTACATCGTCGACGTGCTCAAGGGCAAGAAGGTCGTGGTCCTCCACGACAAGGACACCTACGGCCAGGGCCTCGCCGACGCGACCAAGGCACAGCTGGAGAAACGCGGCGTGAAGCCGGTGCTGTACGAAGGCCTGACCCGTGGCGAGAAGGACTTCAGCGCGGTGGTCACCAAGATTCGCGCCGCCGGTGCCGACGTCGTCTACTTCGGCGGCCTGCATCCGGAAGCCGGCCCGCTGGTCCGTCAGTTGCGCGAGCAGGGCCTGAAGGACATTCCGTTCATGTCCGATGACGGCATCGTCACCGACGAACTGGTGGCCACCGCTGGCGGCGCCCAGTACACCAACGGCGTGTACATGACCTTCGGCGCCGACCCGCGCCTGCTGCCGGACAGCAAGGACGTCGTGGAGCAGTTCCGCAAGGGTGGCACCGAGCCGGAAGGCTACACCCTGTATGCCTATGCCTCGGTCCAGGCGCTGGCTGCCGCCTTCGAGGGCGCCAAGTCGAACAAGGGCGAAGATGCCGCCAAGTGGCTCAAGGCCAATCCGGTGAAAACCGTGATGGGCGAGAAGAAGTGGGACAGCAAGGGCGACCTGACCGTCTCCGACTACGTGGTCTACCAGTGGGACGCCAACGGCAAGTATCACCAACTGGAAAAACAAAAATAACAATGGCATCCGGCCCGGGCTGCCAACGCCCGGGCCGTTGCCCGGTTCAGCGCCGTACCTGTCCCTTCTTGTAGATCTGCACAATCCTGCGCTGCGAGGGCCGTGTCATCCGGGGCCCGCCGTAGTCGGCGCTTGTGCAATCTCGAATACGTGAGATTGCGTTATGGATGGAATTTTCCTGCAGCAACTGATCAATGGACTGACCCTCGGGTCCGTCTATGGTCTGATCGCCATCGGCTACACAATGGTCTATGGCATCATCGGCATGATCAACTTCGCGCACGGCGAGGTGTATATGATCTCCGCTTACCTGGCGGCGATCAGCCTGGCATTGCTGGCTTATTTCGGTATCGAGTCGTTCCCCCTGCTGATGCTGGGGACCCTGTTGTTCACCATCGTCGTCACCGGGGTCTACGGCTTCACCATCGAACGCATCGCCTACAAGCCCCTGCGCAACTCCACCCGCCTGGCGCCGCTGATCAGCGCCATCGGCATCTCGCTGATCCTGCAGAACTACGCGCAGATCAGCCAGGGCGCCCGCCAGCAAGGCGTGCCGACCCTGCTCGAAGGCGCGTGGCGCTTCGAAGTCGGCACCGGCTTCGTGCAACTGACCTACACCAAGATCTTCATCCTCGTCGCCGCGTTCGCCGGCATGGCCCTGCTCACCTACGTGATCAAGTACACCAAGCTCGGCCGCATGTGCCGCGCCACCCAGCAGGACCGCAAGATGGCCTCGATCCTGGGGATCAACACCGACCGGGTGATTTCCTACGTGTTCGTCATCGGTGCGGTGATGGCCGCGCTGGCCGGCGTGCTGATCACCATGAACTACGGCACCTTCGACTTCTATGCCGGCTTCATCATCGGCATCAAGGCGTTCACCGCCGCGGTGCTCGGCGGTATCGGCTCGCTGCCCGGGGCCATGCTCGGGGGGATCGTGCTGGGCATCTCCGAATCGCTGTTCGCCGGCCTGGTCAACTCCGACTACAAGGACGTGTTCAGCTTCTCGCTGCTGGTGCTGATCCTGATCTTCCGTCCCCAGGGCCTGCTGGGTCGCCCGCTCGTGGCTAAGGTGTGAACATGTCCACTGCCAAAACTGCTTCTTCCGGTTTCGATATCAAACGCACCCTGCTGGAAACCATTGTCGCCGGCCTGCTCGCCCTGATCGTGTTCGGCCCGGTGGTGGGCGTGGTCCTCGACGGCTACGATTTCAACGCCGAGCCGACCCGCGTCGCCTGGCTGGTCGGCGGGGTGATGGCCGGGCGCCTGGTCATCAGCCTGTTCCTGCAGACCGCCGCCGGCCAGCGCATGCTCAGCGGCTTCGAAAGCGGTGGCTCGGGTGTCCACGTGCGGGCGCCGGACTACAAGTCGCGCCTGCGCTACATCATCCCGGCACTGATCGTCATCGCCATCGTCTTCCCGATCTTCGCCAACAAGTACCTGCTGACCGTGGTCATCCTCGGCCTGATCTACGTGCTGCTGGGCCTCGGCCTGAACATCGTGGTGGGCCTGGCCGGTCTGCTCGACCTCGGCTACGTGGCGTTCTACGCCATTGGCGCCTACGGCCTGGCGCTGGGCTACCAGTACCTCGGCCTGGGCTTCTGGACGGTGCTGCCGCTGGCGGCCATCGCCGCGGCACTGGCGGGGTGCATACTCGGCTTCCCGGTGTTGCGCATGCACGGCGACTACCTGGCGATCGTGACCCTGGGCTTCGGTGAAATCATCCGCCTGGTGCTGAACAACTGGCTGTCCTTCACCGGCGGTCCGAACGGCATGCCGGTGCCATCGCCGACCATCTTCGGCCTGGAGTTCGGCCGTCGGGCCAAGGACGGCGGGGTGCCGATCCACGAGTTCTTCGGCTTCGATTACAACCCCAACCTCAAGTTCGTGTTCATCTACGCGGTGCTGTTCCTCGTCGTCCTGGCGGTGCTGTACATCAAGCACCGGCTGACCCGCATGCCGGTCGGCCGGGCCTGGGAAGCGCTGCGCGAGGACGAGATCGCCTGTCGTTCCATGGGCCTCAACCATGTCCTGGTGAAGCTTTCGGCGTTCACCCTGGGCGCTTCAACCGCCGGCCTGGCCGGGGTGTTCTTCGCCAGCTACCAGGGCTTCGTCAACCCGTCGTCGTTCACCTTCTTCGAGTCGGCGCTGATCCTTGCCATCGTGGTCCTGGGCGGCATGGGTTCGACCGTCGGCGTGGTGATCGCCGCGTTCGTCCTGACCGTGGCGCCGGAACTGCTGCGCAGCTTCTCCGAATATCGCGTGCTGCTGTTCGGCGTGCTCATGGTGGTGATGATGATCTGGCGACCGCGCGGGCTGATCCGTATCAGCCGTGCCGGTGTAGTCCCGCGTAAAGGAGTGGCGCCATGAGCGACGACGTGATTCTGTCTGTGGATAACCTGATGATGCAGTTCGGCGGGATCAAGGCGCTGAGCGACGTCAGCCTGAAGGTCAAACGCAACGACATCTTCGCCCTGATCGGCCCCAACGGCGCCGGCAAGACCACCGTGTTCAACTGCCTCACCGGGTTCTACAAGGCCAGTGGCGGCAAGATCGAACTGAACGTGCGCGGTTCGCGTACCAATGTGATCCAGCTGCTCGGCGAACGCTTCCAGTTCGGTGACTTCTTCTCGCCGGCCCGCTTCGCCAGCCGCCTGCGCTACAAGATGTTCGGCGGTACCCACCTGGTCAACCGCGCGGGTCTGGCGCGGACCTTCCAGAACATTCGCCTGTTCCGGGAAATGTCCGTGGTGGAGAACCTGCTGGTGGCCCAGCACATGTGGGTCAACCGCAACCTGCTGGCCGGCGTGCTCAACACCAAGGCCTACCGCAAGGCGGAAAGCGACGCCCTCGACCATGCCTTCTACTGGCTGGAAGTGGTGGACCTGGTGGACTGCGCCAACCGCCTCGCCGGCGAGCTGTCGTACGGTCAGCAGCGCCGCCTGGAAATCGCCCGGGCCATGTGCACGCGGCCGAAGATCATCTGCCTCGACGAGCCGGCCGCCGGTCTCAACCCGCAGGAGACCGAGGCCCTGAGCCGGATGATTCGCGTGCTGCGCGACGAGCACGACATCACCGTGGTGCTGATCGAACATGACATGGGCATGGTCATGAGCATTTCCGACCATATCGTCGTGCTCGACCACGGCAACGTCATTGCCGAAGGCAAGCCCCAGGACATCCGCAACAACCCGACCGTGATCGCCGCCTACCTGGGTGCTGACGAAGAGGAGCTGGTATGAGCGCACCCATTCTCGAACTGCAGGACCTGGACGTGTTCTACGGGCCGATCCAGGCGCTGAAGAAAGTCTCGATGCACATCGACGAGGGCGAGACGGTCAGCCTGATCGGCGCCAACGGTGCTGGCAAGTCGACCCTGCTGATGTCGATCTTCGGCCAGCCGCGGGCGGCGGGCGGCAAGATCCTCTATCGCGGCACCGACATCACCCACAAGTCCTCGCACTACATCGCCTCCAACGGCATCGCCCAGTCGCCGGAAGGACGGCGGGTGTTCCCCGACATGAGCGTCGAGGAAAACCTGATGATGGGCACCATCCCCATCGGCGACCAGTATGCCGACCAGGACATGCAGCGCATGTACGAGCTGTTCCCGCGGCTCAAGGAACGGCGCAATCAGCGGGCCATGACCATGTCCGGCGGCGAGCAGCAGATGCTCGCCATCGCCCGGGCGCTGATGAGCCGGCCGAAGCTGCTGCTGCTGGACGAGCCGTCGCTGGGCCTGGCGCCGATCGTGGTCAAGCAGATCTTCTCCACCCTGCGCGAGCTGGCGCAGAGCGGCATGACCATCTTCCTCGTCGAGCAGAACGCCAACCACGCGCTGAAGCTGTCGGACCGGGCGTACGTGATGGTCAACGGGCAGATCCGCATGACCGGCACGGGGCAGGAGCTGCTGGTGAATGAGGAGGTGCGTAACGCCTATCTGGGCGGGCACTGATTTTTGCGGCCCTTCGCGGGCAAGCCTCGCTCCTACGGTAGGAGCGAGGCTTGCCCGCGAAGGGCCCCATGGGAACTCCCTCGACTTATCCCCAGTCGTACCCGTGTACCGTCTCGACGCTGCACAAGGAACCCATGTGATGTCCCACCGTTCCCTGCTCACTCCCACGCTTCTCGCCTGCGCCCTGCTGTTCGGCACGGCGGCGCAGGCCGAGGAAGCGGCCAAGGTCCAGATCGACTCTTCCGCCTCGTCTTCCGACAATCTCGCGGCGATCCACCGCGAATCCGGCATGAGCCACACCCTGCACGACTCCGGGGTCAGCGTGGCCGACCTGAAGAAGATGCGCGACACCCTCAACCAGAACGCCAGCGACCTGCAGGAACTGCGCCGCATCGTCGACGAGCAGTCGCGGCAGATTGGCGAACTGCAACGCCGTCTCGAAGACACCAACCGCAAGGTGCAGTGACCTTCCCTGTGGATTGAGCAGTTGGTCACAGGGTTGTCCACAGAAATGTGGAAAAGTTAGCGAAAGTGCTGCTTGCGATGCACCAGAAAGTCGCTGTAAGCAGTTGTTTTTCGTAGTGTTCAAGTTGTCCACGGATGATGTGGAAGTGATTGTGGGTAACTTGGTGGTATTTGCCTGGAGCCCTTGCAGGACGTGGCTTGCAGAGTGTTGTTCAATTTTTGAACAGCAACTTTGAAAGACCCGACTTGCGTATTTGTCAAGTTTGAAGTTGTGCAATGAAGCGCATTTCAAAGAGCATTGAAAGCCTGTGGATAAGTCTGTGGGCAAGCATTGGAAAGACGCTGCCAGACAGCGAAATTACAGGCGTTGCGCCAGTACCGGGATTATCCCCAGGCCGCCGCCAGCCGATGAACCTCTGTGTCGGCGGCCTGGCCGGCTCAGCTTTGCGCGGTGGGTCGTTCAAGGCTGTGAACAACTCCCCTGCGACTGTTATACAGTTGCCCCCAATCGGCGTGGAAAGCCCTGTGGATAAGGTGCGCATACCCTGCTCTGAGCCTTGTTAATCAAGGCTTTGCGAGAAATGTTCGTTTTTTGTACAGCTGCGCCAAGGCTTGCCGTCACCCGGTGTGCCGGGCATGCTGCAAGGCCTGCCTTTCCTCTCTTGCCTGTGGGCAAGTCCATCCAAGGAGAACCCAATGACTTCCACCGTATTCATCACCGGTGCCACTTCCGGCTTCGGCGAAGCCTGCGCCCGTCGTTTTGCCGAGGCGGGCTGGTCGCTGGTGCTGACCGGTCGTCGCCAGGAGCGTCTCGACGCGCTGTGCGCGGAGCTGGCGCAGAAGACCGAGGTCCACGGCCTGGTCGTGGACGTGCGTGATCGCAAGGCGATGGAGCAGGCGATCGCCAACCTGCCGCCGTCTTTCGCCAAACTGCGCGGGCTGATCAACAACGCTGGCCTGGCCCTGGGCGCCGATCCTGCGCAGAAGTGCGACCTGGATGACTGGGACACCATGGTCGACACCAATATCAAGGGCCTGATGTACAGCACCCGCCTGCTGCTGCCGCGGCTGATCGCCTACGGGCGTGGCGCGAGCATCCTCAACGTCGGTTCGGTGGCGGGCAATTACCCGTACCCGGGCAGCCACGTGTATGGCGGCACCAAGGCGTTCGTCGGGCAGTTCTCCCTGAGCCTGCGCTGCGACCTGCGCGGCACGGGAGTGCGGGTGACCAATATCGAGCCGGGGCTGTGCGAAAGCGAGTTCTCGCTGGTGCGCTTCGGCGGCGACCAGAGCCGCTACGACGCGACTTACGCCGGTGCCGAGGCGATCCAGCCGCAGGACATCGCCGAGACGGTGTTCTGGGTTCTCAACCAGCCGGCGCATATCAACATCAACAACCTGGAGCTGATGCCGGTGAGCCAGGATTGGGCGGGGTTCTCGATCGATCGGTCGGCCCAGAAGAATTGATCTGACTGGGCGGCCATTCTCTCGTAGGAGCGTG
>NZ_JAVYJH010000016.1:0-71523 GCF_032621685.1 Pseudomonas sp. zfem002 | reverse complement strand
TGCAGATCAGCAGGAGCGCTGCAGCCCTTCCAGACAGGTCGCCAGGTGATAGGGCGTAGTCGACGGCATATCGTCGCGACTCACCACCCCCTGGCCATCCCGGCATTCATGCCAGCCACCTTCATGCAGAAACTGCCGGCGCAGCACCTCCAGCTGGGCCGGCACCTTCACCGCGCCGTCCGCGCGCAGGGTCAGCGCCCGCAGGTACTCGGCCTGGGCCCAGATCCGCTGGGTGGCATCGCGCACATTGCCTTGCGGATCGAGCATCGCCAGTACCGCCCCATCCTCCACCCCGCGCTCCTCGGCGAACGCGAAGGCCCGCTGCAGCGACGCATGCAGCGCCGTGCCCTTGAGCAGCGGTGAGGTATCCAGCAGATAGAACCATTCGAACTGATGCCCCGGTTCGAACCAGTTATCCACAGCCCCGCGCGGTTTCTCCAGCATCACCCCGTGCTCCGGGTCGATGAAGTGCGCCTGCATGGCGTCGCTCAGGGCGACCAGCGCGTCGCGCACTTCGGCGTCCTCGCGCACGGCGAGGGTGGCGAGGAAGGCTTCGGCCAGGTGCATCAGCGGGTTCTGCAACGGACCGCTGCCCAGCGGTTGCCAGTCTTCGCCGAGGCTCGCCTCGTACAGACCGTCCGGCGTGGCGAAGCGCTCGGCGACCACGCTGAGGGCGGCGTTCAGCGTCGATTCCACCAGGCTGTCGCGTGACTTCGCCCAGTAGTGGGCACAGGCGAAGATGATGAAGGCGTGGGTGTAGAGGTCCTTGCGCCGGTCCAGCGGCTTGCCCTGGGCGTCGATGCTGTAGAACCAGCCGCCATGCTCGGCATCGTGGAAATGCCGTTGCAGCGAACGGAACAGCGCGGCGGCGCGCTCGCTGGCCCCGGGCTGCTCGATGCGGCTGCTGAACAGATACAGCTGGCGCGCACAGGCCATGGCCCGGTAGCGCTGCACCGGCAACGGCTGGTGCGTGGTCGCGAGGGCCTCGAACGGCAGGGCCATGTCCGGGTTCCAGCCGGGACCTTGCCACAGCGGCACGATGCGCTGGTCGAAATGGCGCTGGAGTTCAGCGAGCAGGGCGGGCTGGGCTGGGGAAAGTTCGGACATGGAAAAGGTTCGTCGCCGTCGTTGCGTTGGCGCGCATGGTAGCAGGAAATTTCCCCGTGGCGCCGGGATCAGACCGGGTTGCCGAGCCCTTGCCAGTGCCGTGCGCCGACGAAGATGAAGCGCAGTTGCTGGGTGATCTTGGCCTGGGCGCTCAACTGTCCCGGGGCCAGTTGCGCGGGCGGGTCGATCAGCTCGGGCAGGGTGGCGAACACGGTCTTCACCACCAGGTCGGCCATCACCGCCAGGGCGTCGGCATCCAGGTGCTGCCAGCGGGTCATGCGCGCCAGGTCGGCGGCAAGGTCCGAGCTGATGCCTTCGCGCAGGCGGGCGATGGCCTGGCGCACCGGCTGCGAGCCGCCGTACTGCTCGCGGGCGAGAAACAGGAACTGCGCGCGATTGGCCGTGACCACATCGAGAAAGATGCGCACCGAGGCGTCGGTGATGCCGCCCAGTTCGAATTCGTTGTGGCGGACCCTGCGGATGGTCTGGCGGAAGGTTTCGTTGACTTCGCGGACCAGGGCCAGGCCCAGTTGGTCCATGTCGTCGAAATGACGATAGAAGCCGGTGGGCACGATACCCGCGGTGCGGGCCACCTCACGCAGGCTGATGCTGCCGAAACCGCGACCGCTTTCCATCAGTTGGCGGGCGGCGTCCAGCAGGGCGTGGCGGGTCTGTTGCTTCTGTTCGGCGCGCGGCAGCATGGCGGTACGGTTCGTGTGAAACAGGCCTGCACTCTAATGGGCGGGGCCGGAAAAACAAAGCCCGGTCAGTTGACCGGGCCTCGGAGGGGAAGGGGTTGCGCACGGGTAGCTGTTGTTTTGGCGCATAGGCATCAGCTCACCCGTTGTGCTTGTTCGATGGCACGGTCGGAACCGCCTTCGGCAACGCGGTTGGCACGGTCGATCAGACGGTCGGAACCACCCTCGGCAACACGGTTGGCACGCTCGATGGCACGGTCGGAGCCACCTTCGGCGACGCGGTTGGCGCGGTCGATCAGACGGTCGGAGCCACCCTCGGCGACGCGGTTGGCGCGGTCGATGGCACGGTCGGAGCCACCTTCGGCAACGCGGTTGGCACGTTCGATGGCACGGTCGGAGCCACCTTCGGCAACACGGTTGGCGCGTTCGATGGCGCGGTCGGAACCGCCTTCAGCGACACGGTTGGCACGTTCGATGGCACGGTCCGAACCACCTTCAGCCAGGGTATTGAGTGGCTGGGAAACCGCGGCGGCGCTGGAGCGGGCTTCGGCGGACAGGTGTTGATCGGCGGCCGGTACGGCGAAGGCGTTGGCGGCCAGGATGGACAGGGTCAGGCTGAGCAGCAGTTGGCGTTTCATGGTCCGTTTCTCCTTGGGGAGGGTGGGAAAGTGGGTACGAGGGCAATGCTACTCTTGGAAATTGGATAGAAAAGTTCATAAAGGTAATGGTAACAATCAACGGGATTGATACATTCCACCGGCAGCTCTAGATCGGGCCTTTCCCGAGTGCCGAAGTCGGAATTGCAGCGTTGTTCGAGTGGGATGATCGCGCCGCGTTGATGGAAAAAACTGACGAAGACGGCAGGAAAAATCCTCATGACCAGGCGGATCGGGTAAAACCCCTCGGCATTTCGCCAGTCCCAAGTACAAGTGCGTGGCTCACGCACACTGCCTGCCTTGCTGTCACTGGAGAATCGTGCAATGACGCGCCCCGCCAAAATCATCACCTGGACCCTGGCCAGCCTTGCGCTGGTCCTGGCGTTGCTGGTGATCTTCATCGCCACCTTCGACTGGAACCGGGCCCGACCTTTCCTCAACGACAAGGTGTCGCAAGCCCTGCATCGGCCCTTCGCGATCAACGGCAATCTTGCCGTGCACTGGCGTCGCGAACCCGAGGACGGTGGCTGGCGGGCCTGGGTGCCGTGGCCGCATTTCACTGCCGAGGACCTCACCCTCGGCAACCCCGAGTGGTTGCAGGAGCCACGGATGGTCGCCCTGCAGCAGGTGGATTTCCGCCTCTCGCCGCTGCCGCTGCTGACCCAGCGCATCGTCATCCCGCGTATCGACCTCAAGCAGCCCAGCGCCAGCCTCAAGCGCCTGGCCGATGGCCGGGCCAACTGGACCTTCGACTTCGGCCCCACGGACGAGCAGGCCGAGCCGTCGAAGTGGGTGCTGGATATCGGTGCCATCGGCTTCGACCAGGGCCAGGTCGCGTTCGATGACGCGACGCTGAAAACCCGCGTCCAGGTGCGCATCGATTCGCTCGGCAAGCCGATTCCGTTCGGTGACATCGTCGGCAAGTCCGCCGTCGAGCGGGTCCGCAAGGAAAATGCCGTGCCGCAGGACTACGCCTTCGCGCTCAAGGTCACCGGCAGCTACAAGGGCGAGGCCCTCAGCGGCGAGGGCAAGATCGGTGGTCTGCTGGCGCTGCAGGATGCCAGCCAGCCGTTCCCGGTGCAGGCGGACGTGCGTATCGCCAAGACCCGCGCAATCATCGCCGGCACCCTGACCGACCCGCGCAACCTCGGTGCCCTGGACCTGCGCCTGAAACTGTCCGGCGCCAGCCTCGGCAATCTGTACCCCTTGACCGGTGTGACCCTGCCGGACACCCCGCCCTACCAGACCGACGGCCATCTGTTCGCCAGGCTGCACGAGCCGGGCGGCGCGCTGTTTCGCTACGAGGGCTTCAACGGCCGGATCGGCGACAGCGACATCCATGGCGACCTGTCCTTCGTCGCCAGCCAGCCGCGGCCGAAGCTGAGCGGCAAGCTGGTGTCCAACCAGTTGCTGTTCAAGGACCTCGCGCCGTTGATCGGTGCCGACTCCAACGCCCAGCAGAAGGCTCGTGGCGGCGCGGCCAGGCAGCCGGGGGACAAGGTCCTGCCGGTGGAAGAGTTCCGTACCGAACGCTGGCGGGCGATGGACGCCGACGTCACCTTCGCCGGCAAGCGCATCGTGCAGAGTGAAGAGCTGCCGTTCACCGATCTTGCCAGCCATGTCCTGCTCGAAGACGGTGTGCTGCGCCTGGAGCCGCTGTCCTTCGGTGTCGCCGGCGGCAAGCTGGACATGCAGGTGCGCCTCGACGGCCGCAGCGCGCCGCTGCAGGGCCGGGTGCGTCTGAGCGCGCGCAATCTGAAGCTCAAGCAGCTGTTCCCCACCTTCGAGCCGATGAAGACCAGCTTCGGTGCCCTCAATGGCGATGCCGATCTGAGTGGCCGCGGCAACTCGGTGGCGGCGCTGCTGGGCACGTCCAATGGCGAGCTCAGGCTGCTGATCAACGATGGCGCGGTCAGTCGCAGCCTCATGGAGATCGCGGGCCTGAACGTGGGCAACTACGTGGTCGGCAAGCTGTTCGGCGACAACGAAGTGAAGATCAACTGTGCGGCCACCGACGTCGGGATCAAGGATGGCCTGGCGACGACCCGGCTGTTCGTGTTCGATACCGAGAACGCGGTGATCTATGTGACCGGCACGGCGAACTTCGCGACCGAGCAGCTGGACCTGAAGATCAATCCCGAATCGAAGGGCCTGCGCCTGTTCTCGCTGCGCTCGCCGCTGTATGTGCGCGGATCGTTCGCCAAGCCGTCGGCGGGTGTGCAGGCGGTGCCGCTGGCGTTGCGCGGGGCGGGGATGGTGGCCCTGGGTGTGGCGGCAGGACCGGCGGCGGGCTTGCTGGCGCTGATCGCACCGAGCAGCGGGGATGAGCCGAATCGCTGTACACCGTTGCTGGAGCAGATGCGGGCCGGTAAGGCGCCGAAAACCGTGAAATGAAAGGGTTTACCAAAATCCCCCGTAGGAGCGCGGCTTGCCCGCGAAAGGACCGCGCCAGCGGTCCCAGCTTCACCGATGTCCGGGACCGCTGGCGCGGTCCTTTCGCGGGCAAGCCGCGCTCCTACGGGGTAGGGGCAGGGGCGTTACAGGCCTTTCAGCAGATCCGCCATATCATCCGCATGCTCTTCTTCCTGCGCCAGGATGTCCTCGAAGATGCGCCGCGTGGTCGGATCACTGTCGCCGATGAAACGCACGATCTCCCGATAGCTGTCGATGGCGATGCGCTCCGCCACCAGATCCTCCAGCACCATCTCCTTCAGGCTCTTCCCGGCCACGTACTGGGCATGGGAGTTCTTGCTCAGGTTGTCCGGGTTCAGGTCCGGCTCGCCCCCCAGTTGCACGATGCGCTCGGCCAGCTTGTCGGCGTGTTCCTGTTCCTGGTTGGCGTGTTCGAGGAACTCGGCCGCGGCGACGCTGGCCTTGATCCCGCTGGCCATGTAGTAGTGGCGCTTGTAACGCAGGGTGCAGACCCACTCGGTGGCCAGCGACTCGTTGAGCAGGCGCAGGATGGTCTGGCGGTCGGCGTTGTAGCCCTCGGTCACCGCGCCTTGCTCCACATGCTGGCGCGCGCGCTGGCGCAGGGTATTCACATCGGTCAACGTAACGTTGCTCATGACGGTCTCCAGGCTGAAAAACGGGGGCACCGCGCACGGTCGGCGCGGGCGCTACATCAGGTACGAGTAGCGAAGCGGCGGGAAAGTTTTATCAACCCGACACCGCCTGCTGGTCTTTCTGCCGTTGCTCGCAGGTCTTGAAACCCTTGGCGTCGACATGCCCGGTGGCATCGAAGCGCACGTAGTAAGCCTGTTGATGACCGTCGTTGTTGAGGATGTAGTTGTTGCAGGTCCCGCCGTGGGGCAGGTCGATCACCGTGGACGGGCTGCCGCCGATGGCGATGACTTTCTGCATGGTCATGCCGTTTTCCACCTGCTTGACCAGCGGCTGGTCGCGGTAGGTGACGTAGTCCACCGGATTTTCCGGACGGCTGCCGCAACCGATCAGGGTGGCACCCGCCAGAACGGCGATCAGGGCGTGCTTGTACATGGTCGTACTCCCTCGCAATGGGCCTTCATGGCCCGATACGGCTTTGGAACCGCGCGGGACGACGGGAGTTCGATTGCGATTGCCATCGTTTCGCTTGTAGGGTGATGGCCTGTCCATGGATCGGGGGCCGTCATGTCGCAAGCGCTTGCCACTCGTTACCCGCTGGTGTTGGTGCCGGGCATGCTCGGTTTCGTCCGCCTGCTGCTCTACCCCTACTGGTTCGGTATCGTCGCGGCGTTGCGCCGGGGCGGCGCGCAGGTGTATCCGGTGCAGGTCTCGCCGCTGCACAGCAGTGAAGTGCGCGGCGAGCAGTTGCTGCGCATCGTCGAGGAACTGCGCCAGCGCACCGGCGCCGACAAGGTCAACCTGCTCGGTCATAGCCAGGGTGCGCTGACGGCGCGCTATGTGGCGGCGAAGCGCCCGGAGTGGGTGGCCTCGGTCACCTCCATCGCCGGGCCCAACCACGGCTCGGAACTGGCCGATTATTTCGCCCGGGAATATCCCGGCGACTCGCCGCAAGGACGGCTGCTCAAGGCTCTGCTGCACGGCCTGGCGTTGCTGATGGGCTGGCTGGAAACCGGCTGGAAAGGCCCGGCGCTGCCCATCGACGTGCATGCCTCGCACCTGTCCCTGACCCGCGCGGGCGTGGCCGCCTTCAACCAGCGTTATCCACAGGGCCTGCCTGAGACCTGGGGCGGGGAGGGGCCCGCCGAGGTCAACGGCGTGCGCTACTACTCCTGGTCCGGCGTGCTCACGCCCGGCATCACCGACCGCGGGCGCAACCGCCTGGACGGCAGCAACCGCTTCTGTCGGCTGTTCGCCCGGACTTTCGTGATCGAGAAGGGCCACTGCGACGGCATGGTCGGGCGCTACAGCTCGCACCTCGGCCAGGTCATCGGCGACGACTTTCCCCTCGATCACCTGGATATCGTCAACCAGTCCCTCGGCGCGGTGGGCAAAGGCGCGCAGCCGGTGAAGCTGTTCACCGAGCATGCGGCTCGACTCAAGGCCGCCGGCTGCTAGCGTCCGGCAGGATGTAAAAAATCTTGTCTAAACTCCGGTGACCGCTGCTCCCTCACGCAGCGCTCAGGAGAATCGCCATGAAGATGCTGCACGTGCCGTTGCTGTTGCTGGGAATGCTGATGGCGTCGCAGGGCTTTGCCGCCACCGCCCAGCAGGAAAAGATGAAGACCTGCAACGCCGACGCCACCGCCAAGGCGCTCAAGGGCGACGAGCGCAAGGCATTCATGAGCGACTGCCTGAAAGCCAAGCCGGCCCCCACCCAGCAGGACAAGATGAAGACCTGCAACGCCGACGCCACGACCAAGGCGCTCAAGGGCGATGAACGCAAGGCCTTCATGAGCGACTGCCTGAAGAAAAAATGACCGCCGCCGAACGCGGGTCATTGCCCTGGAGCAATGGCTCGTCGTCCGGTATCGCCCGCCCCTATGCCTGTACGTCGAAGGCTGGCAGACTGCCGCCTTTGTCGTCTTTGGCTGTCTGAGGTTGTATGACTTTTACCCAGCGTCAGATCGTGCTGGCCAGTTGGATCATCATATTCGCCGGCTTGTTGCTGGTATTGCCGCTCAAGTTGCTGCCGAGCCTGCTGGCCGGGTTGCTGGTGTTCGAGCTGGTGAACATGCTCACGCCGAAACTCCAGCACGTGATCGCCGGGCCGCGTGCGCGCTGGCTGGCGGTGGCGCTGCTGGGCACCCTGGTGGTCAGTACGCTGACCCTGATCTTCGCCGGGGCAATCAGTTTTCTCCTGCACGAAGCGGAAAACCCCGGCGCCTCGCTGGACCGCTTCATGCTGCTGGTGGACCAGGCCCGCGGCCAGTTGCCGCCGTTCGTCGATGCCTACCTGCCGGCCAGCGCCGCCGAGTTCAAGGTGGCCATCGGTGACTGGCTGAAGACTCACCTGGGCGAGCTGCAACTGGTGGGCAAGGGTGCGGCGCACATGTTCGTCACCTTGCTGATCGGCATGATTCTCGGGGCCATCGTCGCTCTGCAGCGCATCCCCGATATCTCTCGGCGCAAGCCACTGGCGGCGGCGCTGTTCGAGCGTCTGTCGCTGCTGGTCCAGGCGTTTCGCAACATCGTTTTCGCGCAGATCAAGATTTCCCTGCTCAACACCGTGTTCACCGGGGTATTCCTCGCCGTGGTGCTGCCGATGTTCGGCGTGCACCTGCCGCTGACCAAGACCCTGATCGTGCTGACCTTCCTGCTCGGGCTGCTGCCGGTGATCGGCAACCTGATGTCCAACACCCTGATCACCATCGTCGGCCTGTCGCTGTCGATCTGGGTGGCGGTGGCGGCGCTGGGCTACCTGATCGTCATCCACAAGGTCGAGTACTTCCTCAATGCGCGGATCGTTGGCGGGCAGATCAGTGCCAAGTCGTGGGAGCTGTTGCTGGCGATGCTGGTGTTCGAGGCCGCGTTCGGCCTGCCGGGGGTGGTGGCGGGGCCGATCTATTACGCCTACCTGAAGAGCGAGTTGCGGCGGGCGGAGCTGGTGTGAGCCAGCAGGCGTAATCCGCTCAGGCCCAGAACGGGTCTTCGCGCCATTGTGCTGGAAAGCCCATCGCTTTCAGGTCTGTCTCGGGAAAGGCGTCCAGCAACTCGTGAAGACGCCTGTCCCAGCTGGTATGCGGGCTCACCTGACGCATCAGCAGGTTCAGAATCGACAACACGGTAAACATGCGGGCCTGTGTGCCGGGATTGCGCAAATGCCGCGGCCAGCTGAAGGTGATCGTCCTCGGCAACTCCGGGCGAATGCCCAGTTCCCGGTTCCACAGGCGGGCGTGGTGCGCACAGATGTTGCGGATCGTCGTCAGGGTGTGAAGCCACGATTGCAGCAGCGGACCAGGTAGTCCCACACGCCGCGAGATGGCCTTGCGATCCGCGTCGCGAGCCAGGCCTTTGAACAGGTGCGACAAGTCCCCCAGGGTGATTTCTTCCATCACTGCCCAGGCCGGCATCAGCTCGGGCTCCCTGTAGGTCAGTGCGTAGTGACGGGCGTAGCTTTCCCTGGCGCGCTGCGTTTTCAGCGATTGCTTGTGTGCGGCGGGGGTGTTTGCCGCATCGATGCGCTGGCATTCCCGCTCATGGTCCTTCAGCGCTTTCACCTGCCGGCCTCGAATGGATGCCAGCAACTCGTCATGACGGAATGCTTTCTGAAACAGCTCGCGTTCGAGGTACCAGTGCGCGCCGTGGGTAGGACGCCATGTGGTTGCTCAGGCAGGCGCGGATGGCGACTTCGACGCGCTCCAGGGCATCCATGACCAGCAAGCGGAGGCGTCGATCAAAGTCGTACAGGCGGGTCAGGTCTTTCAGGCAGGCATTGTCTCGGAAGCCATGCTCGGCATCATCGGGTCGCTGGAAGGGACGCATGTACGGCGTGAGTCGAAAGAAACTCACGGCTTCAAGGAAGCATTTCGCTCGCTCGTCATCTTGAACGCTCAAGCCGCGCTGCTTGAGCAGAAGCAGTTGCTCATGAACGTCGATCGCGGGTTTTTGAAATGGCCTCATGCCGTCACGGGTCGAATTCCAGATAAAAAAAACCCGCTCAATTTGTGCGTAGCTGCCGAAGCAACCATAGGCATGGCGGGTGTGTTGCCGCGAAGAGTAGGCACAAGGTGCCTGCTTGGCAAGGTGGAACTCGTCGTTTGCCGACGAAAAACGTTGCAGTCTCTTTCGCGTATCAGGCCGTTCCGTAGCGCTTGCGCGCCTCGATCGCCAGTCCGCTGCCGATGCTGCCGAAGATGTTGCCTTCCACGTGCCGCGCGTTCGGCAGCATCGCCGCCACGCTCTGGCGCAGCGCGGGGATGCCGCTGGAGCCGCCGGTGAAGAACACCGTGTCGACCTGCTCCACACCCACGCCGGCCTTGAGCAGCAGCTCGTCGACGCTGCCACGGACCCGTTCCAGCAGGTTGTCGATGGACTGCTCGAACAGTGCACGGGTCAGGTCGACGCGCAGGTCCGGCTCGACCCGGCCCAGGTCCACCAGGCGGTTGTCGGCATGGGTCAGTTCGATCTTGGTCGCTTCCACTTCCATCGCCAGCCAGTGCCCGGCGCGCTGTTCGATCAGCTTGAACAGGCGATCGATGCCCAGGGTGTCCTCGATGTCGTAGCGCATGCTGCCCAGGGCCAGCTGGGACTTTTGCGAGTACACCGAGTTGATGGTGTGCCAGGTCGCCAGGTTGAGGTGGTAGCTGGTCGGCATCAGCGCCTGGCTTTTCATCCGGCTGCCGTAGCCGAACAGCGGCATCACGCCTTGCAGGCTGAGCTGCTTGTCGAAGTCGGTGCCGCCGATGTGCACGCCGCCGGTGGCGAGGATGTCGTCCTGGCGGTCGTCGAGCATATGCCGCTCGGGAGCCAGGCGGATCAGGGTGAAGTCCGAGGTACCACCGCCGATGTCGACGATCAGTACCAGTTCCTCGCGCTCGATGCCCGACTCGTAGTCATAGGCGGCGGCGATCGGTTCGTACTGGAACGACACGTCCTTGAAACCGATCTTCCTCGCCACCTCGGCCAGGGTGTCCTCGGCCTCCTGGTCGGCGGCCTGGTCGTCGTCGACGAAATGCACCGGGCGACCCAGCACCACCTGTTCGAAGTCGCGGCCGGCGTTGGCTTCGGCACGCTTCTTCAGTTCGCCGATGAACATCCCCAGCAGGTCCTTGAACGGCAGGGCGGTGCCCAGCACGCTGGTGTCGTGCTTGATCAGCTTGGAGCCGAGCAGGCTCTTCAGCGAGCGCATCAGGCGCCCCTCGTAACCTTCCAGGTATTCGTGCAGGGCCAGGCGACCGTAGACCGGACGGCGTTCCTCGATGTTGAAGAACACCACCGAAGGCAGGGTGATCTTGCCGTCTTCGAGGACGATCAGGGTCTCCTCGCCAGGGCGATGCCAACCGACGGTGGAGTTTGACGTGCCGAAGTCGATACCACAGGCACGGGCCGGGGATGCGTGAGTCATGGAAGTGGTTCCGGGGAAAAAGCGGCCGCGCAGTTTATGCCAGTGGCGGACAGAATCAAGACCGATTATCTGCTGCGCGACAAACCCCGGGCTGCCTTGAAAGGCTATGCTTGACCCCTATCTTCACAGGCAGTGCATTCAACCGATGGTGATTCCTTAGATGGACTTCAAAGACTATTACAAGATACTGGGCGTGGAGCCGACGGCGGACGACAAGGCGATCAAGACCGCCTACCGCAAGCTGGCGCGCAAGTATCACCCGGACGTCAGCAAAGAGCGTGACGCCGAGAACAAGTTCAAGGAGGCCAACGAGGCCTACGAAGTGCTGGGCGATGCGGCCAAGCGCGCCGAGTACGACGAGATCCGCAAATACGGTGGCCAGCACGGCCGGCCGTTCCAGGCCCCGCCTGGCTGGGAGAGTCGGGGTGGTGCGGGTGGTGGCGGCTTTGGCGGCGGCGATTTCTCGGACTTCTTCAGCTCGATCTTCGGATCGGCCGGGCGCGGCAACGGCAATCCGTTCGGCCGCGCGCAACAGCAGCGCAGTGCCGGTCGGCGAGGTCAGGACGTGGAAATGGAACTGGCGGTGTTCCTTGAGGAAACCCTGGCCAACGAGTCGAAGCAGATCAGCTTCCAGGTGCCCCAGCACAACGCCCATGGCCAGCGCACCGGCGACACCACCAAGACCCTCAACGTCAAGATCCCCGCCGGGGTGACCGACGGCGAGCGCATCCGCCTCAAGGGCCAGGGTGCGCCGGGTGTGGGCGGTGGGGCGAATGGCGACCTGTACCTGGTGATCCGTTTCGCACCGCATCCGCTGTTCGATGTCGAAGGCCATGACCTGATCATCACCGTGCCGCTGGCACCGTGGGAGGCGGCGTTGGGCACCAAGGTGGAAATGCCGACCCTGACCGGCAAGGTCAACCTGACCATCCGTCCGGACAGCCAGAGCGGCCAGCGCCTGCGGATCAAGGGCATGGGCCTGGCCAACAAGCAGGGCCAGCGCGGCGACCTGTACGCGCAACTGAAAGTGGTGATGCCGGCCCAGTCGGACGCCGCCACCCGTGAACTGTGGAGCAAACTGTCGGAGAAGGCCGGGTTCAACCCGCGAACTCAGTGGAGTAAGTGACCATGAGTAGCACCCTGATCGTTCAGCTGGACATGCGCACCTTCTGTCAGGAGGCCGATCTGCCGGCCGACTGCGTGATCGAAATCGTCGAACACGGCATCGTTGAACCGTCGGGGCGAACACCCGAGGACTGGTTGTTCGACGTCCAGGCCCCGGTGCTGGCCAAGCGCGCGGCGCGGCTGCACGCGGAGCTGGAGCTGGAATGGGAAGGGGTGGCGCTGGCGCTGGAGCTGCTGGAGGAAGTGCGGCAGTTGCGCAGCGAGAACGATATGTTGCGTCAGCGCTTGGGGCGGTTCGTGCTGTAGGCGCTGGCTTGCCTGCGAAGGACCGCTTCGCGGGCAAGCCGCGCTCCTACGGAGGGAGCGTCAGGCTTTGGGTTCAGCCCCCGGATTCAGCATCAGCTGCATGAAGGTCAAATCCAGCCAGCGGCCGAACTTCACTCCCACCTGCGGCATCTGCCCGGTCACCTTGAACCCGAGCCGCTCATGCAGGCGGATCGACGCCGCGTTGCCGCTCTCGATCGCCGCCACCATCACATGCTTGCCCGCTTCCCGGGCCCGCACGATCAGGGCCTCCATCAGCTTCGGCCCCAGTCCGTTACCGCGCTGGTCGGCACGGATGTACACCGAATGCTCCACGGTATGCCGGAAGCCCTCGAAGGCCCGCCAGTCGCCGAATGATGCATAACCCACCACCTCGCCAGCCGCATCCACCGCGACGATGATCGGATACCGCTGCGCTGCACGCCCGTCGAACCAGGCCTGGCGATTGGCCAGGTCCACCGGCTGCTCGTTCCAGATCGCCGTGGTGTTGAGCACGGCGTCGTTGTAGATGTCGCGGATGCCCGGCAGGTCGGCGGGCACGGCGTCGCGGAGGGTGAAGGTCATGGTGGTCGGTCCGGAGAGTCAGTGCAGGCGCCCAGATTAAATGGTTACCAGGCCGCGCACACCTTCGGCCTCCATGTTTTCGCCACGGCCCTGCTGGACGATCTCGCCGCGGGACATCACCAGGTACTGGTCGGCCAGTTCGGCGGCGAAATCGTAGAACTGCTCCACCAGCAGGATCGCCATGTCGCCGCGCGCCGCCAGCTTGCCGATCACCGCGCCGATCTCCTTGATCACCGAGGGCTGGATGCCTTCGGTGGGCTCGTCGAGGATCAGCAGGCGCGGGCGGCTGGCCAGGGCGCGGCCGATGGCCAGCTGTTGCTGCTGACCACCGGAAAGGTCGCCACCGCGGCGCTGCTTCATCTGCAGCAGTACCGGGAACAGCTCGTAGATGAACTCGGGCACGTTCTTCGCCTCGCTGGCGCCGAAGCGCGACAGGCCCATCAGCAGGTTCTCCTCGACGGTCAGGCGCGGGAAGATTTCGCGGCCCTGGGGCACGTAGGCGATCCCGGCCTGGACCCGCTGGTGCGGCTTGAACTGGGTGATGGCCTGGCCTTCCCAGCTGACGCTGCCTTCCCTGGCCGGGACCAGGCCCATCAGGCAGCGCAGCAGGGTGGTCTTGCCGACGCCATTGCGTCCGAGCAGGCAGGTGACCTCGCCGACCTTCGCCTCGAAGGACAGGCCGCGCAAGATGTGGCTGCCGCCGTAGTACTGGTGCAGGGAATCGATTTTCAGCATGTGTGTTGTCCTGTTATTGCGCTGCAACTCAACCCCTGTAGGAGCTGGCTTGCCTGCGAAAGGACCGCGCAGCGGTCCCGGATTTGCTCAGCCAACAAGATCTTGGGACCGCTGCGCGGTCCTTTCGCAGGCGAGCCAGCTCCTACACAGAAAGGGCGGGGTGTCATCTTCCGAGATAGACCTCGATCACCCGATCGTCCGCCTGCACCTGCTCCAGCGAACCCTCGGCCAGCACGCTGCCCTGGTGCAGCACAGTGACATGGTCGGCAATGCTGCCGACGAAACCCATGTCGTGCTCCACCACCATCAGCGAATGCTTGCCGGCCAGGCCCTTGAACAGCTCGGCGGTGAACTCGGTCTCGGCATCGGTCATGCCCGCCACCGGCTCGTCGAGCAGCAGCAACTGCGGGTCCTGCATCAGCAGCATGCCGATTTCCAGGAACTGCTTCTGGCCGTGGGACAACAACCCCGCCGGGCGCTGGCGCGAGGCCTCCAGGCGAATGGTCGCCAGCACCTCGTCGATACGCTCGCGCTGCTCGCCGCTCAGGCGTGCGCCGAGGCAGGCCCACACCGACTTGTCGGTCTTCTGCGCCAGCTCCAGGTTTTCGAACACGGTCAGCGCCTCGAACACCGTGGGCTTCTGGAACTTGCGGCCGATCCCGGCCTGGGCGATCTGCACTTCGCTCATGCGGGTCAGGTCGAGGGTATCGCCGAACCAGGCCTTGCCGCTGGTGGGGCGGGTCTTGCCGGTGATGACGTCCATCATGGTGGTCTTGCCGGCGCCGTTGGGGCCGATGATGCAGCGCAGTTCGCCGACGCCGATGTACAGGTTCAGTGCGCTAAGGGCCTTGAAACCGTCGAAGCTGACGTTGATGTCCTCCAGGGTCAGCACCGTGCCGTGGCGCGCGTCGAGACCGCTGCCGACCACCTGGCCAAGACCGATGGCATCGCGGCCGCTGCCGGCATCGAGAATGGGTTCGAGCATGAACTCGGGATGGATCGACGGCAGTCTCATTGTTCGCCCCTTTTCTTCAGCAGACCGACCACGCCCTTGGGCAGGTACAGGGTGACGAGGATGAACAGCGCCCCGAGGAAGAACAGCCAGAACTCCGGAAACGCCACGGTGAACCAGCTCTTCATGCCGTTGACCAGGCCGGCGCCGAGCAGCGGGCCGATCAGCGTGCCGCGCCCGCCGAGGGCGACCCACACGGCGGCCTCGATGGAGTTGGTCGGCGACATCTCGCTGGGGTTGATGATGCCTACCTGCGGCACGTACAGCGCCCCGGCCAGGCCGCAGAGCACGGCGCTCAGGACCCAGACGAAGAGCTTGAAGCCGCGCGGGTCGTAGCCGCAGAACATCAGGCGGTTCTCCGCGTCGCGCAGGGCGGTGAGCACCCGGCCGAACTTGCTCCGCGCCAGGCGCCAGCCGAGGTACAGGCTGCCGACCAGCAGCGCCACGGTGAGCAGGAACAGCACCGCGCGGGTGCCCTGGGCGGTGATGTCGAAGCCGAGCAGGGTGCGGAAGTTGGTGAAGCCGTTGTTGCCGCCGAAGCCGGTCTCGTTGCGGAAGAACAGGAGCATGCCGGCGAAGGTCAGGGCCTGGGTCATGATCGAGAAGTACACGCCCTTGATCCGCGAGCGGAAGGCGAAGTAGCCGAACACCAGGGCCAGCAGCCCCGGGGCCAGCACCACCAGGCACAGGGCCCAGGCGAAATGCTGGGTGCCGGCCCAGTACCAGGGCAGTTCGCTCCACGACAGGAAGCTCATGAACGCCGGCAGGCCGTCACCGGCGGCTTCGCGCATCAGGTACATGCCCATGGCGTAGCCGCCGAGGGCGAAGAACAGCCCGTGGCCCAGCGACAGCAGCCCGGCATAACCCCAGACCAGGTCGAGGGCCAGGGCGACGATGGCGTAGCAGAGGATCTTGCCGACCAGCGTCAGGGTGTAGGCCGAGACCTGCAGGGCATGGCCGTCCGGCAGCAGCGACAGCAGCGGCAGGGCGATCAGCAGGGCGAGGACGACGGCGCCGATGGCCAGGGACAGGCGCGGTCCGGCTTTTTGCGTGGCGGTGACAAGCAGTGGCTGGTTCATCAGTCGATTACCCGTCCCTTGAGGGCGAACAGGCCTTGCGGACGCTTCTGGATGAACAGAATGATCAGCGCAAGGATGAGGATCTTGCCGAGCACCGCACCGATCTGCGGTTCCAGCAGCTTGTTGGCGATGCCCAGGCCGAACGCGGCCCACAGGCTGCCGGCGAGCTGGCCGACGCCGCCGAGCACCACCACCAGGAAGGAGTCGATGATGTAGCTCTGGCCGAGGTCGGGGCCGACGTTGCCGATCTGGCTCAGGGCCACGCCGCCGAGGCCGGCGATGCCCGAGCCGAGGCCGAAGGCGAGCATGTCCACACGCCCGGTGGGCACGCCGCAGCAGGCGGCCATGTTGCGGTTCTGGGTGACCGCGCGGACGTTGAGGCCGAGGCGCGTGCGATTGAGCAGCAGCCAGGTGAGCAGGACCACGCACAGGGCGAAGCCGATGATCACGATGCGGCTCCACGGCAGCACCAGGTTCGGCAGCACCTGGATGCCGCCGGACAGCCAGGCCGGGTTGGCCACTTCGACGTTCTGCGCGCCGAACAGCAGGCGGATGGCCTGGATCAGGATCAGGCTGATGCCCCAGGTCGCCAGCAGGGTTTCCAGGGGGCGGCCGTACAGGTGGCGGATCACCGTGCGCTCCAGGATCATGCCGACCCCGGCGCTGACGGCGAAGGCCAGCGGCAGGGCGATCAGCGGATAGAACTCGATGGCGCCGGGGGCGTAGCGCTGCACCAGGACCTGGACCATGTAGGTGGTGTAGGCCCCGAGCATGAGCATCTCGCCGTGGGCCATGTTGATCACCCCGAGCAGGCCGAAGGTGATCGCCAGGCCGAGGGCCGCCAGGAGCAGGATCGAGCCGAGGGACAGGCCGCTGAAGGCCTGGCCGAGCAGTTCGCCGACCAGCAGCTTGCGCTTGACCTGGGCCAGGCTGGTTTCCGCCGCGGTGCGCACGCCGGCGTCGCTTTCCACTGTCGGGTCGAGCAGGGCTTCGAGGCGGGTGCGGGCCATGGGGTCGCCGGTTTCGCCGAGCAGGCGCACGGCGGCCAGGCGCACCGCCGGATCGCTGGCGGCCAGTTGCAGGTTGGCCAGGGCCAGGCCGAGGGCGGCGTGGACGGCGTCGTCGGTTTCCTGGGCGTACTGGCGGTCGAGGAAGGCGACCTGGGCCGGTTGCGCGCTCTTCTGCAGTTGCTGCGCGGCCTGCAGGCGCAGGCCGGCATCGGTGCCGAGCAGTTGATGGCTGGCGAGGGCGTTGTCCACCAGCCCGCGCAGACGGTTGTTCAGGCGCAGCTTGCGGCTGTCGTCGGGAAGGCGGCCTTGCTGCAGTGCGCTGAGCAGGGCCAGCCGGGCAGGGTCGGGTTGCGCCGCCCAGTCCTGGAGCAGGCGGGCCTGTTCGCTGGGCTGGGCGCTGGCGAAGTATTCGGCTTCGCTGGCGTGTGCGGCCAGGGGCAGCAGCAGGCACAGGCAGAGCAGGAGGTGGTAGAGGGCCTTGGGCATGGTGCGGGGGTCCCTTCGAGTAGTTGGAGTCATTGGGGACTGCTTCGCAGTCCTTCGCGGGCAAGCCACGCTCCTACAGTGGACGCGCGGTCATCCGGGGTACGCGGTCATTCGCGACGCGGTCATCCGGGGTACGCGGTCATTCGCGACGCGCGGTCATCCGGGGGCACGATTTTCCGTAGGAGCGTGGCTTGCCCGCGAAGGACCGCAACGCGGTCCCCGACGGTCTTGAATCAGTTGCCCTTCACCGCATAGTCCGGCCGCTTGTCGTTGCCCGGAATGAACGGACTCCACGGCTGTGCCCGCAGCGGCTGCTCGGTCTGCCAGACCACGCTGAACTGCCCGTCGTCCTGGATCTCGCCGATCATCACCGGCTTGTGCAGGTGGTGGTTGCTCTTGTCCATGGTCAGGGTGAAGCCCGACGGTGCCTTGAAGCTCTGCCCGCCGAGGGCTTCGCGGACCTTGTCGACATCGGTGCTGCCGGCTTTCTCCACCGCCTGCGCCCACATGTGGATACCGACGTAGGTGGCCTCCATCGGATCGTTGGTCACCGCCTTGTCCGCCCCCGGCAGGTTCTTCGCCTTGGCATAGGCCTTCCAGTCACTGACGAACTGGCTGTTGACCGGGTTCTCCACCGACTCGAAGTAGTTCCACGCGGCCAGGTGTCCCACCAGCGGCTTGGTGTCGATGCCGCGCAGTTCTTCCTCGCCCACCGAGAAGGCCACCACCGGCACGTCGGTGGCTTTCAGGCCCTGGTTGGCCAGTTCCTTGTAGAACGGTACGTTGGAGTCGCCGTTGACCGTGGAGATGACCGCAGTCTTGCCGCCGGCGGCGAACTTCTTGATGTTGGCGACGATGGTCTGGTAATCGCTGTGGCCGAACGGGGTGTAGACCTCTTCGATGTCCTTGTCGGCCACGCCCTTGGAATGCAGGAAGGCGCGCAGGATCTTGTTGGTGGTGCGCGGGTAGACGTAGTCGGTGCCGAGGAGGAAATAGCGCTTGGCCGCACCGCCGTCCTCGCTCATCAGGTATTCCACCGCCGGAATCGCCTGCTGGTTCGGCGCCGCGCCGGTGTAGAAGACGTTCGGCGACATCTCTTCACCCTCGTACTGCACCGGGTAGAACAGCAGCCCGTTGAGTTCCTCGAACACCGGCAGCACCGACTTGCGCGATACCGAGGTCCAGCAGCCGAAGACCACCGCGACCTTGTCCTGGGTCAGCAACTGGCGGCTCTTCTCGGCGAACAGCGGCCAGTTCGAGGCCGGGTCCACCACCACCGGCTCCAGCAGCTTGCCGTTGACCCCCCCCTTGGCGTTGATCTGCTCGATGGTCATCAGCGCCATGTCCTTGAGCGAAGTTTCCGAGATCGCCATGGTGCCCGACAGGGAATGCAGGATGCCGACCTTGATGGTCTCGGCGGCCTGGATGGTCCAGCTCAGGCCCATCGCGGCGATGGATGCGCTGAGGGTGAAGGCCTTGATCAGACTGCGACGCTTCATGGGTGCTCTCTCCGTTGAGTTGTATTTGGCGGTAAGGCAAATGGCGACTACGCAGAGGGAGATAGCAAGGGCTGTGCCTAATTGTGTACAGGCTCTGGCACAAGGGTTTCAGCGGATTGTGAGCGATGCATGCACCGCCCTGGAGCCCAGGACGGTGGCACGGTGCAGGCCGTTGCGCGCTGATGGTGCGCAACGGCCTGTGGGGCGGGGAATCAACCGCGCGAAGGGTCGATCTGACGACGTGGCTGACGGCGGCTGCGCACGAACTGGTAGGTCACGCTGAGGATCACGAACCAGATCGGGGTCACGATCAGGGCCTGGCGGGTGTCGGCCTCGAAGCTCAGCAGCACCAGGATGCCGGCGAAGAACACCAGGCATGCCCAGCACATGAAACGGCCACCGGGCATCTTGTATTTCGAGGCCTGGTGCAGGGCGCTGCGCTGCTTGCGGTAGGTCAGCCAGGACAGCAGGATCAGCGACCAGACGAACATGAACAGGATCGCCGAGACGGTGGTGACCAGGGTGAAGGCCTCCACCAGGTCAGGGATCACGTACATCAGCGCCGCGCCGAGGAGCAGGCAGGTGCAGGAGAAGTACAGGCCGTTGGCCGGAACGTCACGGCCGGACAGCTTCTCGAAGGCCTTGGGCGCATCGCCTTCCTGGGCCAGGCCGAAGAGCATGCGGCTGGTGGAGAACACGCCGCTGTTGGCCGAGGAGGCGGCCGAGGTCAGCACCACGAAGTTGATCACCGCCGCCGCCGCGGGCAGGCCGGCGAGGATGAACAGCTCGACGAACGGGCTCTTGCCCGGCACCACGTCACGCCAGGGGGTGACCGCCATGATGGCGATCAGGGCGAACACGTAGAACATGATGATGCGCAGCGGGATCGAGTTGATCGCCCGTGGCAGGGTGCGCTCCGGGTCCTTGGCTTCGGCGGCGGTGGTGCCCACCAGCTCGATGCCGACGAAGGCGAACACGGCGATCTGGAAGCCGGCGAAGAAGCCCATCAGGCCGTGGGGGAACATGCCCTCGTCATTCCACAGGTTGCTCAGGCTGGCGGTGCTGCCGGCCGGCGACTGGAAGCCGCTGAGCACCATGTACAGGCCGGTGCCGATAAGGCCGAGGATGGCGACGATCTTGATCATGGCGAACCAGAACTCGATCTCGCCGAACAGTTTCACGGTGATCAGGTTCAGCGACAGCAGCACGCCGACGCACATCAGCGCCGGTATCCACTGCGGCAGGTCGGGGAACCAGAACTGCGAGTAGGCGGCGATCGCAATCACGTCGGCGATGCCGGTGATGATCCAGCAGAACCAGTAGGTCCAGCCGGTGAAGTAGCCGGCCCAGGGGCCGAGCAGGTCGGCGGAGAAGTCGATGAAGGATTTGTAGTTGAGGTTCGACAGCAGCAGCTCGCCCATCGCCCGCATGACGAAGAACAGCATGAAGCCGATGATCATGTAGACGAAGATGATCGACGGGCCGGCGAGGCTGATGGTCTTGCCCGAGCCCATGAACAGCCCGGTACCGATGGCCCCGCCGATGGCGATCAGCTGGATGTGGCGGTTGGTCAGGTTGCGTTGCAGGTGATGCTCCTGCGCGTCCTTGGTGATGTCTTGAGTCATTGCATGCATTCCATAAATTGCAGTCTTCTTGTGCGTGAAGCGGCGGCTAGGCTACCACGCAAACCCGCGGGCCAGACGCGACAAGATGACTCGACTTTAGGGTAATGCTGTCTGGATTATCAGGAATTTCCCTGGTGTTGCTTGCGTAGGAGCTGGCTTGCCTGCGAAAGGACCGTGCAACGGTCCCCAAATGGCGCAACCTGCAAGATTTCGGGACCGCTCTGCGGTCCTTTCGCAGGCAAGCCAGCTCCTACAGGAAGAGGAATGGGGTCAGGCCCGCGCCACCAGCATCCGCCGGCCGAACACCCGGTCCAGCAGCCACACCACCAGCATCGACACGCCTACCAGCGGAAAGGCCACGCCAAGCACCAGCATCACCACCGTCGCGGTCTTCCAGCGCGGCAGGTCGTGGCGCAGTGGCGGCACGCCGAGGCCGCCCTCGGGACGGCGTTTCCACCACATCACCAGGCCGCTCACCGAACCGAGCAGGACCATCAGGCAGATCAGCAGGATCAGCAACTGGTTGACCACGCCGAACATCTTGCCTTCATGCAGCATCACCCCCAGTTCCGTGGCCCTGGCCACCGTGCTGTAGTCCTGCCAGCGCACATCCACCAGGACCTTGCCGGTGTACTGGTCGACATGCAGGGTGGCGTCGTTGCGCGGGTCATCGGCGAACACGGCGATGGTGAACACGCCACTGCCGGTCTTCGGCAAGGTGATGCTGTAGCCGGGCTCGACGCCGCGCTCGCCGGCGATGTCCTCGACCCGCTGCAGGCTGACCTCCGGCGCCGCCGGGCCGCTGTCCACGGCCTGGTGGCCCTGGTGCTCGGCATGCGCGCCGGCGGATTCCGGCAGGGGGGTGTTTTCCACCGCCCAGGGCACGGTCTGCCGCGCCGCGCTGTTCAGGGTGCGGGCCTCCTGGTCCGAGGTGGGGACGTCGTTCCACATGGCCGCGGGAAAGCGGTTCCACAGGTCGGCGTACTGCTTGCCCCAGAACCCGGTCCAGGTCATGCCGCTGAGCAGCATCAGCAGCAGGACCAGCGCTCCCCAGAAGCCACTGACCGCATGCAGGTCGCGCCACAGCAGCCGCCCGCGAGCGTTCATGCGCGGCCAGAACACTCCGGCCAGACGCCCGCCGCGCGGCCACCAGAGGTACAGGCCGGAGACCACCAGGACGATGCCCCAGCCGGCCGCCAGTTCCACCACGCGGTCGCCGACGCTGCCGACCATCAGCTCGCCGTGCAGCGCACGGGCCACGGCCTGCAGGTTGCTCTTGGCATCCTGCGCGCCGAGCACCTGGCCGCTGTAGGGATCGACGAACACGTTCAGTTCCTGCCCGTCACGCTTGACCACGAACTGCGCGCTGCGGTCGTTGGCGACGGCGGGCAGGTACTGGGTGATGGTGCCGCCCGGATAGGCCGTCTGCACCTGCTGCAGCAGGTGATCGGCCGGATGCCGGTGATGACCCGCCTCGACCACCATCAGCGAACGGTACATCAGTGGGTCCAGCTGCGGCTTGAACAGGTAGATGATCCCGGTGACCGCCAGCAGGATCATCACCGGGGCGACGAACAGCCCGGCGTAGAAATGCCAGCGCCAGGCCAGGTTGTAGAAGGAAAACGATGGCTTGCTCATGCAACGCTCCCGAATGAGGGGCGCGGCCTGTGACCGCGCCCGGGCTGGATCAGAAACTCAGGTCGACCTTGGTCCAGAAGGTCCGTCCCGGCTCGTTTACCGTTTCCGTGCCGGAGTAACCGAAGCCGGCGTTGCCCGCCAGGTTCAGGTGCTCGGCGTAGGCCTTGTCGAACAGGTTGTCGACGCCGACGCTGAGCTTGAGGCTCTTGCTTACACGGTAGGCGCCGTTGAGCGAGAACACACCGAAGCCGCCGGACTTGTCGAAGTCCTTGCCGACGATGTTGCCGTAGTTTTCCGACACCCGGTTCTGTGCCGAAACCAGACGCCACAGGGCACCGGCGCTCCAGTCGCTTTCGCTGTAGGTCAGGCCGAGGCGGCTCTCCAGTGGCGGCATCTGCGGCAGGGCCGAGCCATCGCTGCTGTTCTTGCCCCAGGCGTAGGCGAGGGTAGCGTCGGCTTTCCAGTTGGAGGTCAGCTGGTAGGCCACGCCCATCTCGCCGCCCATGATCCGCGCGTCGACGTTGTCGGCGCGGGAGACGTTCGCCCCGGCGCGGTAGTCGTAGAGAATGTAGTCGCGGACCTGGCCGATGTAGCCGGAGGCCCAGGCTTCCAGGGTCTCGGTCTTGTACTGGATGCCGAAGTCAAGCTGGGTGGTCTTCTCCGGCTTGATCGAATCGAAGGCGTTGACCGAGCCCAGCGGGCCGTAGGTCGGCGAGAACAGCTCCCAGTAGTCCGGGAAGCGCTGGGCGTGACCCAGGCCGACATAGGTGGTGGCCGGGATCTCGACCAGGTCGTGCTCGTAGCGCAGAAAGCCGCTGGGCAGGGTATCGGCGCGGGTGTCGCCGCGGGTGGGGTTGGGCCGCGACATCATTCCCGAACCGGTCCTCTGGCGGAAATCCTTCGCCGAGGCGCGATCCAGGCGCGCCCCGCTGATCAGGCGATCCTGGCTGTCCAGCTCCCAGGTCAGCTCGCCGAACACACCGTAGTTGTGGAAATCGGCGTCCTTGGTCCAGGGCTGGTTGCCGTAGGTGTTGACGCCCATGCCCATGCGCTGGCGGTGTTCGTTGCTCTGCGCATCGAGGCCGCTGACCAGGGTCACGTCTTCCCAGCGCCAGGTGCCCTTGATCCGCGCCCCCAGGGTCCGGCGATCGACGTTGCTGGCCATCGGGCCGGCCATCATCCCGGTGCCGGACGGCGTGCGCAGGCTGTAGTTGTCCATCACATGGTCGGCGTAGTTGTAGTAGACCTGCGCCTCGATCTTGTCGAAGACCTCGCCGATGTTGGACTTCTCGAAGCGCAGGCCGAGGCTTTCGCGCTTGAACTGCGAACCGTCCATGCCGCGCCCGGCATAGCGGGCCTCGCCATCGCCGCGCCCGGCGGTGAGTTCCAGCAGGGTGTCGCTGTCCGGGGTCCAGCCGACGGCGACGTCGCCGTTCCACTTGTCCCACTTCGACGGCACGGTATCGCCGTGGCCGTCTTCGTAGTCATCCGAGCGCGACTGGTTGCCGACGAAGCGCACATAGCCCTCGCGGCCACCGGCGGCGGCATCCAGCAGCTTGTCGAAGCGGCCGTTGGAGCCGGCCAGCAGGCTGGCATTGACGCGGGTGCCGAGCTCGCCGAATTTCTCCGGCTCGCGCTCGAAGAGGATGGTCCCGGCGGAGGCGCCCGGGCCCCACTGCACGGTCTGCGGGCCCTTGATCACGGTGAGGCGATCGTAGGTTTCCGGCGAGATGTAGGAGGTCGGTGCGTCCATGCGGTTCGGACAGGCACCGAGCATCACCCCGCCGTTGGTGAGGATGTTCAGGCGCGAGCCGAACATGCCGCGCAGCACCGGGTCGCCGTTGGTGCCGCCGGAGCGGATCGCCGAGAAGCCGGGGATGGTCTTCAGGTAGTCGGCGCCGTCGCTGGCCGGCACCGGCTGGCGCGGGTCCTTGGGGTTGGTGACGATGGTCAGCGGCGAGCTCGGGGCCACCGCGGTGATCACCGTGGGGCTGAGTTCCGCCAGGTCGTGGTCATGGCCTTCGTGGCCGGTTTCCGCAGCCAGGGCGAGCGGGGTGAGCAGGCTGCCGCAGAGCAGGGCGATGGTCCCGCGCAGGGACAAGCGATAGACAGGGGTGGAGCTGGACATAGGTTTTCCAACATCGATCGGTCATGAAGGTGCGCGCGATCACAGCACCCGCCCTACAGGGCAGGCCGTTCGCGAAGCACGTTGATTCAGGAATTCAGGCGATCGAAGTGGAAGGGGGCGCGCGACTGCGGGCACCGGGGAAGAAGGCCGGGCGCGGCGGGCCCTGGCGAGGATGGGCGATGAACTGGCGGCTGGCCGGCGTGGCTTCGCTGGTGAGCAGGCTGAGCGGTTGCGGCAGGGCCGGGCAGTGGAAGAACAGGCTGCAATAGCCGCATTTTTCCCACATCACATGCTGCGCAGCATCGCCGCCATGGTGGCTGTCACCGTGATGGTCGCCGTCCATGCTCATGTCCATGCCCATCGGCATGGACGCCATGTGCTCCATCGGCATCGACTGGGATACCAGCGGACCGATGAAGATCATCAGCATGGCGAACAGGCTCAGCCAGCCAGCGCGTCTGCTCCTGTTGTCAGGACGCGGTGGCCGGTGCCATGGGGTACGGGCGAAGCTCATTGCGAGCGGTGTTCAGCGATCAGTGCTGGTGGGCGCTGGTCCCTTCCGGCGGCTGCTTCTGCACCGCGACGTCCACGGTGACGTCGCCGGCCTTCTCGAAATGCAGTGTCAGCGGGAAGCGCTTGCCATCGGCAAGCAGGTTGCGGTCCTTGGGCTGCATGATCATCACGTGGTAGGCGCTGGGGCTGAAGACCACCTGGCCACCGGCGGGAACGGCCACGTTCGGCACCTGTTGCATGCGCATCACGTCACCCTTCATCACATGCTCGTGCAGCTCGGCGCGGTCGCTGATCGGTGTGTCGACGCTGAGCAGGCGGTCGGCCTCCTTGCCCTTGTTGTCGATGACGAAGTATGCGGCGACGTTCGGCGCGTTCGGCGGCAAGGCCAGCGACCAGGGGTGGGCGATATGCAGTTCGCCGACGTTGTATTCGTGGGCGCTGGCGAAACTGGCGGGCAGCAGCAGGGCGGCCAGCAGCATGACGTTCTTGAACATGAAGGATCTCCGGTCGATTCAGATTGTGCGCGGTAAGAGCGTAGGTGAATCAGACCGAAGGTGAGGCGCGTGGATTGAGCGAAGGCCAGAGTTGCCGCGGGCCGGGCCGGGACGGTGGCTGCACGACGGGCACGGCGGCCAGCGCCGGGCTCGGCAGGAACAGGCGCGGCATGTGGCCGGGCAGGGCCAGTGGCGACGGGTTGCCGGAGCAGCACCAGCAATGCTGCATGGCCGGGTGCTCGTCGCTCTGCTGGCTGTCATCCAGCGCGCCGAGGGAGATGGCGACCAGCTTGGTACCGCCGGTGGAGCAGAACGCCCCCCACAGCAGTTGATCGGCGGGCGCCTTGGCGGCGCTGGCGGACATCGGCATCGCCAGCAGATTGAACAGCACTGCGAAGCAGGCGATCCACGCATAGGCGAGCCGGTTGGAGGACATGGGGAGATCCGTGGGGATTCGAATGATGGCTATTTAGCCAGAAGCGGCGGGAGATGTAAAAAATGGCGGTGCGATGAAGTGCCGCAGGCCTTGTGTTGCTCTTGCGGGCCTCATCGCAGGCAACGCCCGCTCCCACAGGGTCTTGTGCTGTCCTCGATATTGAAGGCAGTCGGAACCTTGTGGGCGCTGGCGAAGCCTGCGATGAGGCCCTTGAAATTCAGGATTTGGTCCGGCCGAGCATCCCTCTCACAGCCTCCTGCAGGTCCGCCGGCAACACCACCATCTTGGCATTGTCGCTACCCGCCAGGTTCTCCATGGCATTGATGTAGCGCTCGCCGAGCAGGTACATGGCCGGCGTCACATCGGTGCCCACCGCGTTCTTCACCAGGGTGATCGCCTGGGCCGATGCCTCGGCCAGGTTGACCTGCGCCGCCGCGTCCAGCTTGGCCGACTCCTGGCGGGCCTGGGCTTCGAGGATCGCCGCCTGCTTGGCGCCCTCGGCGCGGGTCACGTCGGCTTTTCGCTCACGCTCGGCGGCGGCCTGGCGCTCCATCGCCGCCTGCATGTTCGGCGACGGCTTGATGTCCTGGATCTCCACCGAGCGCACGGTGATGCCCCAGTCCTCGGTCTGTTCCGACATCGCCTCGCGCAGCCTGGCCTTGATCTGCTCGCGGCTGGACAGCGCTTCGTCGAGGTCCATGGCGCCGACGATGGCGCGCAGCGCGGTCATGGTCAGGCTGGTCACCGCGTAGGTGTAGTTCTCCACGCCATACGAGGCTTTCTGCGGATCGACCACCTTGGCGAAGCACAGGGCGTTGGCGACGATCACCGCGTTGTCGCGGGTGATGATTTCCTGCTGCTGCACGTCGAGGATGATGTCCTTGGTCGGCAGGCGGTAGGCCACGACGTCCATGTACGGGATGAGGATGTTCAGGCCGGGTTTGAGGGTGGTGTGGTAGCGCCCCAGGCGCTCGACGATCCATTCCTCGCCCTGGGGCACGATACGCACGCCCTTGAACACCGTGACGAGGACGAACAGGGCGATGGTTGCGGTAATGATCAGACTGGTCATGACAGTTCCTTTGTTGAGGTTCCTGAAGCGGTTGGTCAGGCCCTGGCGACCCGCACCGTGTTGCCCTCGACCGCGAGGATGCGGACCCGCTCGCCGGAGGCGATGTCGCCATTGGCGATGCAGATCCACTCTTCGTTGCCGAGGACCGGTTTCTGGAAGCGCACGCGGCCTTTCTGGAACTCCGAGACCGGCGCGACCAGCAGGCCGACTTCACCGATCACTTCGTCCGCGGTCCAGCGATTGTCGGCCTTGCGCGGCTTGAACACCTTGAACCAGAGGGCCACGGTCAGCGACGACAGCAGCACCCAGATGATCAGCTCGCTGGCCAGGCTCAGCCCCGGCCACAGCCCGGCGATCACCCCGACCGCCACGGCACCGATGCCGAACCAGATGATGAAGAACGTGGGCAGCACCAGCTCCAGCAGGATCAGGGCGAAGCCCAGTACCAGCCAGATCCACCATTGCAGTTCCATAGTCGCAGCCTTGCGTGGAGGGGAAACAAGGCATTGGAAACGCTTGCCCGGGTATTGGCAATACCCGAGCGGATTACAAGGCGTTTCGCTGGTCCAGCGCGGCGAGCAGGGCGGCCGGGTCGGCGAAGTGCCGGTCGACCTCGGGCAGGGCCGGGCGGGCGAGAACCAGCACCGGAATGCCGCGCTCGCGGGCCACTTGCAGCTTGGGTTCGGTGGCGCCGCTGCCGCTGTTCTTGCTGATCAGCACGTCGATCTGGCGCCGGGCGAACAGCGCCCGTTCGTCGTCGAGGAGGAACGGCCCGCGGGCACCGATCACTTCGCAGCGCTCGTTGCCGGGGCAGGCGTCGAGGGCGCGCAGGGTCCAGAACTGCTCCGGCGGGATTTCGTCGAGATGTTGCAGCGGCTCGCGGCCGAGGGTGAACAGCGGGCGGCGGAAGGGGCGCAGGGCGTCGATCAGTTCGCCCCAGTCGCGCACCTCGCGCCAGTCGTCGCCGGGCTGCGCGTGCCAGGCGGGGCGGCGCAGGGCCCAGCAGGTGACGCCGGCGAGGGTGGCGGCGCGGGCGGCGTTGGCGCTGATCTGCGCGGCGTAGGGATGGGTCGCGTCGATCAGCAGGTCGATGCCCTCGGCGCGCAGGAAATCGGCCAGGCCCTCGGCGCCGCCAAAGCCGCCGACCCGCACCTGGCAGGCCAGGTCGTCCGGCACCCGGCCGATCCCGGCCAGGCTGTAGACGTGTTCGGGGCCGAGCTGACGGGCGATGCGCAGGGCTTCGGCGACGCCGCCGAGGAGGAGGATTCGCCGGCTCATTGCACACCCGCCTGGCCGACGATGCCGCCCTGGCGGTCGATGGCGAAGACTTCTACCTGAACCTGGGCGGGCACCACGCTGCGGGCAAAGGCCAGGGCATGGCTGCAGACCGCATCGCCCAGCGGCACCCCGGCGGCATGGGCCAGGGCCAGGGCCTGCTGGCTGGTGTTGGCGCCGATGATCGCCGCCTGCAGTGTCGCGTCGGCCCCCACCGCCGCGGCCCATTGCGCCAGCTGTGGCAGGTCGATGCTGGAGTGGCGGCTGTGCAGGTCCATGTGCCCGGCGGCCAGCTTGCTGATCTTGCCGAAGCCGCCGCACAGGCTCAGGCGCGCCACCGGCACCTTGCGCAGGTGCTTGAGCACGGCGCCGACGAAGTCGCCCATCTCGATCAGGGCGATTTCCGGCAACTGGTAGACCCGGCGCATGGTGTCTTCGCTGGCGTTGCCGGTGCACGCGGCGATGTGTTCGTAGCCATTGGTCTTGGCCACGTCGATGCCCTGGTGGATCGAGGCGATATAGGCCGAGCAGGAAAACGGCCGGACGATGCCGCTGGTGCCGAGGATCGACAGGCCGCCGAGAATGCCCAGGCGCGGATTCATGGTCTTCAGCGCCAGGCTCTCGCCGTCGCGCACGTTCACCGTGACCTCGAAACCGCCGCCATAGCCACAGCCTGCGGCGAGCTGCTGCAGGTGTTCGCTGATCATGCGCCGTGGCACCGGGTTGATCGCCGGCTCGCCAACCGCCAGCACCAGGCCGGGGCGGGTCACGGTGCCGACGCCTGCGCCGGCGACGAAACGCACGCCCGGCTCGTCCAGCAAGCGCACCCGACTGTAGAGCAGGGCACCATGGGTCACGTCGGGGTCGTCGCCGGCGTCCTTGAGGGTGCCGGCCTCGGCGCCCTGTTCGTGCAGCCGGCAGAATTCCAGGCGCATCTGCACCTGCTTGCCCTTGGGCAGGGTGATCTGCACGGCGTCGTCGTGTTGCCCGGTCAGCAGCAGGCGTGCGGCGGCGAGGCTGGTGGCGGTGGCGCAGCTGCCGGTGGTCAGGCCGCTGCGCAGCGGGGCCGGTTGTTCGGCGCTTTCCTCACGCACCCTTGACGGCTTCCAGCAGGGTGATCGGCAGGGCCTGGCGCCAGGTGTCGAACGCCCCCAGCGGCTGGGCCTGGGCGACATGGATGCGGGTCAGTTCGCCGCCGTGGCGTTCGCGCCAGTCCATCAGGCGCACTTCACTCTGCAGGGTCACCGCATTGGCCACCAGGCGTCCGCCCGGGCGCAGCTGCTCCCAGCAATGCTCCAGCACGCCGGGGACGGTGACGCCGCCACCGATGAAGATCGCGTCCGGTCGTTCCAGCCCGCGCAGGGCGTCCGGCGCCCGTCCGCGCACCAGTTGCAGGCCGGGTACACCAAGGGCATCGCGGTTGAGCTCGATCAGTTGCTGACGCCCCTCGTCGGCCTCGATCGCCAGCGCCCGGCACGCCGGATGAGCGCGCATCCACTCGATGCCGATGGAGCCGCTGCCGGCGCCGACGTCCCAGAGCAGTTCGCCCGGCTGCGGCGCGAGGCGGGCGAGGGTGATGGCGCGGACATCGCGCTTGGTGATCTGCCCGTCATGGCGGAAGGCGCTGTCCGGCAGTCCGGCCAGCGGCGACAGGCGCGGCGCGCCCGGGTCGGCCAGGCACTCGATGGCGAGCAGGTTGAGGTCGGCGATGGCCTCGCCGCTCCAGGTCTCGGCGTGGCCCTGGACATGGCGCTCCGCCGGACCGCCCAGATGCTCCAGCACATGCAGGCGGCTGGGACCGAAGCCGCGCTCGCGCAGCAGCGCGGCGATCGCCGTCGGGCTGCTGCCGTCATTGCACAGCACCAGCAGGCGCTGGCCGCTGTACAGGTGGGCGTTCAACTGCGCCAGCGGGCGCGCCACCACGGAAACGATCGTCACGTCCTGCAGCGGCCAGCCGAGGCGGGCGGCGGCGAGGGCGCAGGACGATGGCGCGGAGATCACTGCCAGCTCGCTGGCCGGCAGCTGTCGCGCCAGGCTGGCGCCGACGCCGTAGAACATCGGGTCGCCGCTGGCCAGCACGCACACCGGCTCGCCGCGCAAAGCCAGGACCGGGGCCAGGGAGAACGGGCTGGGCCAGGCCAGGCGCTCGGCCTTCAGGCAATGCGGCAGCAGTTCGAGCTGGCGCGGGCTGCCGAACACCCTGGCGGCGCCCAGCAAGGCGCGACGGGCCTGTTTGCCAAGGCCGCCGAAGCCGTCTTCGCCAATTCCAACCAGGGTCAACCAGGGCGCCATGCCGTTCCTCTTTTCCGGGGTAATCCGACCGGCAGGCTTGGCCCGCCGCCGGGCAAAGCAGGCATAATACCGCGCCTTCCCGACCACCAGCGCCTTTTGACGATTGACGGGTGACCCCTTGAACCAGTCCCGCCCCGCTCCAGCCATTCGCCCCTCGGCCTGCCCGGGGCTGTGGCGCATCGTCCAGGCCGTGGATGGCGGTATCTCGCGGATCAAGCTCGACGCCGGTCATCTCGAAGCCGACCAGGCCGAAGCGCTGGCCGCCGCCGCCGAGCGTTTCGCCGGCGGGGTGATCGAGGTCACCAACCGCAGCAACCTGCAGATTCGTGGCGTCGGTGACGATCATTCGGGGCTGGTCGCGCACTTGCTGAGCGCCGGCCTCGGCCCGCGGGAAGCGGCGGGCGACGATGTGCGCAACCTGATGCTCAGTCCGGCCGCCGGCTTCGATCCGGCCATGCTCTTCGACACCCGGGCGCTGGGCGCGCGGATTCTCGACCTGCTGCAGAGCACCCCGCGTTTCCACGAACTCTCGGCCAAGTTCGCCGTGCAGCTGGACGGCGGCGAAGACCTGGCGATGCTCTGGCACCCCCACGATCTCTGGCTGTCGCCGCTGCGCCTGGACGACCAGTTGTGGCTGGCCTTCGGCCTGGCCGGCTGCCCCGGTCACGACGCGCCGTTGGGCGCGGTGCCGCTGGAGCAGGGCCTGGCGCTGGTGCGTGCGGTGCTGGAGCGCTTTCTCGATCTGGCCGACAGCGGCCAGTCGCGCATGCGCCAGTTGCTCGCCGAGCACGATCCGCAGACCTTCCTCGCCGGCCTGCCGCTGCCCCTGCGGCGTGACGCCGCGGTCCTCGGCTGGCGCCGCCCTGGACGTGACCTGGCCCGGCACCTGGGTGTCTATCCCCAGTCGCAGGCCGGACGGGTCGCGGTGGGTGCCATGGCGCCCCTGGGCCGCCTGAGTGCGCGGCAATTGCGTGGCATCGCCGTGCTCGCCCGCGAACTGGGGGACGGCAGCCTGCGCATGACCCCCTGGCAGAGCGTGCTGCTGCCCAACGTGGCCACCGCCCAGGCCGAGCGCGTGCTGGCCGGGCTGACCTGCCTCGGTCTGATTGGCGATGCCGCCGCGCCCCTGGCCGGGGTCGTCGCCTGCACCGGCTCCGCCGGCTGCGCCAAGGCCCAGGCCGACACCAAGGCCGACGCCGTGCGCCTGGCCGCCAGCCTGCGCCGCCGTGGTCCGGTGGCGGGTATCCACCTGAGCGGCTGCGCGCGTTCCTGCGCCATGGCCCATACCGCGCCGAGCACCCTGCTGGCGGTCGGTCCCGGGCGCTATGACCTGTATTTTCACGACCCGGCGCAGCCGGGCCCCGGCACTCTCGCCGGGCGCAACCTGACATTGGAAGAAGCGGGCGCCAACCTGGACGTCCGCCACGGAGCAACCTCGATGATTGATTACATCCGCGACGGCCAGGAGATCTATCGCAACTCCTTCGCCATCATCCGCCAGGAGGCCCGCCTGGAGCGGATTCCGGCCGACCTGGAAAAGCTCGCGGTACGGGTGATCCATGCCTGCGGCATGGTCGAGGTGGTGGACAAGCTGCGCTTCTCCGCGGGCGCCGGCAAGGCCGGGCGCGAGGCGCTGGCCGCCGGCGCGCCGATTCTCTGCGATGCGCGGATGGTCGCCGAAGGCATCACCCGCGCGCGCCTGCCGGCCAACAACGAAGTGATCTGCACCCTGCGCGACGACAGCGTCCCGGAACTGGCGAAGGAGTTGGGCAACACCCGCTCGGCCGTGGCCCTGGAGCTGTGGCGGCCGTATCTGGAAGGCAGCGTGGTGGTGATCGGCAATGCCCCGACCGCGCTGTTCTACCTGCTGGAGATGATCGACGCCGGCGCGCCGAAACCGGCACTGATCCTCGGCTTCCCGGTGGGCTTCGTCGGCGCCGCCGAGTCCAAGGCGATGCTCGCGGCGGACAGCCGTGGCGTGCCGTTCGTCATCGTCGAAGGCCGCCTGGGCGGCAGCGCCATGGCCGCCGCGGCGGTCAATGCCCTCGCCACGGAGGTGGAATGATGCAGGCTCGCGGACGTTTGCTCGGCCTGGGCGTCGGCCCCGGCGATCCCGAACTGATCACCGTCAAGGCCTTGCGCCTGCTGCGTGAAGCGCCGGTGGTGGGCTACTTCGTCGCCAAGGGCAAGCGCGGCAACGCCTTCGGCATCATCGAGCAGCACCTGCAGAGCGAGCAGATCCTCCTGCCCCTGGTCTACCCGGTGACCACCGAGGCCCTGCCGGCGCCGCTGTCCTACGAACAGGTGATCAGCGACTTCTACGATGAAGCCAGCCTGACGGTCGCCGCGCACCTGGATGCCGGCCGCGATGTGGCGGTGATCTGCGAGGGCGATCCGTTCTTCTATGGCTCCTACATGTACCTGCACGACCGCCTCGCCGAGCGTTACGACGCCGAGGTGATTCCCGGCGTGTGCTCGATGCTCGGCGGTGCCTCTGTGCTCGGTGCGCCGCTGGTGTACCGCAACCAGAGCCTGTCGGTGCTGTCCGGCGTGTTGCCGCACGAAGAGCTGAAGCGCCGCCTGGCCGATGCCGATGCGGCGGTGATCATGAAGCTCGGGCGCAATTTCCCCAAGGTCCGCCAGGTGCTCGCCGAACTGGGCCTGGACGGGCGCGCGCTGTATGTCGAACGGGCGACCATGGCCAACCAGAAGATCGTCGCGCTGGATGAGGTCGACCCGCAGTCGTCGCCGTACTTCTCGCTGATCATCGTTCCCGGCGAAAGGTGGCAAGGCTGATGACCCGACGCGCTCCCGCCATTGTCGTGCTCGGCAAGGGCAGCCTGGACACCGCCCGGAAGATCCAGCGCTTCTATCCCGATGCCCTGATCCACGGCCTTGCCGGCCGGGTCGAGGACGTCGACCGCAGCTATGCGGAGTTCGGTGCCATGCTGCGCCAGCTCTATCAGCAGGACACGCCGATCATCGCCTTGTGTGCCGCCGGCATCGTCATTCGCAGCCTGGCCAGCGTGTTGCTGGAGAAGGGCGCCGAGCCGCCGGTGCTGGCGGTGGCCGAGGATGGCAGCGCGGTGGTACCGCTGCTCGGCGGCCTGGGCGGGGTGAATGTCATGGCCCGGGAAATCGCTGCCGGGCTGGGCGTCGCCGCGGCGATCACCACCAGCGGCGAACTGCGTTTCGGCACCTGCCTGCTCAATCCACCGAGCGGCTATGCCCTGGCCGACCTGGAGCTGGGCAAGCGCTTCGTCTCCGACCTGTTGGCCGGGGAAAGCGTGCGTGTAGACGGGGCCGCGCCATGGCTGGACGAGGCGCGTCTTCCACAGCGTGACGATGCGCGCCTGACCATTCGCGTCGGCTGCGCCGAGCGCGAGGCGGCGGCCAACGAGCTGCTGATCCATCCGCGTTGCGTGCTGGTGGCGGTGTCCGCCGGCGTGCCGGCCCTGGCCGAGGCGGTGCGCGCGGCGCTGCATCAGGCGCGGATCGCCGAAGCCTCCCTGGCCTGCCTGCTCGCCAGCGAGGAAGAGATGGCTGATCCCGCGCTGCATGCCGCCGCCGCCGAACTGCGCGTACCGCTGCGCTTCGCCATGGCCCGAGGCTCGGTCAGCGAGCTGGCTGCTCACGCGCTGCCGCAATTGCTGGCACCGCAGGTAGTAGGCGAGGGCCTGGCAATCGCCGTCGCCGCCGAACCGATCGATCCGTGCACCGTCGGTCGTGCCCGCGGCCGCGTCGCGGTGATCGGCCTCGGCCCGGGTGCCGCCGAGCTGATGGCCCCGGCGGTCAAGGCCGAGCTGGCTCGGGCCAACGATGTGCTGGGCTACGAAACCTATGTGCGCATGGCCGGCCCCTTCCGCGCCGACCAGGTGCTGCACTGCACCGACAATCGCGAGGAACTGCAGCGTGCCCGGCATGCGTTCGAGCTGGCGGCGCAGGGGCGTTCGGTGATCGTGGTGTCGTCTGGCGATCCCGGGGTGTTCGCCATGGCCGCGGCGGTGCTGGAGGCACTGGAGGCTTCCAGCGATCCGGCCTGGCATCGGGTCGAGCTGGAAATGCTCCCGGGCATCTCCGCCTCGCTGGCCACCGCGGCCCAGGCCGGCGCGCCGCTGGGTCACGATTTCTGCGTGATCTCGCTGTCGGACAACCTCAAGCCCTGGTCGATCATCGAGAAGCGCCTCGACCTGGCGGCCCAGGCCGACCTGGCCCTGGCGTTCTACAACCCGATTTCCCGCGCGCGGCCCTGGCAACTGGGCCAGGCCCTGGACATCCTGCGCCGCCATCGCGCCGCCGCGACGCCGGTGGTCCTCGGCCGCGATATCGCCCGGCCGGGGCAGTCGCTGCGGGTGGTGACCCTGGGTGAACTGCGCCCGGAGATGGTCGACATGCGCACCATGGTCTTGGTCGGCTCCTCGACGACCCGTACCTTCCCGCGCCCCGACGGCGGCGAATGGGTCTACACCCCGCGCTGGTATCCACAGCCGGAGTGAATGCTGAGGGGAAAGGTTTCGTTCCTGACCCCCTGGCGCTTGCAACGTACCTTTGGGCTCCCTCCACCAGGAGGGAACAGCCAAGAAAAGGACTTTGCAATGACCTCTGACAACGACCAATCCCTGAGTATCAGCTCCGCCGCAGTGGTGGAAAGCTCGCTGATGGCCTTCGGTGCCGGCATGTCCGCGCAGAACCGCCAGGATGCGAAGAACGCGGTGTTGTTCGCCACCCTGGCCGCCAATCGCCAGTTCGATCAACTTATCCACAGCGAGGAGTGGTTCGGCCTCTTCCTCAGCGTCATGCGGACCTGTGGCTGGACCACGGTCCATCGCACCCACGAAAAGGAAGTCGCCAGCGGACAATCCCTGACGGTTTCCAACGTGGTGGTCGAGGCGGTGAAGGTGGCTGCCTCTGGCCTGATCCAGGGCAATCCGGTGGGCCAGGTATTCAGCTCCCTGGCCGAACAGGCGATTCAGGGCGTGAGCAAGGACGACAAGGCGCTCACCCTGTTCAAGCGCAATCTCAAGCAGCGTTCCAATGTCGTGGTCGGCCTGGCCTCCTGCATCGAGACGGCGCAGGGCGAGGTGGTCATGGCCCTCGGTGCGATCCAGCGCTCGGTACGCGATGAAGACCTCGACGTGCTGGTATTCGACTGGCATAGCGCAAGCACCACATCCTACAAGGGCAGCGCGGCACTTTCCTTCAACAACCAGCTGTACGACGGCTTGCGCGCCGCGGTGGAGAAGAAGCTGGGCGACAAGGCACTCACTCAGATCCTGGATTACGAAATCTGACGGGCGTTCGGGTCGGCGGCCTGCTGGAGGAAAAGGACATGGATGTCGAAGGCTACACAATGTGGATCAGTGGCGGCAGCCTGGTGCTGGTCGCCCCCCGGGTCGCCGACCTGGAATGTCGCAACGCGCTCGCCTCGCTGCGCCACGCGCAGTCGCTGGCCGATGCCTTGATGGGGCCGCGCTTCGACGGGCACCGGCAATGGTACCGGGCCTATCGCAACGCCCTCGGCCAGGGCGGCTGGCGAGTGACCTACAGCTGCCAGAGCATCGAAAGCGCCGGCTATCGCACCTTGCTCGCGCCGACCCAGCCCTTGTTGCTGTGGCTGGTCAGCCAGCACCCGGAACTGGGGGATGTGCTGGAACTCGGCGTTGATGCGCTGAGTCTCGATGCGCAAGGGCTGCGGCAACTGTCGCAGCATGCCCTGCAGGTGCTGGCAGGGCCCGCCGGTGGTACGCGGATCGTGCTGGAACTGGGGGTCTTGCGCCCCGGTTCGCAGTTGAGCCTGTGCAGTGTCGCCCTGGAAACCAGCCAGGCGCTCGACCCGGACTGGCTGAGGGTTCCGCTGGAAGGCATCCACCTGCGCGGCGATCTTTATTTTCAGAGCCTGACGGCCGAGTCCGCGCCGGAACTGCGGGAAGCCGGCAACGATGGCTTCGCCCGCCTGCGCCTGGTCGCCAACGACCGTCAGACCCTTCATTGAGGCAGGAATCATCATGACGAACCAACCCCGAACGACGGTGGTGGGCCACGCCCTGCTGTCGTTCTTTCCGGAAATCGACGCCAGCACCCGCGAGCTGGTGCAGACGGCCCTGCTGTTCGCTCAGCGGGCGACCGACGATGTACTCGCCGACGGCCTGGTGAAGGACGGCTACGCCTACTACCGCAATCAGTTGAAGAGCCTGGGCTGGGATGCCACGCCACCGCCGCTGTCCTACGTCCCGGACCTGCGGCGCTGTCGGATGCTGGACGCGGCATTGGCGCAGATCGGCGCCGTGACCGACCAGCGGATGGCGGAGGTGACGCGGTTTTCCATCGACAGGCTGCAACGCAGCGGCAAGGCCTTGCTGCGTTTCGAAGAGCGTTCGCTGGAGCGCTCGGCCTTCCAGTTGCTGCCCTGTCGGGTGAGCCAGCCGGGTTATGTGGATCTGGTGCTCTATCACCAGACCCTGGAATCAGCGGACCGCTGCCGCGGTTTTCTGTTCTTCGAACGGGTCGCCACGGGGGCCAGGGCCGACCTGGTGCGTTTCAACCCGCGTCTGTTCGAAACGACCTATGCCGGGCGGCTTCGCGAGCGCCTGACCCGGGCGCTGCTGGAGGAAATCCACGAGCTCTGACGCCGTGGCTCAGGACACCAGGTAGCCCTTGATCCCGGTAAAGATGATCTGCGCCGCCAGGGCGCAGACGAACAGGCCCATCAGCCGGCTGACGATCTGCAGACCCTGGTCGCCGAGGATCTTCTCGATGCGGTTGGACAGGTAGAGCACCAGGCCGACGGTGACGCTGGCCAGGGCGATACTGACGATCGCCAGTGCCTTGTCGTCCCAGTGCGGCTGGCTGACCCCCATCACCAGCAGGGCGCCGATGGTGCCGGGGCCGACGGTGAGGGGAATGGTCAGCGGCACGATGGTCACATCCTGCTGCACGTTGTCGGTCTGCACCGCCGACTTGCCCTGGGCCATGCCCAGCGCCGAAATGAACAGCACGCTGCCGGCACCGATGCGGAATGCATCCGGGGTGATGCCGAACACGCCGAAGATCACGCGCCCGAACAGGTACAGCAGGACGCTGGCCACCAGCACGCCGGTCGCCACCTTCCAGGCCAGGTGCTTGCGCTCCTTGCTGGAGTAGCCGCGGGTCAGGCTGATGAAACAGGACAGGACGAAAAACGGGCTGTAGAGCACGAGCATCTTCAGGTAAACGCTGAACAACTCATGGAGCATGGTCTGGGCTCGCGAAAGGACAAGGGCGGGAAGTGTATCAGTGTGACGCCGGCGCGCCTGCGGCGGCGCGTGCCTGTTCGCGACGGGCGATCCAGTGCTCGACCACCTCGCGCAGTTGCGACAGTTCCACCGGCTTGGACATGTGTCCGTCCATGCCGGCCAGGCGCGCGCGCTCCTTGTGCTCGGCGAGGATGTGCGCGGTCAGCGCTACCACCGGCGTGCGCGGGCGTTCCATGCTGGCTTCCCAGGCACGCAGTTGCTGGGTGGCGGAGAAGCCGTCGAGGATCGGCATTTCGCAGTCCATCAGCACCAGGTCGTACTGCCTGGCCTTCATCGCCTTGAGCGCTTCCTCACCGTTGCTGGCGGTGTCCGGTTCGATGCTGAGCTTGCCCAGCATGCCGCGGATGACCTTGGTGGAAATGCTGTTGTCCTCGGCGACGAGAATACGGAAGTCCGCCGGCAGCTCGATCGGTACCGGTTTCGGCGCCGGCGCCAGGCCCGGCGGTGGCGCCTTGCTGCGCTGCGCCAGCTCTTCGGCGAGGGTGGTCTTGAGCGTGTAGCCGGCCACCGGCTTGGCGAGGATGCGTTTGACCCCGGCATTGCGCGCGATGATCTTGCTCGGCGCGTTGCTGATGCCGGTGAGCATGACCAGCAGGATATCGTGGTTCAGGCTCGGGTCTTCCTTGATCTTCGCGGCCAGTTGCATGCCGGTCATGCCGGGCATGTTCTGATCCAGCAGCACCGCATCGAAGTAATCGCGCAGGTGCGCCTTGGTCCGCAGCAGGGCCAGGGCTTCCTTGCCCGACGGCACGGCACTGACGTTCATGCCCCAGGCGCCGCACTGCTGCACCAGGACCTTGCGGCAGGTGTCGTTGTCGTCCACCACCAGGACCCGCGCCCCGCGTAGCGAGGCGTCGAGGTCGGTGGCCGGCTGCTCCAGGCGCTGCGAGTCGAGGGGCAGGGTCAGCCACAGGGTGTTGCCCTGGCTGTGGCTGGTCTTGATGCCGAACTCGCCCTGCATCAGGTTGACCAGCTGCTTGGCGATGACCAGGCCGAGGTGGCCGCCGAGCTTGTTGCTCGACAGGAAGTGCTTGCTGTGCAGCTCGGCCTGCAGCAGGGCGTCGCGCTCGGCCGCCTGCATGGCTTCGCCGCAGTCCTGGACGGCGATGCGCAGGCGCGGGCGGTCGCCACGCTGGTCGAGGGCCACCACCAGCAGGATCTCGCCGTGGTCGGTCTTCTTCAGGGCATTGTCGAGCAGGCTGAGCATGGCCTGGCGCAGGCGGGTCGGGTCGCCGCTGATGACCCGCGGCACCTGGGGCTGGGTGAAGCTGATCAGCTCGATATTCTGCTGCTCGGCCTTGGCCCGGAAGATGCCCAGGCAGTCTTCGATCAGGGCGTTGAGGTCGAACTGCACGTCGTCCAGCTCGATCTGTCCGGACTCCAGCTTGGAGATGTCGAGGATCTCGTTGATCAGGGTCAGCAGCTCGTTGCCGGCACTGTGGATGGTCTGCACGTAGTCGCGTTGCTTGACCGACAGCGGCGTGCCGAGGAGCAGTTCGGTCATGCCCAGTACGCCGTTCATCGGGGTGCGGATCTCATGGCTGATCTTGGCCAGGAACTCGGCCTTGGCGTTGATCTCGGCGTTGCTCGCCGCCTGCTCGCGGCTGGCGCTGAAGCGTGCCTCGCTGATGCTGCGCAGGCGCTCGCTGACCGACAGGTTGAGCAGCAGGCCGCTGAGCACGGTGAGGCCGAGCAGAATGAACAGCAGGATCTGCGTCGGCGTGCGGGTCAGGCCGAGCAGGGCCGGCAGCACCACCAGGCAGCCGAGGTTGAAGATCAGCATGGCCAGGGCGAACAGCCGCGCCGGGGCGAAGCCCTTGTACCAGTGATAGCTGGCGACCCCGAGCATGCTCAGGCAACCCAGGGCCACCAGGGCGTAGGTCATCAGGTTCAGGGGCAGGGTGTCGACGAACAGCAGCAACAGTCCGCAGATCACCACCAGCAGCATCTGGCCCTGCAGCAGGCGGTTGACCCGGGACGGGCCGAGGGGGGCGAAGAAGCGCTGGGTGAAGGCCAGTCCGCAGAGGGTGGCGAGCATCACCGTGAGGTAGGCCGCCGGGGTCTGCGCGGCGTGCCAGAGGTTCCACGGGCCGCTGAGGTTGAGCAGGATCAGCGCGCTGAGCAGCATCAGCAGGTGGTAGCCGGCCAGCCACAGGCTGCTGGCCGAGCGGGAATAGGCGAAACGGGTCAGGTTGTGCAGGGCGAGCATGCCCAGGCAGCCGAACAGCAGGCCGAACAGCAGCGCGCGGCGCTGGTCGGCGGCGGCCTCGACCGCGGGCAGCAGGCTGATGCCGGGACGCAACTGGTGCTCGGACACCAGGCGCAGGTAAACGTCCAACGCCACGGGGCTGGCGGGCAGGGAAAGGAGTTGGTCGTTGCTGCTCAGGGTCAACAGGCCGCTGTCGCTGCGCCGCCCGTTGTGGGTCTGCAGCAGCAGGTTGTTGCCGTCGAGTACGTAGAGGTCCAGGCGCGACAGGTCCGGGGCGAAGACGCGGATCACCTGTTCCTGCTGGCCGGGGGCCAGGCGGTAATGCAGCCAGAGCGCCTGGTTGGGGGCGGCGGCGTCGAGCTGGTTGAGATCGATGGGGCTGAACTGGTTGCGGTAGCGTTCGGAGCGGATGTCGCCGAGTTGCAGATTGGCCTGGCTGTCGAGCAGAACGGCCCAGCCGCTGCCGGACTCGGCCATGGCCGGGGGCAGACAGAACAGGGTCAGCAGGCTGACGAGGGTTCCAATGGCAATCCTGAGCCAACGCACGACTATATCCCTTCCTCGCGTGATGCCGGTGTACAACTATGCGCGGCGTGCCAAGGCGAAGGCAAGGCCCCTCCGGGGCCCTGCCGAGGTGTCGGGTGGCGCGCCGCAGGGGCGCCGCGCTCCCGAACCCGTGGATTACTCCTGATGCTCGCCACGCTCACGGGCGATGGCGCGATAGCCGATGTCCTTGCGGTAGAACGCGCCGTCCCAGTCGAGTTCCGCGGCCAGGCGGTAGGCCTGCTGCTGTGCGGCTTCGACGGTATCGCCCAGGGCGGTGGCGCAGAGCACGCGACCGCCGCTGGTGACGACCTGGCCGTCCTGCAGCGCGGTACCGGCATGGAACACCTTGCCTTGCAGCGCGGCGGCAGCCTGCAGCCCCTTGATCGGCGCACCCTTGGCGTAGTCGCCTGGGTAACCGCCGGCGGCCAGCACCACGCCCAGGCTCGGACGCGGATCCCAGCGCGCTTCGATCTTGTCCAGGGCCTTGGCCAGCGCGGCCTCGACCAGCAGGACCAGGCTCGATTCCAGACGCAGCATGACCGGCTGGGTTTCCGGATCACCGAAACGGCAGTTGAACTCGATGACCTTCGGGTTCCCGGCCTTGTCGATCATCAGACCAGCATAGAGGAAACCGGTGTAGACGTTGCCTTCGGCGGCCATGCCGCGCACGGTCGGGTAGATCACCTGGTCCATGACGCGCTGGTGCACGTCGGCGGTGACCACCGGTGCCGGGGAGTAGGCGCCCATGCCGCCGGTGTTCGGACCGGTGTCGGCGTCGCCGACGCGCTTGTGGTCCTGGCTGGTGGCCATCGGCAGCACGTTGGCGCCGTCGACCATGACGATGAAGCTGGCTTCCTCGCCGTCTAGGAACTCCTCGATGACCACGCGCGAACCGGCGTCACCGAAGGCATTGCCGGCGAGCATGTCGCGCACGGCGTCCTCGGCTTCGGCCAGGGTCATGGCGACGATCACGCCCTTGCCGGCGGCCAGGCCGTCGGCCTTGATCACGATCGGTGCGCCTTTCTCGCGCAGGTAGGCCAGGGCCGGCTCGATCTCGGTGAAGTTCTGGTAGTCGGCGGTCGGAATCTGGTGACGCGCCAGGAAATCCTTGGTGAAGGCCTTGGAGCCTTCCAGCTGGGCGGCGCCGGCGGTCGGGCCGAAGCAGTCCAGGCCGCGCTTGCGGAACAGGTCGACGACACCGGCGACCAGCGGTGCTTCCGGGCCGACGATGGTCAGGGCGACGTTCTTCTCGGCGAAGTCGGCCAGTTGCTCAAGGGCCAGGACGTCGATGGCGACGTTCTCGCACTTGGCTTCGGTGGCGGTGCCGGCGTTGCCCGGGGCGACGAAGACTTTCTCGATGCGCGGGTCCTGGGCGACTTTCCAGGCCAGGGCGTGCTCGCGGCCGCCGCTGCCGATGATCAAAACGTTCATGTCAAAACCTCAAGGTTTCCGAAGGGCTGTCCTTCGCTGTGTATTCGCTGTGCGAGGCCGCACTGAAGCAGATGCCTGCTTCAGTGCGGCCGATTGCCGTAAATCAGTGGCGGAAGTGGCGCATGCCGGTGAAGACCATGGCGATGCCCGCTTCATCAGCAGCGGCAATGACTTCGGCATCGCGCATCGAGCCACCTGGCTGGATGACTGCGGTGATACCCACTTTAGCTGCGTTGTCGATGCCGTCGCGGAACGGGAAGAAGGCGTCCGACGCCATGACCGCGCCCTGCACCTGCAGGCCGGCGTGCTCGGCCTTGATCGCGGCGATGCGTGCGGAGTTGACGCGGCTCATCTGGCCGGCGCCGACACCGATGGTCTGGCGGTTCTTGGCGTAGACGATGGCGTTGGACTTGACGAACTTGGCCACTTTCCAGGCGAAGATCAGGTCGTGGATTTCCTGCTCGCTCGGGGCGCGCTGGGTCACCACCTTGAGGTCGCCCTCGGTGATCATGCCGATGTCACGGCTCTGCACCAGCAGGCCGCCGGTAACGCGCTTGTAGTCCCAGGCGGCGGCACGTTCGGCCGACCACTCGCCGCAGGCCAGCAGGCGTACGTTGGCCTTGGCCGCGACCACGGAGCGTGCTTCCTCGCTGACGCTCGGGGCGATGATGACTTCGACGAACTGGCGCTCGACGATGGCGCGGGCGGTTTCGCCGTCCAGCTCGCGGTTGAAGGCGATGATGCCGCCGAAGGCCGATTCGGTGTCGGTGGCGTAGGCCAGCTCGTAGGCCTGGCGGATGCCGCCTTCAGGGCTGACTGCGACGCCGCACGGGTTGGCGTGCTTGACGATGACGCAGGCCGGCTTGACGAAGCTCTTCACGCATTCCAGCGCGGCGTCGGTATCGGCCACGTTGTTGTACGACAGCTCCTTGCCCTGCAGCTGCACCGCGGTGGCGATGCCGGTTTCCGACGGCTTGGCCTCGACGTAGAACGCCGCGCTCTGGTGCGGGTTCTCGCCGTAGCGCATTTCCTGGGCCTTGATGAACTGGCTGTTGAAGGTGCGCGGGAATTCGCTGCGGCCTTCGGTGCTCAGGGTCTCGGCGGCCTGGTTCACGGTGCCCATGTAGTTGGCGATCATGCCGTCGTAGGCGGCGGTGTGCTCGAACGCCTTGAGCATCAGGTCGAAGCGCTGGGCGTAGGTCAGGCCACCGGCCTTGAGGTTTTCCAGGACGCTGGCGTAGTCGCTGGCGTTGACCACGATGGCCACGTCCTTGTGGTTCTTGGCCGCGGAACGGACCATGGTCGGGCCGCCGATGTCGATGTTCTCGATGGCGGTCGGCAGGTCGCAACCCGGCTTGGAGATGGTGGCTTCGAACGGGTACAGGTTGACGGCGACCAGGTCGATCGGCTTGATCCCGTGCTCCTGCATGATGGCGTCGTCGGTGCCGCGACGACCGAGGATGCCGCCGTGGATTTTCGGATGCAGGGTCTTGACCCGGCCGTCCATCATTTCCGCGAAGCCGGTGTAGTCGGCGACTTCGACCGCGGCGACGCCGTTGTCCTGGAGCAGCTTGAAGGTGCCGCCGGTAGACAGGATCTCGACGCCAAGGCCTTGCAGCTCACGGGCGAATTCGAGGATCCCGGTCTTGTCGGAAACGCTGATCAGGGCACGGCGGATCGGCAGGCGGGTAGTCTGGTCGGTCATTTCAGATTCCATAACGCGGTGGAGTCAGCAAAAAAGGCGACCTCACGGTGGAGTCGCCTTTTCTGGTTGGGATTCATGCTTACAGCAGGTCGTACTGCTTGAGTTTCTTGCGCAAGGTGCCGCGGTTCAGCCCCAGCAGCTCGCTGGCCTTGGTCTGGTTGCCCTTGACGTAGTTCATCACGCTTTCGAGCAAGGGGGCCTCGACTTCCGAGAGCACCAGGTTGTACACGTCCGTGACAGCAGCGCCTTCGAGGTGGGCGAAATAGTTGTGCAGCGCCTTCTCCACGCTTCCGCGAAGGGTCTGGCCCTCTTCGCTGGGGGTATTGAGGTGCTGTTTCAGGTTGACGTTGTCGCTCACGGGCGTTGTTCCACTCACTAAAGTCTCGGTCATCGTCGTCATGCGGCCACCCCTTGTCCGTCCTCTGTCTCAAGGCTCTGTTGCCGTTCGCTGAAGAACAGGCGAACGTCGGCGCATTGCGCGTGTGTGTCTTCCAGACGATTGAACCGGGCGCGAAACTCCCTTGCCCCCGGTAACGTCGCCAGATACCAGCCAACGTGCTTGCGGGCGATGCGTACGCCCATTACATCGCCATAGAAGGCGTGCAGCGCTGCCAGGTGTTCCAGCAGAATCCGTTCCACCTCGCCCAGCGCCAGCGCCGGCAGCGTCTCGCCGGTGCGCAGGTAGTGCTCGATCTCGCGAAAGATCCAGGGACGCCCCTGGGCGGCACGTCCGATCAACAGGCCATCGACGCCGGTGCTGTCGAGCACCTGGCGGGCCTTTTGCGGCGAGGTGATGTCGCCATTGGCGAATACCGGGATCGACACCGCCTGCTTGATCGCAGCGATGGTGTCGTATTCGGCTTCGCCGGTGTACAGGTCGGCGCGGGTACGGCCATGCACGGCCAGCGCCTGGATCCCGGCCTGCTCGGCGATCTTCGCCACGGTCAGGCCGTTCTTGTTGTCGCGGTCCCAGCCAGTGCGGATCTTCAGGGTCACTGGCACCTCCACCGCGGCGACCACCGCATGGAGGATTTCACTGACCAGCACTTCATCTTTCAATAAAGCAGAGCCTGCAGCCTTGTTGCAGACTTTTTTTGCCGGACAGCCCATGTTGATATCGATGATCTGCGCACCCAGCTCGACGTTGGCGCGGGCCGCCGCGGCGAGCATCTGCGCGTCGCCACCGGCGATCTGCACCGAGCGCGGCTCGGGGTCGCCTTCATGGATCATGCGCAGGCGCGATTTGCGGCTGTTCCACAGGCTCATGTCGCTGCTGACCATTTCCGACACTACGAGACCCGCGCCCATCCGTCGGCAAAGCTGGCGAAAAGGCTGGTCCGTGACCCCGGCCATCGGGGCGAGGATCAGGTTGTTCTGCAGTTCGTATGGGCCGATGCGTACCGCCGACATAGGAGTTCCCTGTTGTGGGGCCGGATCATGAGAGTTCGAAAAAGGGTGGGCATGATACCCGCTCTCGATGACCGGATAAAGATGAATCTGGATAAAATCTGAACAGTTGCGCCTATGGGGAGGACGGCAATCGACGTGTGCCCGACGCCGGAAAGCCGGCGTCGGGCAGCGCGGATCACTCGGGCGAGCGGAAGCTGAGGCTGTAGTTCACGGCCTTGGGCCCCGGATCGAGAATGTCCAGGGCGATGTGGATCGGGGTCTGGCTGGGCATCTCGGCCTTGCCGGCCAGCTCGCCGCTGAGGTACTCGGCGGGCTTGAAGCGACGGCTGGCGATCAACTGGCCGTTGAGGTCGGCGAAACGCAGCTCCAGCAGCGGAAACGGCTGCGAGAACGACGCCCGGTTGTAGATGATCGCGTCCACCACCAGCGCGCCCTTGAAGTCAGGATGGCTGCGCACCACCAGGTTGCTGCTCTTGATCCTGGCGATATCGACCTTGGACGGCACTTCACAGCCGAGGGTCGGGCAGATCTCCTGGAACCAGGGGCGGTACTGGTCCTGGCGGGCCAGTTCGTCGTAGTGGTACCAGATGTACTGGCCCGCCAGGGCGGCGGCGGCGAGCAGGATCAGGAACAGCCAGAGCAGGCGCTTGCCGAGGTTGCTGCGCGGTTTCTGCCAGTCCAGTTGCAGCGGGTCGTCGACCAGGTCGATCAGGGGCTCCTTGCGCGGCGACCGGGAAGGTTCGGCGAGTGCGCCGAGCGCGGGGTCGCGACGCTCGTCGGCGGCGATGTCGTCCTGATCGTCGTCGCGGGCCGACAGGCGCGGCACGCCGTCGGTCGGATCCTCGTCATCGGCCGCGAGGGGCGCCGAGCGCGTCAGCGGCACGTCGTCCTCCGCCGCCGTCAGGTCCAGGGACAGTGACGGCTCGGTGCGTTCGTCGGCCAGCGGCTCGTCGAGCAGCTGCGCCGCGGTTTGCACTTCCTGCAGCGGCGGCTCGTCGAGCGTCGGCTCGTGGACCTCGGGTTCGCTGCTGGCGGCGCCGAACAGGCCATCCTCGAGCAGTTCGTCGCTGCGCGGATCGTCGCGCTGGGCGCTGAGGCTGTCGTCGCGCCGCGGGGGCGCATGGAAGTCCACGCTGGGCTGGATTTCGCGCTGTTCGAGACGGGCCAGCTCACGGTCGAGGTCGAGCTGGTCGAGGTCCAGGTCGGCCAGTTCGACATCGTTCCAGTGCTTCGTTGCCGATGCGGGCGCCGCGGGTTGCTCCGGCGGTACGTCTGGCACTGGTTCTGGCTGCGGTGCGGCAGGCGGCTCGGCTGCCGCCACCGCCGGCGGCGCGATGGGCGCCGGGGCGGGATCAGGCGCGGGCGCCGGTTGCAGCGCGGCATTCTGCTCCAGCAACTGGCGGGCGGCGTTGAACACTTGCAGGCAATTACCGCAGCGGACGACACCACGAGCCACGCTCAACTGATTGTGGCTGACGCGAAAGCTGGTCTGGCAATGCGGGCACTGGGTGACGAAACTGTCGGTCATGCGGCGGTCCGGAGGGGTGAGCTGAAAACTAGTCTAGTTAACGACGACGACCGCTGATGCGCACCCAGCCATCGCGGACGACGATCGGGTCGAGGTCGAAGTCCGCCACGTAGGCCGCGGCCACTTCCTCGCCCTGTTCGGCGAGGATGCCGGACAGCGCCAGCAGGCCGCCCGGACGCACCAGGCCGCTGAGCTGCGGCGCCAGCGACACCAGCGGACCGGCGAGGATGTTGGCGACCAGCACATCGGCCTGCATGGCCGGCATCTGCTCGGGCAGGTACAGGTCGAAGTCCGCTTCGGCGATGCCGTTGCGTCCGGCGTTGTCACGTGAGGCCTCCAGGGCCTGCACGTCGATATCGGTACCGGTGGCGCGGCGCGCGCCCAGCAGCAGCGCGGCGATGGCGAGGATGCCCGAGCCGCAGCCGAAGTCGAGGACGTTGGCGTCACTCAGATCCTGGCCGTCCAGCCACTCAAGGCACAGCGCGGTGGTCGGGTGGGTGCCGGTGCCGAAGGCCAGGCCCGGATCCAGCAGCAGGTTGACCGCATCGGGCTCCGGCGCCGCATGCCAGCTCGGCACGATCCACAGGCGCTGGCCGAAACGCATCGGCTGGAAGTTGTCCATCCAGCTGCGCTCCCAGTCCTGGTCGGCGATGACCTCGGCGTGGTGCTCCGGCAGTTCGGCGCCGGTCAGCAGTTGCAGGTGGGCGAACACTGCCTCGGGCTCGGCATCGGCCTCGAACAGCGCCAGCAGGTGGGTGTTGGACCACAGTGGCGTGGTGTTCAGGTCCGGCTCGAAGATCGGCTGGTCTTCGGCGTCCATGAAGGTCACGGAAACCGCGCCCACTTCCAGCAGGGCGTCTTCATAGGTTTCGGCCTGTTCCGGAGTGATAGCCAGACGAACTTGTAACCAGGGCATGGGGGTACCTTCACCAGGGAGATTCAGCACAGTGCTGCGAAAGCCCGCCAGTGTACGCCAGCCAGGCTGCAAAGTGGATAACCCGCGCCTGGCGTCACGGCCCTAACTATCTATCACCTCCCAACGGCATCGCTCGCTCACCCTCCATGGCTCCATTCAACAAGGAGTCAGATGATGAGCATCGACCTAACCGACGGGCCTGGACGCCTGTCGTTGCTGGAGTTGACGCGCTGGGAACTGTGGATTCACCGGTTCTTCGATGGGCAACCGTTCTTCGAGATGTTCGCCCGCGAGCAACTAATGTTGCATCTGCGCACCTACCATCCCCAGGGCGACGTGGCGCCCTCGTTTCCCGAGGCACTGCTGGAGGCCTTGCTGCAGCGGCTGATCGACGGCCAGTTGCCGTCGTTCGAGGAGCAGCCGCAGGGGATCCTCAGCCAGCTGGCCGGCGCGCTGCCTGCGGAAACCCGCGTGGAACAGGCCGACGAGCGTCGGCAGAGCATCCTGCAGACCATCGAGGGCGTCGCCCCGGGCGTGGTGGGTGACTACTGCGAGTCCTTGCAGCGGCAGTGGCAGCAGCGCCCGGCCGGGCTCGATGGCGGCAGCGTCATCGGCGAGAAATTCCTCGCTCGCCAGGAGGCGCATTGCGCCGAGCTGAAATCCCTGTTTCGCCAGGAATCCTTGCAACGCTTCGATAGCCAGACCCTGCGGCAGCACATCAGCGACATGGAGGCGCGCTGGCGCGCGTCGTTCGAGGACGGCGGCGGGCTGCCCGACCGGGAGCGGCGGCAGATCGATGGCCTGATTCGCACTGCGCTGGGCGACTGGTTCGCCGGCCTGAGCCGCGACGAGCTGGACACCCTGCGCGATTTCCAGCAGCACGTCGCGCTCCTGCGCGAGCAGGTCCGCCTGCTGCTGGAAGACGTGGAATCGCTGTACGCCCACTCCCGGGTAGAGATCATCGCGCGGGCCCGGGCGGTGCTTGGTGTGGAGCTCGAACCGGACGAACTACGGGTGGAAACGCGCCTGAACCATTCCGATTACCCGGCGAGTCGCACCACCCGGCTCGCCGAACTGGTCGCGGAAGGGCCGTTCGAGGCGGATCCGGGCAAGTCGCGCACCTTGTCGCGGGTGCAGGGCGCGCTCAACCAGAGCCTGCCGGACGACTTCCTCGGCGCCCTGCTGGCGCAGGTCGATCCGCGCGCCAGCTACCATCGCTGCCTGACCGAGCGCTACGCCCGTACCGATGTGCTGGCGGCGCTGTATGACCTGAACGATGTGTGCCTGCAGCAGAGCGCCTTCATCGCCCTCTGCAAGGGACACCTCAGTCGCGAGGGGCATGACCTGGTCATGCGGGTCCGCGCGGATAACGGCGTCGGCCGCGATGAGCCGGGCGAAAAGGTCACTGGCGTCTCGCAGTTCCCCGACGAACCCCTGGCGCAGCTGATGCTGTTCCATGGCGAAGACAGTAGCGGGCAACTGTCGGGGCTGGTGCTCTATGCCCCGGGCAAGCCGGATGGCCAGGAGTGGATCGAGCTGCCGTCGCTGCGCGCCCTGGCAGCGGAGCTGGGCGGATGGCTGCGCGACGAGGCGGGGACTCGCTACCTGCTCGACCGCCTGAACGTCAGCGGGCAGGCCAAGGCCGAGGCGTTCTACGCCAACGTGCGCGAGCGCCCGGAGCTCTGGGACCTGCGCCGTGACCATCGCGGCCCGCACTACGGCTATGCCGAGTGCAGTCGCCACCTGGTCGAACTGGGGCGGGACAATCACCTCGACCAGGTGGCCTGGTACGAGGCGCCGCGCTGGTTGCAGGAGCTGCCCGTGAGCAAGCGGCGCCTGATCGCCGGGCTCAATGAGGACCTGCGCCTGCTCAATGAGGCGATGCAGCAACGGGTCAGCGAGCAGGAAAGCTATCTGGCGTTCTCCAGGCGCACCGTCCAGGCCAGCCTCGCCAGCTACCTGAAGGACTGTGGCGTGGTCGGCGAGGTCGACCCGGAAACCATCCTCTTCGACTTCGTGCCGGGGCTGGACTCATCGGTAAAGATCACCCGCACCCTGCTCGATCTGGCCATGTACGGCCACGATGACAACTGGGGCCTGGACAACCCGCGGATGCCGGTACGCTCTTCCGTTGGCCAGGACCTGAGCAGGGTGCGGGCCGCCGATCTGGCGATCTGGCTGCGCGGTGTCTTCCTCGGCGAGCGTTACGCGGAGTCGCTGCGCAAGGAATTCCTCGATGCCAGCCATCCACAGTACGCCCCGCGTCGCGCCCTGCACCTGCGCATGGCGCGCACGACCCTGCTGCGCGATGTGCATGCGACCCATGGCAAGCAGATGATCACGGTCGATGAACGCGACTGGTTGCTCGGCGTGATCGAGCAGCTCGGCGAGGCCCGCCCGCTGCAGGGCGATTCGGCGGACAACATCGCCAGCAGCGGCGTGTTCCGTTTCACCCTCAACGGACGCAGGAGTGTCGGCCTGTACGTGTTCCGTCGCGTCGTCGGCGATGTCGCGCAGGATTGGCTGTATACCCCGCAGGCCCCCGACGGGCTGACGTTGCGCAAGTACCAGAGCTTCGTGGGCAGCGAGCGCGGGGCGATGCACGACTGGTACCTGCAGTACCTGCGTTTCGTCGATCGTCCGGCGGTGTCGCAATGGCTGGGGCAACTGGCGAAGGGCAAGGCCAGCCGCGATGCCCTGCGCGAAGGCAACCGCATCAGCGACTTCACGGCGGAGTACGACGAGCAACTGAAAAACCACATCAGCGATATCGAGGAAGTGACCCGCAGTCGCCACGAGGTGATCGTCGCGCAAGTGACCAAGGGCCTGCTGTATGCCGCCTTCCCCCTGAGCCTGGCGTTTCCGCCCCTGGGGTTCCTGCTCGATGCGGTGTTCATCGCCATCGGCAGCATCAAGGCGATCCGCAGCCACATGGCCAATGACGATGCCGCCGCGCTGGACCATTGGCTGGGGGTGGCCGCGACGCTCTGGGGCATCGCCCTGCCGGGTGCCTGGGGCGCGTTGACGCACGCCTCGCGCGCCGGGGTGCGCAAGGTCAGTGAGGTCAGTCGCTGGAACCAGGTCACCCAGCAGGCCCGGCCGGGCGTGCGCCAGGGCGAGCGCGCGCTGATTTCGGTACTGGACGAGCAGCGCGCCCTGAAAACCGTTCCGGACAACCTGCGCAGCATGGAGAAAGGCGGGGTCTGGCGCGGGGTGTTCCAGCGCAGCGACGACAGCGGGCAAGTGGCCTTCTACGTTCGCGATCGTGGCCGTTATTTCCAGGTGGTGCATGATCGTGAGTACCAGACCTTGCGCCTGATCGACCCACGCAGGCCCGATGCGCAATACCGCGTGCCGATCCGCCTCGGCCCGGGCAACCGTTGGCAGTTCAACGGGCAGGTCGGCCTGCGCGGTGGTGCACCGACGGTCTACCTGGGGCAGGTGCGGGAGGTGTTCGATGCCTTCCCTGCGCGCACCAATCCGCTGCCGGAGCGATGCGTGCTGCAGGGCGAAGGGCTGGTCGCCGGTTTCAACCCGGGCATCACCGACAACTACCTGTATTCGCTGAACATCGAAAGCTGCGTGGTGGCTTGCCTGTACAACCCGGTGACCCGCTGTGGGGCGATGATCCATATCGATCACAACATCGGCCGGCTGATCGACGACGCGCTGGACTCGGCGCTGAGCGGGATTCGCCAGGGCGGGGAAGAGGGGCGGATCAGTGCGACCCTGGTCGGTGGCGACTGGCTGTCGTCCGGCGCGGACATCGGCGGCCCGATTCGCTCGGCGCTGGCCCACCGGGGGATCATGGCGGACTGGGATCACTGGTCGTATTCGTCGTGCTTCGGCAACATCTACGGGGTTCGCCTCGACCTCGTCGATGGCGCGGCCAGCGTCTTCACCAGTACCCGCTCCAGCGTGCAGCGGGTGATCGACCCGATCCTGCTGGATGCCACCCGTGGTGCCCAGAGCGACCTGGCCCGGCGGGCCATGCGCTTTCTCCAGCGTTTCCGCGAGGATCCGCTGGTGCAGACCGGCAGTGGCGCCGTCACGACCCTCGGCGGCAAGCCGGCAAGCGCGTCGCAGATCAGGGCGCAGGCATTGCTGCTGACCACCCTGGACCGTTGAGCCCAACGAAAAAGCCCCGAACCTGGGTTCGGGGCTTTTCACATTCAACGCAAGGTGCAACCGGCGGGATTACTCCGAAGCCAGCTTGTGCTCCAGGTAGTGAATGTTGACGCCGCCCTTGCAGAAGGCTTCGTCACGGACCAGATCACGGTGCAGCGGGATGTTGGTCTTGATCCCGTCGACGACGATTTCGTCCAGGGCATTGCGCATGCGTGCCATGGCTTCGTCGCGGTCCTTGCCGTAGGTGATCAGCTTGCCGATCAGCGAGTCGTAGTTCGGCGGAACGGTGTAGCCGCTGTACAGGTGCGAATCGACGCGAACGCCGTTGCCGCCCGGAGCGTGGAAGTGCTTGACCGTGCCTGGGCTCGGGATGAACTTCTTCGGATCCTCGGCGTTGATCCGGCACTCCAGGGCGTGACCGCGGATGACCACGTCGTCCTGGGTGAACGACAGCTTGTTGCCAGCGGCGATGCTGAGCATCTCCTTGACGATGTCGATACCGGTGACCATTTCCGAAACCGGGTGCTCTACCTGCACGCGAGTGTTCATCTCGATGAAGTAGAAGCGGCCGTTCTCGTAGAGGAACTCGAAGGTGCCGGCGCCACGGTAGCCGATCTCGATGCACGCCTGGACGCAGCGGGCGAAGACTTCCTGGCGGGCCTTCTCGTCGATGCCCGGAGCCGGGGCTTCTTCCAGTACCTTCTGGTGACGGCGCTGCAGCGAGCAGTCACGGTCGCCCAGGTGCACGGCGTTGCCCTGGCCGTCGGAGAGAACCTGGACTTCCACGTGACGTGGGTTGGTCAGGAACTTCTCCAGGTAGACCATCGGGTTGCCGAAGGCGGCACCGGCTTCGGTACGGGTCAGCTTGGCCGAGGAAATCAGGTCCTCTTCCTTGTGCACCACGCGCATGCCGCGACCACCACCGCCACCGGCGGCCTTGATGATCACTGGGTAGCCAACCTCGCGGGCGATTGCCAGCGCGGTTTCTTCGTCTTCCGGCAGTGGGCCGTCGGAACCCGGTACGGTCGGTACACCGGCCTGGATCATGGCGTGCTTGGCCGATACCTTGTCGCCCATCAGGCGGATGGTGTCGGCTTTCGGGCCGATGAAGGCGAAGCCGGATTTCTCTACCTGTTCGGCGAAGTCGGCGTTTTCCGCGAGGAAGCCATAGCCAGGGTGAATGGCGGTGGCACCGGTGACTTCGGCGGCGGCGATGATCGCCGGGATGTGCAGGTAGGATTCCTTGGACGACGCCGGGCCAATGCACACGGACTCGTCAGCCAGGCCCAGGTGCATCAGCTCGCGGTCGGCCGTGGAGTGTACGGCGACGGTCTTGATGCCCAGTTCCTTGCAGGCACGCAGGATACGCAGGGCAATTTCGCCGCGGTTGGCGATCAGAACTTTTTCCAACATCGCAGGCTCTCCGCGGTTCAAACGATGGTGAACAGCGGCTGGTCGAACTCAACCGGCTGACCGTCTTCCACCAGGATGGCGTCGATGACACCGCCGATATCGGCTTCGATGTGGTTCATCATTTTCATGGCTTCGACGATGCACAGGGTGTCGCCCTTCTTAACGCTCTGGCCGACTTCGACGAAGGCTGGCGAGGTTGGCGAAGCCTTGCGGTAGAACGTACCGACCATTGGCGAGCGGATCACGGTGCCGTTCAGCTTCGGCGCAGCGGCTTCGGCAGCTGGGGCGGCTGCGGCAGCGGCGACCGGCGCGGCGACTGGAGCGACAGCGGCGGCAACCGGGGCCGGCGCGTAGTACTGCTGGGCTGGAGCCTTGCTGTGGCGGCTGATGCGCACGGACTCTTCGCCTTCCTTGATCTCCAGCTCGTCGATGCCGGACTCTTCCAGCAGTTCGATCAGTTTCTTGACTTTACGAATATCCATTAATCATCAACTCCCAAGATATGGTCAGGGTCGTATGAACGTGATTCAAACGTTCTTGTAGGCCCGGCGACGGCCAGGCTCGCGTTATTCAGGATTTTGCGCCGGCAGCCAGTTGCTCCAGGGCGGACTCCAGGGCCAGGCGGTAACCGCTGGCGCCCAGGCCGCAGATCACTCCCACGGCGACATCCGAAAAGTAGGAGTGGTGACGGAATGGCTCGCGCTTGTGCACGTTGGACAGATGCACTTCGATGAATGGGATGCTCACTGCCAGCAATGCGTCACGTAATGCGACGCTGGTATGTGTGAAAGCCGCCGGATTGATCAGGATGAAGTCCACGCCTTCGTTGCGCGCGGCATGGATCCGGTCGATCAGTTCGTACTCGGCGTTGCTTTGCAGGTACTGCAGATGGTGGCCGGCGGCGCGGGCGCGCTGCTCCAGGTCCTGGTTGATCTGCGCCAGGGTCACGGCACCGTAGACACCGGGTTCGCGCGTTCCAAGCAGGTTCAGGTTGGGGCCGTGCAGCACCAGTAGGGTCGCCATCTGCGCATCCTTTGATTTTGTAGGACATGATTACAAGCGCGGCGACTATGCCGCAAAGACCCGAGCACTGTCCAGTTACCTGCAATAGCCAGCACGTTGAGCGAGATTCGCGCAAAATATGTGACTATTTTATTAATCCCGGTCATGGGCCGCGCTTTCCGGCGGCCCCGGGAAGTTATAGACGCAGATCGGCGCGAATGCGCTGCAGATGTTCGGCGAATTCGCCGGCGTTGGTCTCGCCTACCACGCGAGCGGCGCTATTTTCGCTGCCGTTCGCGGCGAAGAACAGCAGCGCCGGTGGGCCGAACAGCTGGTAGCGGTCGAGCAGGGCACGCTGTTCGGCGCTGCTTTGGGTGATATCGAAGCGCACCAGCTGGTATTCCTTGAGCAATGGCAGCACGTTCGGCGCATTCAGCACCTCATGCTCGATGACCTTGCAACTGATGCACCAGTCGGCGTACCAGTCCAGCACCAGCGGCTGGCCGGCGGCCCTGGCCTCGGCCAGGATCCGGTCGAGTTCGGCGGGGCTGTCGATCGTCTGCCAGGCCTGATTGCCGGCCGGGCTGACGACCGCACCGCTGCTTGCCACGGGCAGCGGCCGCAGCGGATCGCTCTGGCCGCTGAGGGCGCCGTACCACGAGGCCAGGGCGTAGACCAGCAGGAACAGGCCGAGCAGTTGCGCCAGGCGCTGGCGCGGGGTTTTCACCACGAACTCCAGGGCGCCGAGGAACAACGCCACGCCGGCGGCCAGCAGGCCCACCAGCACCAGGGTGACCTGGCCGGGCAGGACGCGGCTGAGCAGGCCGATGGCCAGGCCCAGCAGCAGCACGCCGATGGCGTTCTTCACCGTGACCAGCCATGGCCCGCTTTTCGGCAGCCAGGCCGCGCCGCCGGTGGCCACCAGCAGCAGCGGGGCGCCCATGCCCAGGCCCAGGGCGAACAGCTTCAGCGCACCGCCCAGGGCATCGCCGCTGGCGCTGATGTAGAGCAGTGCGCCGGCCAGCGGCGCCGAGACGCAGGGCGAGACCAGCAGGCTGGACACCACGCCGAGCACCGCGGCACCGAGCAGCGAACCGCCTTTGGTCTGGCCGGCGACGCGGTCGAGACGGTCGTTCAGGGCGCGCGGCAGTTTCAGCTCGAACAGGCCGAACATGGCCAGGGCGAACACCACGAAGAACAGTGAGAAGGGCACCAGTACCCAGGCCGACTGCAGGCGTGCCTGCAGGTTGAGGCTGGCGCCGAACAGGCCCATCAGGGCGCCGAGCAGGGCGAAACAGGCGGCCATCGGCAGCACGTAGGCCAGCGACAGGGACAGCCCGCGCCAGCCGCCAACCTGGCCGCGCAGGACCACGCCGGAGAGAATCGGCAGCATCGGCAGCACGCAGGGGGTGAAGGTCAGGCCGACGCCGGCGAGGAAGAACAGCAGCAGGCTGTTCCACGTCCACTGGCTACTGGTGCCCGCGACCGGCGCGCTTGCGGGTGTGGCGGCGCCCGTGCCGGCGATGCTCAGGCGCTCGGTTTCCGGCGGGTAGCACAGGCCCTTGTCGGCGCAGCCCTGGTAGGTCACCACCAGGGTGAAGGGGCGTTTGTCATCGCCGCGCGGCAGGTCGATATCGAGAATGCCGTGGTAGACCTCGACATCGCCGAAGAACTCGTCATGCTTGGCCTCGCCCGGCGGCAGTTGCGGGGTGCCGAGGGCGATATCGGCCGGTTCGGCGCGGAACTGGAAGCGATGGCGATAGAGGTAGTAGCCCTCGGCGGGGACGAAGCGCAGCTTGATGCCCTCGGCATCGCCCTGGATCAGGTTGAGCTTGAAGGCTTCGCGGACCGGCAGGAAGTCGGCGCTGTTGTTCAGGGACGGCGCGCCGAGGGTGGCGCTGGGGCGGCTGTCGAGCAGGCCGGCGCCCAGGGCGGGCAGGGCCAGGGCCAGCAGCAGGAGGCAAAGCAGACGACGCATGATGGTCTCGCGGGGGCGTAGGTGTCCGCATGATAGCGGAGTCTCGGCGGGGATGCAGGGACCGCTGCGCGGTCCATCGCGGGCAACGCCCGCTCCCACAGGGTTCGATGTCGCCTCGGACATTGTGGGAGCGGGCGTTGCCCGCGATGAGGTCCGGAAGGGCGACTACAGGCGGAAAGCCCGCACCGCCGTATTCAGCTCCCCGCCCAGGCGCAACAGTTGCTCGCCCTGGTCGCGCCCCTCGCCGATCCGTTGCAGGTTGTCCTCGCCCAGGTCATGAATCCGCTCGCTGTGGTCACGAATCTCGCTTACCGCACCACTCTGCTGCGCCGTCACATCGGCAATCCGCACCGCGGTATCGGCGATGGTCTGGATCGCCGTGACGATCTCGTCCAGCGCGCCATCGGCGGCCTGCGCCTGGTCGGCGGTGGCCTCGGCGTGTTCGAGCTGGATGCGCATGCCGTCCACCGACTCCCGCGCGGCCTGCTGCAGACGGGTGATCAGGGTCTGGATCTCGCCGGTGGCGCCGGTGGTGCGCTGAGCCAGCGAGCGTACTTCCTCGGCCACCACGGCGAAACCACGGCCCATTTCCCCGGCCCGCGCCGCTTCGATGGCGGCATTGAGGGCGAGCAGGTTGGTCTGCTCGGCGATGGCGCGGATCACTGTCAGTACGCCGCCGATGGTCGCCGACTCCTGGGCCAGTTCCTCGATGGCCTGGGCGTTGCCCTGCACTTCATCGACCAGCTTGCGCAGGCCGGTGAGGCTCTGGCCGATCACGGCCTGGCCCTGTTCCACTGCGAGACCGGCCTGGCGACTGGCATCGGCGGCCTGGCTGGCATCGCCGGCGACCTGGGTGATGGTCGCCTCCAGCTCGCCCAGGGCGTCGCGGATCTGCGCGGTATCGCCGGCCTGGCGCTCGGCGCCGTCGTGCAGCGCGCTGCTCATGCCCGCCAGGGCATGGCTGCTGCCGGCAACCTGTTCGGCGTTGCTGCGAATGGTCCCGACCAGTTCCACCAGGTAGTCGCGCAGGCGGTTCAGCGAGTCCTGGATATCGTGCATCTCGCGGTTGCTCGGCGGCAGGTCGATCGGCTTGCTGAAGTCGCCACCGGCCCATTCCGAGAGCGCCGGGTCGAGCGCCGTGAGCACCCGCGCCAGGCGCCGTTGCAGGCGGTCGATGACCAGCGCGATGAGCAGGATCAGGGCGATCATCCCCCCCTGCATCAGGCGTACTTCACTCTGGATCTGGCCATGCTGGCTGCGCACCCCCGGCTCCAGGTCGGCGATCGCCTGCTGTACCGCGGCGATTCGCGACTGGGTGGTGGCGGCCAGTTCGCTGCGACGCTGGATCAGCTCGCGGGTGCGCTGCAGTTCCGCCGGGTAGCGGCCGACCAGGCTGTTCAGTTCGCGGCGCAGGCCGATGGCGCTGTCCTCGGCCTCGCTCTTGCTCTCGCTGGCCAGGCCCATCATTGCGGCGAAATCGTCGGAACCGGAGGCGCTGGCGTCCTTGACCCCGAGCAACGGCAGGGCGTCGAGGACCTTGGCCTGCGCGGCGATCAGGTTCAGTTCCCGCTCGACTTCCTCGGCCAGTTCGCTGCGGCCGCTGCTGACCAGCTTGTCGCGCGCGAGGGACAGGCGGCCGAGGTGCAGGCCGGCCTCGACCAGTGCCGGGGTATAGCGCTCGCCCTCCGGGTTGCCGCTGTTCTGCGCATAGCGCAGCCACTGTTCGAGGTTGGCGCCCATCTCGCGTTCGGCCTGCAGCAGCAGTGCCTGCGGATCGCCGGCCAGCTTGCCGGCGGCGAGCAGTTCGTTGCTGGCGAACAGGGCCAGGCTGTCCAGGCTCGGGCGGACGCTCTGGGCCAGGGTTTGCGGCAGTTGTTTCAGCTCCTCCTGGAGGTCCTGGGTGGCCTGCAGGGCGGTGGCGTGCTGCAGCGCGTCACCGCTGCCGAGATAGGTCTGGATATTGCGCGCCACCTGGTTCTGGAACTGCTGGGACAGGCCCAGGTAACGCTCCATCAGCAGGTAAGGGCGCTCCAGCGCCTTTTGCGACCACCAGAGGGTGGCGCCAAGGGCGAGGCAGACGAGGACGAGCAACAGGGTGTTGAGATTGGTGAGCAGCTTCAGGCGCATGTGCGTGACTACCGACGGCTGTAGGCAAGTCACTGAACTTATTGCGTTTTTATTGCAGTGTTATGACGAGCCGGGCGACTCGGTCAAAAAAAGTGGCCATTTGATTTCACGGCTCCACGCGCTGCACCCGATTGCGCCCGGCGCCCTTGGCCCGATACAGCGCCTCGTCGGCGGCGGTGGCCATGCTCAGGGCGTCGAGGTCGTCGTTCAGTTCCACCACCCCGGCGCTGAAGGTGCAGAACAGATCCTGCGGCTGCGCGGGGTAATGGATCTCGGCGAAGCGCCGGCGAATCTCGTCGAGCACCTTGTGCGCGGCATTCAGATCGGTATTGGGCATGACGATGGCGAACTCCTCGCCGCCGTAGCGCCCGATGAAGTCGGTCTTGCGCAGGCGCTGCTTGAGAAACAGCGCCAGGCTCTTGATCACCCGGTCGCCCATGGGGTGGCCGTGGCTGTCGTTGACCTTCTTGAAGTGATCGATATCCAGCATGGCGAAGCTCAGCGGCCGGTTCTCGCGGCGGGCGCGGAAGCTGCAGTCCTCGAGCAGTTGCAGGATATGGGTGTGGTTGTACAGGCCCGTGAGGCTGTCGCGGACCATCCGCGCCTTGAGGTTGCGCGCGCGTGCGGCGCGGTTGCGCACCGTGGTGATCAGGTGGCGCGAGCGGATCGGCTTGGTCAGGAAGTCGTCGCCGCCTTCGCTCATGGCATCCAGTTGCTTGTCCAGGTCGTCCTCGGCGGACAGGTAGATGATCGGCACGCTGACGTAGCGGTCGTTGTGGCGGATCACCTTGGCCAGCTCGGTGCCGGTGCAGGCCGGCATGTACATGTCGAGGATGATCAGGTCGGGCTGGAAATCGGCCAGCTCGGCCATGGTCTGGATCGGGTCGGTGAGGGTGCGGGTGACGATCCCGGCATTGTTCAGCAGGCGTTCGGTGTGCAGGGCCTGGGCCCGCGAGTCGTCGATGATCAGCACGCGAAAGGGTTCGTACTGAGTGACGCTGGTGAGCAGTTCGACCTTTTCCAGCAGGCTCGACGCTTCCAGGGTGCCGGTGAGGAATTCCTGGCCGCCGGCGCGGACCGCGGCGAGGCGGGTCGGGGTGTCGGTTTCGTGGAGGCTGAAGAACAGCAGCGGGACACGCTGCTCCAGTCCCTGCTGGGCCTGCTCGGCGAGTTTCAGGCCGAGGCCGCTGCCGCCGAAGTCCACGTCCATGACGATGGCCGAGGGCAGGCGCTCGCTCATCGAGGCACGGAAGGCGTCGGCGGTGTACAGCGGTTCCACGCCGAGGCCGAAGAACTCCAGCTGCTTGGCCAGGCGTTCGGCGCGGTCGTGGTCCTGCAGCATCACATAGACCGGCTTGCGCAGCGGCGGCAGGACCGTCTGCTCGAGACGGTCGCCCTGGCGCAGGCCGGTGCGCGACAGGCGCTGCATCAGGCGGTTGAGCTCGCTGATAAGGCTGCTGCTCAGCCGCGCACTGTTGGCCTCGACCGCGGCCAGGGTCTGGCCGATGGCTTCGGCCAGCTGGGTGTGTTCCGGTTGTTCGAAGCGTTCGGCATAGCGTTGCAGGCGCAGATTGGCCTCGCACAGTTCGCCGAGGTCGCCGCTGGACCATTCGTTGCGCTGCAGGCGCTGCCAGATTTCCAGGATCTGCCGGGCCTGGTGAATGACCCGCTGGGCAAAGTGTTGCTTCAGTCGCTCGCGATTCGGGTCTTCTGGCTCGGTCATGTCCTGACTACTTATTAGAAATGAGGCAGTTCGAGTGATGGCTCTATGCTAGCACCACTTTTCGGGCAAACGAGTGCCCTGTATCAATTTATTGACGCCGGAGAACATTCATTTCGTGACCCCACAGTCGCTTATGCGATCCGCCGCCCTTGCTTTATAGTTGCTGCCACCCTGGTCGCACCCGACGCCGGCGCATTTGCGGACAGCAGCGATGCTTGGCACCAATGCCCGGATGCCGCGGTCGAACCCTGGAAACGCACTGACTGAAATAAGGACTACGCCATGCTGGACTGGAAAAACCGTACAGGCGGCACCGAGTCGCGCGAGGAGCGCAGCGCCGGCCGCGCCACGGCGAGCGGCAGTTACTTTCGCGGGCTGCTCAGCCGTTCGCTGGGCGCGCTGATCGGCCTTTATCTGCTGGTGACCATCGGCCTGGGCTGGTACTGGAGCCAGGAGCCGGAGCTGTTCCCGGTGCAGCAGAACGCCCAGGCCGCCGCCGAGCGTGGCGGCCAGCAGATGGTGGTCGGCTACACCACCGTCGAGACCCTCAAGACCGTCGCCGGGACCCTGCTCAACAAGCCGGGCGGCTACATCTCCAACGACCGCTTCCCGCCGGGCCTGTGGATGGACAACATGCCGAGCTGGGAATACGGCGTGCTGGTGCAGGTCCGCGACCTGTCCCGTGCCCTGCGCAAGGACTTCGCCCGCTCCCAGTCGCAGTCCACCGAAGACGCCGACCTGGCCAAGGCCGAGCCGCGCTTCAACTTCGACAACAAGAGCTGGATCCTGCCGTCGAGCGAGTCCGAGTTCGAGGAAGGCATCAAGTCCCTGACCCGCTACCAGACCCGTCTGGCCACCGGTGATTCCGGCGCGATCTTCTATACCCGCGCCGACAACCTGAACAACTGGCTGGGCGATGTCGCCACCCGTCTCGGCTCGCTGTCCCAGCGCCTGTCGGCGAGCGTCGGCCGGGTCAAGCTGAACAGCACGCTGAAGACCGAAACCGTGGTGCCGGGCCAGGCGCCGCAGGTCGACGAAGAGCTGGTGGAAACCCCATGGCTGCAGATCGACAACGTGTTCTACGAAGCCCGTGGCCAGGCCTGGGCGCTGTCGCACCTGCTGCGCGCCATCGAGGTCGACTTCGCCGACGTGCTGGCGAAGAAGAACGCCACGGTCAGCGTGCGCCAGATCATCCGTGAGCTGGAAGCCTCGCAGGAACCGCTGTGGAGCCCGATGGTGCTGAACGGCAGCGGCTTCGGCATGTGGGCCAACCACTCGCTGGTCATGGCCAACTACATCTCCCGGGCCAACGCCGCGGTCATCGACCTGCGCCAGCTGCTGTCGCAAGGCTGATGAGCATCAGCGCAGCGGAGGCGGCGCACCGCGCCGCCTCGGACCAGGAGCAGGTCGCCTGGGTCGACGAAGACGACAACCTGCTCGGCGCCTTGCCCCGCGCCGAGCTGCGCGAGCGCGGCCTGATCGGTCGCTGCACCTTCATCCTGCTGTTCAACGGCGCCGGCCAGCTGTGCATCCACAAGCGCACCCTGAGCAAGGCGCTGTATCCCGGCTACTGGGATGTGGCGGCCGGCGGCATGGTCGCGGCGGGTGAGGACTACCCCGAGTCGGCCGCCCGCGAGCTGGCCGAAGAGCTGGGCGTGAGCGGGGTCGAGTTGCGCGCCCACGACCGTTTCTTCTTCGACCAGCCCGGCAACCGGCTCTGGTGCGCGGTGTTCTCGGCGGTCTGGGACGGGCCTTTGCAACTGCAGCCGGAAGAGGTCAGCGAGGCCCGTTTCGTCAACCTGGAAGTGGTCTGGGAAGAGTCGCGGATACTGGCCTATTGCCCTGACTCGTTGGCAGCGCTTTCCAGGGCCTTCGGCCGTCAAGCCTGATGTCGCGAAAATTGCCCGAAATGGCGCAGTTCTGTACTTAGCAAGCGGGACATTTGCCGTTACACTGCGCGGCCTTTTCACCCTGCCGCGAAGCCATTCGCGACAGGTGCGCTGCCCCTGCCAGAGTGGGGCTTCGCGGTCGTTGTCCCGCCCGGGTCCGCGACCAGTTTTTTGTCCTCAAACCCGAGGATCAAAAGTGGCCAAGAAAGCCTCGTCATTCTCCGCCCTGGGCGGCCTGGTGTTCTCCACCGATGCGGGTCGGCACTGTCCGGACTGCAGCAAACCCATCGATGCCTGCATCTGCAAGCAGACGGACATCCCGCAAGGCGATGGCATCGCTCGCGTGCGCCGCGAAAGCAAAGGTCGTGGCGGCAAGACGGTGACCACCATCACGGGCGTGCCGTTGCCTCTGGAACAGCTCAAGGACCTCGCCAGCACGCTGAAGCGGCGCTGCGGCACCGGTGGCGCGTTGAAAGACGGCGTCATCGAGATCCAGGGCGACCATGTCGAGCTGCTGCTCGGTGAGCTGCTCAAACAGGGCTTCAAAGCGAAGAAATCCGGCGGCTGATCGCCTGCTTTCCGTTTCGTTGGTCCGTCGCGTGCAGCGCGCGGGCACGGAGCGGGGCACCCGGGGCTTTTCGCCCAGCGTCTAAACTCGTTGCCTTGGGAAGGGTCCAAGCCCGAACAGGGAAAATCGTCATTTTCACTTTGTACACTGCGCCCTCCCGCATGGCCGGTGTTATCCGACTTTCTTTATAGGGGACTTCGATGTCCGTACGACGCACACGCAAAGACGATGGCAGCCAATGGACCGTGGCCGACAGCCGCAGTGTTTACGGGATTCGCCATTGGGGCGCGGGCTATTTCGCGATCAATGAAGCCGGGCGCGTCGAAGTGCGCCCGAACGGTCCGGGCAGCGCGCCGATCGACCTGTACGAGCAGGTCGACGAACTGCGCAAGAGCGGCCTGTCGCTGCCGCTGCTGGTGCGCTTTCCCGACATCCTGCAGGACCGCGTGCGCCAGCTGACCGGCGCGTTCGACGCCAACATCGCGCGCCTGGAATACCAGAGCCAGTACACCGCGCTGTACCCGATCAAGGTCAACCAGCAGGAAGCGGTGGTGGAAAACATCATCGCCACGCAGAACGTCTCCATCGGCCTCGAAGCCGGTTCCAAGCCGGAGCTGCTGGCGGTGCTGGCGCTGGCGCCGAAGGGCGGCACCATCGTCTGCAACGGCTACAAGGACCGCGAGTTCATCCGCCTTGCGCTGATGGGCCAGAAGCTCGGCCACAACGTGTTCATCGTCATCGAGAAAGAGTCGGAAGTGGCCTTGGTGATCGAAGAGGCCGCCGAGCTCAAGGTCAAGCCACAGGTCGGCCTGCGCGTGCGCCTGTCGTCGCTGGCGTCGAGCAAGTGGGCGGATACCGGGGGCGAGAAGTCCAAGTTCGGTCTGTCCGCGGCGCAGCTGATTTCCGTGGTCCAGCGTTTCCGTGACGCCGGCCTCGACCAGGGCATCCGCCTGCTGCACTTCCACATGGGTTCGCAGATTGCCAACCTGGCCGACTACCAGCACGGCTTCAAGGAAGCCATCCGTTACTACGGCGAGCTGCGTGGGCTGGGCCTGCCGGTCGATCACATCGACGTCGGTGGTGGCCTGGGCGTCGACTACGACGGCACCCACTCGCGCAATGCCAGCTCGATCAACTACGACATGGACGACTACGCCGGTGTCGTGGTCGGCATGCTCAAGGAGTTCTGCGATGCCCAGGGCCTGCCGCATCCGCACATCTTCTCGGAGAGTGGCCGCTCGCTGACCGCGCACCACGCCATGCTGGTGATCCAGGTCACCGACGTCGAGAAGCACAACGACGAAGTGCCGACCATCGAGAACAAGGAAGCCCTGCCGGAAACCGTGCAGTGGCTGGCCGACCTGCTGGGTCCGACCGACCTGGAGATGGTTACCGAGACCTACTGGCGCGCCACCCACTACATGAGCGACGTGGCCGCGCAGTATGCCGACGGCAAGATCAGCCTGGCCGAGAAGGCCCTGGCCGAGCAGTGCTACTTCGCCGTGTGCCGGCGCCTGCACAACTCGCTGAAAGCCCGCCAGCGCTCGCACCGCCAGGTGCTGGACGAGCTCAATGACAAGCTGGCCGACAAGTACATCTGCAACTTCTCGGTGTTCCAGAGCCTGCCGGACACCTGGGCCATCGGCCAGGTGCTGCCGATCATCCCGCTGCACCGTCTCGACGAGGAGCCGCTGCGCCGCGCCGTGCTGCAGGACCTGACCTGCGACTCCGACGGCAAGATCAACCAGTACGTCGACGAGCAGAGCATCGAGACCAGCATGCCGGTGCATGCGGTCAAGGAAGGCGAGGACTACCTGCTGGGCGTGTTCCTGGTCGGTGCGTACCAGGAGATTCTCGGTGACATGCACAACCTGTTCGGCGACACCGACTCGGTGAACATCTACCAGAACCCGAACGGCAGCGTGTACCACGCCGGCATCGAGACCCACGACACCATCGAAGACATGCTGCGCTACGTGCACCTGTCGCCGGAGGAACTGATGACGCATTACCGCGACAAGGTGGCCAGTGCGCGTATCAGCGAACGCGAGCGGACCCAGTTCCTCGATGCGTTGCGCCTGGGCCTGACGCGGTCTTCGTACCTGTCGTCGTAAGGCACTGGAGATGAAAACGGCCCGCTTGCGGGCCGTTTTCGTTTGGGTCAGTCGCTGGTTGCGCTCAGGTCGATGGTGACGGGCTGGATTTCGCCGTTTTCCCGCAGGAGCGCAGAGTTGCTGAATGCATAGACTCTGGCATGGGTCAGTGCGGTGATTTTCAGTCCTTCTACCGCGCGGATGGCATCTGATTGTCGGGTGACCAGGAACGGTGTGTGCGCTTTCAGCATCTTCAGGGCGCGGACTTCATCGGGTTCCCGGTCTGCAATGAAATACCGATAGACCAGTGGAACGGTGGCGCCGCCCGAGTTGCTGAGCACCTCATAGACGGCGCTGTGTTCGCCGATGGGGGTGGTTTTGATGACATTGCTCAGTGTCGGCGCTGGAGCGGGATTGAAAATCCAGAATGCCTGAGCTGCTACCAGCACAAGCAAACCGGTGATCAACCATTTGCAGGTCGCAGGATGCGGTATGGCCGAAGCCTGCCCTGAACCCTTCCTGGGCGCCTTTTCCGGATTGTTCATCGAGTCTCGCCAACCGTGGGGACGCAGCTTTTTCCACCAGAGAGCAGGACGAGTCAAAGGAAGGTATGTGACAGCGTGTGATCGCCCATGCTTTTCATGGCTGATGCACAAACCACCCATCGCGCCGCTGCAACCACCAGCCCATCACCCCCAGCGTCACCCCGCGCACCGCCATGAACAACAGGAACGCCAGCCACAACCCATGGTTGCCCAGGTCCCGCGCCAGCCAGGCGAAGGGCAGGGCGATGAGTACGCTGAGGAGCATGGCATCGCGCATTTCCCGGGCACGGGTGGCGCCGATGAACAGGCCATCGAGCAGGTAGCTCCACACCGCGATCAACGGCAGCAGCGCCAGGTACGGCAGGTATTCGAAGGCGGTTTCGCGCACGCTGGGGATATCGGTCTGCAGCTGGATGAACAGGTGCCCACCCAGCAGGAACAGCACGGCGAACCCGGCACTGGCGAGCAGCGACCAGCCGCCGGCGACCACCAGCGCGCGGCGCAGGGCCGGCCGGTCGCCGGCGCCGATGGCATGACCGCACAGCGCTTCCACCGCATGAGCCAGCCCGTCGAGGGCGTAGGCGGTCACCAGCAGGCCATTGAGCAGCAGGGCGTTGGCCGCCACCGTGGCTTCACCCATGCGCGCGCCCTGCACGGTGATGAGGAAGAACACGCCCTGCAGCGCCAGGCTGCGGATGAAGATGTCGCGGTTGACGCTGAGCAGCGGCCGCCAGCTCTGCCAGCGCGCCAGCAGCGGCCAGATCACCTTGCCCGGATAGGCGCGCAGCGATGGACGGGTCAGGGCCAGGCCGAGCAGGGCCGCGGCCCATTCGGCGATCACCGAGGCCCGCGCCGAGCCTGCCACGCCCCAGTCCAGGCCCAGCACGAACCACAGGTTGAGGACGATGTTCAGCAGGTTGGTGGTGAGCAGGATCGCCAGCGGCGCGCGGGCGTTCTGCGTGCCGAGGAACCAGCCGACCAGGGCATAGGTGGCCAGCGCCGCCGGCAGGCCGAGCAGGCGGATGGTGAAGAACTCGCGGGTGCCCTGTTCCAGCGCCGCGCCGGGCTGGATCAGGTTCAGCGCCAGATGACTGAGGGGAATCGCCAGCAGGCCGAGGAGCAAGGCGAACAGCAGCGCGAGGATCAGCCCCTGCGCCAGCACCTGGCGCAGGCCGCTGCCGTCGGCACGCCCGGCGGCCTGGGCGGCGAAGCCGGTCGAGCCCATGCGCAGGAAACCCAGGACCCCCACCAGCAGGGTATACAGGCTGGCCCCCACCGCCACCGAGCCGAGCTGGTGGGCATGGGGCAGGTGGCCGATCACCGTGCTGTCCACCAGGGCGACCAGCGGCACCGAGATATTCGACAGGATCATCGGCGCGGCCAGGGCCCAGACCTTGTGATGGGTAGGGCGGTCGCGCCAGGCGCTGAGGAGTGCGGGCATTGAAGGGTCCTTGGTGGATGCAGGTTGCTCCTCGTGGGAGCGAGCTTGCCGATAGCCGCCCATTCTACTCATCCGCGGCACTTTGCCGGGTGAACCCTGTCTCATCCTGCGGTCCCGCGCCGGTGAAAATACCGGCCTTGATATATAGTTTCCCGTCTGCCCCCGTTGCCGAACGAGTTCCCTCTCCATGCTGAACAAAGGATTGTGGCTGGCCTGCGCCCTGGCGCTGCTCAGCGCGTGTGATTCGTCTTCCGTCGACCAACCCGCTCCGGCGGAAAAAGCCGCCGCCAGCGCGCCTGCGGCCGCCACGGCGGTGGTCGACGAGGCCGCCCTGGCCCAGCGCTACGCCGGCCGCGAACTGAATGTGGTCGATGTCTCGGAGGTCCAGGTCGATGGCGCCAGCGCGCTGTCGGTGACCTTCTCCGCCCCGCTTGCGGCCGACCAGCGCTTCGACGAGCGCCTGCACCTGGTCGACACCACCAAGGGCAAGGTCGACGGCGCCTGGGAGCTCTCCGACAACCGCATGGAACTGCGCCTGCGCCACCTCGAACCCAAGCGCAAGCTGGTCCTGACCCTCGATGCCGGGCTGCGCAGCGTCAACGGCAAGCAGCTCGCCAACGAGTACGTCAGCCGCCTGGAAACCCGCGACATGGAGCCGAGCATCGGTTTCGCCAGCCGCGGTTCGCTGCTGCCGACGCGACTGGCTGAGGGCTTGCCGGTGATCGCCCTGAACGTGGCGAAGGTCGATGTCGAGTTCTTCCGCATCAAGTCCGAATCGCTGCCCGCTTTCCTCGCCGCCTGGGGCCGCAGCAGTTCGCTGCAGAGCTATGAAGCCCGCGACCTGCTGCCCATGGCCGACCTGGTCTATGCCGGACGCTTCGACCTGAACCCCGCGGCCAACACCCGCGAAACCCTGCTCCTGCCCATGGCCGGGATCAAGCCGCTGCAGGAAGCCGGCGTGTACCTGGCGGTGATGCGTGAGTCCGGCACCTACAACTATTCGCAGCCGGCGACCCTGTTCACCCTCAGCGACATCGGCCTCTCGGTGCACCGCTACAGCAACCGCCTGGACGTGTTCACCCAGGCGCTCGAAGGCGGCAAGGCCCTGAGCGGCATCGAACTGGACCTGCTCGACAACAACGGCAAGATGCTCGCCCAGGGCAAGACCGACGGCAGTGGCCACGCGCAACTGCCGCTGCCGCCCAAGGCCGACGTGCTGCTGGCCCGCCAGGGCGAGCACACCACGCTGCTGCGCCTGAACACCTCGGCGCTGGACCTGTCCGAGTTCACCGTCACCGGCCCGCAGGCCAATCCCCTGCAGTTCTTCGTCTTCGGCCCGCGGGATCTCTATCGCCCCGGCGAGACCGTGTTGCTCAACGGCCTGCTGCGCGACCGCGACGGCAAGCCGGTCAAGCCACAGCCGATCAATGTCGAGGTGCGTCGTCCGGATGAGCAGGTCAGTCGCCAGTTCGTCTGGGAGGCTGACTCCAATGGCTTCTACCAGTACCGGCTGCAACTGGATGGCGAGGCGCCGACCGGCCGCTGGCAACTGCTGTTCGACCTCGGCGGTGGCAAGCGCCAGGTCTTCGAAGTGCTGGTCGAGGACTTCCTGCCCGAACGCCTGGCCCTCGAACTGAAAGGCAGCGATACCCCGCTGAGCCCGGAGCAGACCGCGGAAATCGAAGTCAACGGGCGCTACCTGTACGGCGCCCCGGCGGCGGGCAACCGCCTCAGCGGCCAGGTCTACGTGCGGCCCCTGCGCGAAGCGGTGCCGGCACTGCCCGGTTATCAGTTCGGCTCGGTCACCGAGGGTGAACTGAGCCACGACCTCGACCTAGAAGAGAGCACCCTCGATGCCGAAGGCAACGCGCTGATCAGCGTTGCCAGCGAATGGGCCGAGGTCCGCTCGCCGTTGCAGCTCACGGTGCAGGCCAGCCTGCAGGAGTCCGGCGGCCGGCCGATCACTCGCCGCCTGGAACAACCGATCTGGCCGGCCGAGCGCCTGCCGGGCCTGCGTGGTCTGTTCGACGGCGAAGAAACCGACGGCGACGCGCCGGTGGAAATCGAGCTGCTGATGGCCGACCGCGACGGCAACAAGCTGGCCGCCGACAACCTGCGGGTACGCCTGGTCCGCGAGCGTCGCGACTACTACTGGAACTACTCGCAGAGCGACGGCTGGAGCTACAACTTCAACGAGAAATACCTCACCGAAAGCGAGCAGACCGTCAGCGTGCCGCAGGGCAGTACCACCAAACTGAGCTTCCCGGTGGAGTGGGGCCCGTACCGCGTCGAAGTGGAGGATCCGGCCACCGGCGTCACCAGCAGCCTGCGTTTCTGGGCCGGCTATCGCGCCCAGGACAACGCCGATGGCGGGGCCGTGCGTCCCGACCAGGTGCGCCTGGCCCTGGACAAGCCGGCCTACAAGGACGGCGAGACAGTCAACGTGACCGTCACGCCGCCGGCTGCGGGCAAGGGTTATCTGATCGTCGAGGGCAGCGATGGTCCGCTGTGGTGGCAGGAGATCGACGTGCCTGCCGAAGGCAAGGCGTTCGCGGTCAAGCTCGATCCGCAATGGGCCCGGCATGACCTGTACCTGAGCGCCCTGGTCATTCGTCCGGGCGAGCGCAAGGCCAATGTCACGCCCAAGCGCGCCGTCGGCATTCTCCACCTGCCGCTCGATCGCGCCGAGCGCAAGCTGGCGCTCACCCTCGAGGCCCCCGAGAAGATGCGGCCGAAGCGTCCGCTGACGGTCGCGATCCAGGCGCGCAACGCCGACGGCAGCGTGCCGAAGCAGGTCCAGGTGCTGCTCTCCGCGGTGGACGTGGGCATCCTCAATATCACCAGCTACGTCACCCCCGACCCGTTCACCGGCATGTTCGGGCGCAAGGCCTATGGCGCCGACCAGCTGGACATCTACGGGCAGCTGATCGAAGCCGGCCAGGGCCGGCTGGCCAGCCTCGCCTTCGGTGGCGACGCGGCCATGGCCAAGGGCGGCAAGCGGCCGGACACCAGCGTGACCATCGTCGCCCTGCAGAGTGCGCCGGTGACCCTCGACGCCGAGGGCAAGGGCCAGGCCACGGTGGACATTCCCGACTTCAATGGTGAACTGCGCCTGATGGCCCAGGCCTGGAGCGAGGATCGCTTCGGCGTCGCCGAAGGCAAGACCGTGGTCGCCGCGCCGCTGGTGGCCGAGCTGTCGGCACCGCGCTTCCTCGCCGGCGGTGACCGCACCAGCCTGGCGCTGGATCTGTCCAACCTCTCCGGGCAGGCACAGAACCTCGCGGTGACCCTGGCCAGCGAAGGCCAGCTCGATCTGCTGGGCAGCACTCATCAGGCGCTGAAACTCAAGCAGGGCCAGCGCCTGACCCTGCAGATTCCGGTGCAGGCCCAGGGTGGCTACGGCCAGGGCCGCATCACTGTACGGGTCGATGGCCTGGTACTGCCGGGCGAGAGCGATACCGGCTTCACCCGCGAATGGACCCTCGGCGTGCGCCCGGCCTATCCGGCGCAGCTCAAGCACTACCGCGTTGCCCTGACGGGCGAGCCGTGGAGCCTGCCGGAACAGGACCTGGCCCTGTTCGAGCCGGCGGGCCTGGAGGGCAGCCTGGTGTTGTCCAGCCGGCCGCCGCTGAACCTCGCCGAACAGATCCGCGCGCTCAAGGCCTATCCCTATGGCTGCCTGGAGCAGACCACCAGCGGCCTGTACCCGTCGCTGTACGCCGACGCCGCGACACTCGAGCGCCTCGGCATCGAGGGCGAGCCGGCCGACGAGCGCAAGCGCAAGATCGAAATCGGCATCGAGCACCTGCTTGGCATGCAGCGCTACAACGGCAGCTTCGGCCTGTGGAGTTCCGACAGCGACGAGGAATACTGGCTGACCGCCTATGTCACCGACTTCCTCCTGCGTGCCCGCGAGCAGGGTTTCGCGGTGCCGCCCGAGGCCTTGAAGAAGGCCAGCGAGCGCCTGCTGCGCTACGTGCAGGAGCGCAACCTGATCGAGGTGAACTACAGCGAAAACATCGAGCACACCCGCTTCGCCGTGCAGGCCTATGCCGCGCTGGTGCTGTCGCGCAGCAAGCAGGCGCCGCTGGGGGCCTTGCGCAGTCTGTTCGAGCGCCGCGCCGATGCGCGCTCGGGGTTGCCGCTGGTGCAACTGGCGATCGCCCTCGACACCATGGGCGACAAGCCGCGCGGGCAGGAGGCCCTGCTGGCGGGGCTGGCGGTCAATCGCGAGAAGGACTGGATGGCCGACTATGGCAGCCCGCTGCGTGACCAGGCGCTGATCCTGGCGTTGCTCGATGAATACAAGCTGGCCGGCGACAGCGTTGCGGATCGCCTGTTCAAGCTGTCCGATCAACTGGCGGCGAGCCCGTGGCTGTCGACCCAGGAGCGTAACGCCCTGTTCCTCGCCGGGCGTGGTTTTGCCCAGCAACCGGAAGGGCAATGGCGCGCGCGGCTGGACAGTGCCGGCCAGGTCCGCGAACTGAGCCCGGCCCGCTCCGGTGTGCACCTGCAGGGCCCGTTGCTGGCCGCGCCGCTGAGTGTGAGCAACGAAGGCGAACAGACCCTGTATCAGCGCCTGACCCTTTCCGGTTATCCGCGCCAGGCACCGCCGGCCAGTGGCAACAACCTGAGTATTCGCCGCGAGTACCTGGGCATGAACGGCCAGGCGCTGGACCTCAAGGCGCTGGAAAGCGGCGATCTGGTCCTGGTGCACCTGGCGATCCAGGCCAAGGCGCGGGTGCCGGATGCGCTGGTGGTGGACTTGCTGCCGGCCGGTCTGGAACTGGAAAACCAGAACCTCGCGCAGAGCGCCGCCAGCCTGGAAAACGCCAGCAGCGCGGTGAAGCAATGGCGCGAGGCGATGGAGAACGCCAATGTGGCGCACCAGGAGTATCGTGACGATCGCTACGTGGCGGCGCTGAACCTCGACGGTTATGGCACCACTCACCTGCTGTACCTGGCGCGGGCGGTGACCCCGGGCAGCTACCGGATTCCGCCGCCGCAGGTGGAGTCGATGTACCGGCCGGAGTGGCAGGCGGTTGGGGAGACGGTGGGGGAGATGGTTATCAAGGGGCGGTAAGGGACCATAAGGGCTCATCGCTGGCTTGCCAGCGATGAGCATAGGTATATGCACATCTTTGAAGGCTTGTCGGGGAACCGCATCAAGGCCACCAGGTGCCTGCCTTGAGTCTTGCAGCGCCCTCCAGATCGAGCGCCGCCCGCGCGGCGCATCGCGGGCAACGCCCGCTCCCAGTGTGCCCGGCATGGGCCAAAATCAGTCACCTGAAAGCGGTGACCAGAATGAGTGACGACAACTGTAGTGAAACGCAAGGTGGAC